>CAXUBX010000135.1:0-6153 GCA_964249405.1 uncultured Acetobacteraceae bacterium | reverse complement strand
CGACGCGATACGAGATGATGCCGGTCTCGAGCGGCGCCGGCGCGCTGAGATAGAGGCCCTTCTCCTGGTCCTCGATCCGGAGATAGTTCTTGCAGTGCCAGTAGCGCACGTAGGGCGCCATCTTCTCCATCATCGATCGCCACGACTCCATCGGACGATGGAGGCGGACGAGGTTGCCCATGTCGGGATTGATCCCGACCGCGGGGTGGTCGACATCGCGGATGAACTGCACGGCACGGTCGGCGGTGCCGACATAGGTGTCCTCGTAGAGCTCCATCGCGATGTCGAGACCGTTCGCCTCGGCGTGTCCCGCGAGCTCGCGGATGCCTTCGACGGCGCGCCTGTAGACGGCCGGATCGTCGGGATTGATCACGCCGGGCTGGGTCCAGAACCACGGCACCTGCTGCTGGGCCGGCGTCAGCGGACCGAAGAAGCCGAAATTCGCGTGGCGCGCCCCGAGGGCGACGGCCGCATCGAGCAGCCGGTGGTGGTAGCTCATCCAGTGCTCGCCGTCCTCGGGATCGATGATGGACTTCCGCGAGGTGGAGATCGCCGGGACGGTCAGGCCCATCTGCCCCGCCACCGTCTTGAATTCGTCGAGCCGGGCGGCGGAAAGATCGGCGACGCGGATCCAGCAGTCGGTCGGGTCGAGTTCGGTGAAGCCGGCATCGACGACGTCCTGGAGCGTCTCGGCCCAGCCCTCCGCGGATTGGTCCTGGACGGAGGAGCCGTCGGGAAGCGTGTTCCCGTACTGGATCATCGCGGCCGCGATCGGCCAGTTCTCGTTCGTCAGGCCGGTCATGAGCTCTCCACGGGCGCTGCCTCGGGAGCGAGGGAACGCCTACTCCGGAGGGCGGTCAACCGGATTAGGTGCCTCGTCGCTCCTGAGCACCTGCATCAGCGTCGGCGCATCCTGCAGGACGGCGACGGCACGCATCCGCAGCACCTCGAAGCTGCCGGGCGGGGCCATCGCCATGATCACCCCCGCTCAGTTCCGTGAGCGGTCGACCAGCGCGTTCTTGCCGATCCAGGGCATCATCGCGCGGAGCTGCTCGCCGACGCGTTCGATCTGGTGCTCGGCGTTGCGGCGGCGCATCGCCTTGAAGCCGGTCTGGCCGACGCGGTTCTCCAGCATCCAGTTGCGGGTGAAGGTGCCGTTCTGGATGTCGGTCAGCACGCGCTTCATCTCGGTCTTCGTCTCGGCGGTCACGATGCGGGGGCCGGTGACGTATTCGCCGTATTCCGCGGTGTTGCTGATCGAATAGTTCATGTTGGCGAGGCCGCCTTCGTAGATGAGGTCGACGATCAGCTTCACCTCGTGGAGGCACTCGAAGTAGGCCATCTCGGGCGCGTAGCCGCCTTCGACCAGCGTCTCGAACCCCGCCTTGATGAGCTCGACCAGGCCGCCGCAGAGCACGCTCTGCTCGCCGAACAGGTCGGTCTCGCATTCCTCCTTGAAGGTCGTCTCGATCACGCCGGCGCGGCCGCCGCCGATGGCCGAGGCGTAGGAGAGCGCGATATCGTGCGCGTTGCCCGACGCGTCCTGCGCGATCGCGATCAGGCAGGGGACGCCGCCGCCGCGCTGGTATTCGGATCGCACGGTATGGCCGGGGCCCTTCGGTGCGATCATGAAGACGTCGATGTCCGGGCGCGGCTCGATCAGGTTGAAGTGGATGTTGAGACCGTGCGCGAAGGCGAGCGCCGCGCCTGGCCGCATGTTCGGCCCGAGATCCTCGGCGTAGAGCTCGCCCTGTCCCTCGTCGGGCGTCAGCACCATGATGATGTCGGCCCACCGCGCGGCCTCCGCCGGCGTCATGACCTTCAGGCCCGCCGCCTCGGCCTTGGCCGTCGCGGACGAGCCCTTGCGAAGTCCGACCGCAAGCTCGGCGACGCCGCTGTCCTTGAGGTTGAGCGCGTGGGCGTGGCCCTGGCTGCCGTAGCCGATCACGGAGACCTTCCGACCCTTGATGAGCCCGACATCCGCATCGTGGTCGTAGTAGACACGCATTGTTCTGATGTCCTGTCAGGGTTTGCAGAGGGCGGCGGCCCTTCGCGGGGTTCTAAGGCAGCGCCTCGGATCTCTAGAGTGTCCGCGTCCCGCGCGCGATGGCGGCGACGCCGGTGCGCGAGATCTCGACCAGCCCGAGAGGCCGAAGCAGGTCGATGAAGGCGTCGAGCTTGTCGGTGGCGCCGGTGAGTTCGAAGACGAAGCTCTCCCGTGTCGTGTCCACGGTGCGGGCGCGAAAGGCATCGGCGATGCGGAGCGCTTCCGACCGGTCCTCGCCCCGTCCGCGCACCTTGATCAGCGCCATCTCGCGCGCGACGTGCGGCCCGTCGGCGGTGAGGTCGGCAACGCGATGGATGGGGACCAGACGGTCGAGCTGGGCCTTGATCTGGCCGATGATCATCTCGGTGCCGGAGGTGACGATGTTGATCCGCGAGATCGTGCGATCCTCGTCCACCGGCGCCACGGTCAGGCTGTCGATGTTGTAGCCGCGGCCGGAGAACAGGCCGATGACGCGCGCGAGGACGCCGGTCTCGTTCTCGACCAGGACCGAGATGGTGGCCGAGTGCTCGACATCGGAGGCGGGCGGGGTGGCCATCCGTCTTCTCAGGGGGTGGTTTCGGCATCGGCGATGGTCGTCGCCGGCCTCGCCGCGAGCACGTTCATGGTCAGGATCTCGTAGAGCGCGCGCTCCTCGGCGCCGAGGGCGCGTGGCCCGTCGGGCCCGAGCGTGTCGCTCGCAAGAAAGGTGGACTTGCCTGCAGGAATGGTCGGCCGCCGCCAGTCGTGACCGGCGGAGACCAGGGCGCGGGCTTCGACGTCGGCGCAAGGTGCCGGGGCGGTGAGCGTCACTGCGGCCTCCGTCACGATCGCGGCCTGTCCGGTGCTGCGGGCCGGCGGGTAGTCGGGATCGAGGCGCAGCGTGCGGAGGTCGCCGCTCTCGGGGCCCCATTCGGTGAAGATGAGGCCGGACGGCAGCGACAGCACCGGCATGTCGTCGAAATCGGTGAGGTCGCTCGCGCAGATGCGGAGCGTGCCGGCGCGTGCGACGCCACACGACCCGGTGGTGATCGCGGCGGCGGCCAGGAGGACGAGGCGGCCTGCGGTCACACCAGCATCATGCCTTCGTCGGTGATCCGCCTCGCGTCCTCATCGCCCTCCGGGCCGAGAATCATCTCGTTGTGGGCGGCGCCCGACGGGATCATCGGGAAGCAGTTCTCGTGCTCGTCGACCGCGACCTCGCACACCACCGGGCCGGGGTGGTCGATCATCGCCTGCAGCGTCGCGTCGAGCTCGGCGAGGCGGGAGACGCGCAGGCCGCGCGCGTGGAAGCTTTCGGCCAGCTTGACGAAATCCGGCAGCGCCATGCTGAGCGATTCCGAGTAGCGCGAGCCGTGCAGCAGTTCCTGCCACTGCCGCACCATGCCCATGTAGCGGTTGTTCAGGATCATGATCTTGACCGGCAGCCGGTATTGGGCGGCCGTGCCGAGTTCCTGGATGTTCATCAGGATGCTGGCCTCGCCGGCGACGTCGATCACCAGCCCGTCCGGGTTCGCGACCTGGGTGCCGATCGCCGCGGGAAGGCCGTAGCCCATCGTGCCGAGGCCGCCCGAGGTCATCCAGCGATTGGGCCGCTCGAAACCGAGATATTGCGCAGCCCACATCTGGTGCTGGCCGACCTCGGTCGTGATGAACGTGTCACGTCCCGAAGCACGGCAAAGCGCGTCGAGGCGGGCGATCGCGTGCTGCGGCTTGATCACCGCGTCGGGCGAGGGATCCTGCCGGTAGGCGAGGCATTGCCGCGCCCGCCATCCCTCGATCCGTCGCCACCAGGCGTCGAGGGCGTCCTGGTCGGTCGGCTGGTCGCTCCGCTGCCATCCCTCGATCAGCAGCGCGAGCGCGCGCCCGGCATCGCCGATCACCGGGAGGTCGACGCGGACGTTCTTGTTGATCGAGGACGGATCGATATCGATGTGGATCTTGCGGGCGTCGGGCGCGAAGGCGTCGATGCGCCCGGTCACTCGGTCGTCGAAGCGGGCGCCGACGCAGAGCATGACGTCCGAGCCGTGCATCGCAAGGTTGGCCTCGACCGTGCCGTGCATGCCGAGCATGCCGAGGAAGCCCGGATGGCTCGCGGGCAGCGCGCCGAGCCCCATCAGCGTGCTGGTGCACGGGAACCCGGTCAGGTCCACGAGCCGCGCGAGCGCCCGCGAGGCGTCGGGCCCGGCATTGATCACGCCGCCGCCGGCATAAATGATCGGCTTCCGCGCCCCGCGCATCATCGCGACCGCGTCCGCGATCGCCTCCGGCGCCGGCTCGCGGACCGGCCGATAGGAGCGGTGCGCCATGCGCGAGGCCGGACGGTAGGGCGCGCTCCCGATCATGACGTTCTTCGGCAGGTCGACCACCACGGGGCCGGGACGGCCGGCGCCGGCGATCGCGAATGCCTCGTGCAGGATGCGGGCGAGGTCGTCGCCGTGGCGGACGAGGTAGTTGTGCTTGGTCGCGGGGCGCGTGATGCCGGTGGTGTCGGCCTCCTGGAACGCATCGTTGCCGATCAGGTGGGTCGGCACCTGGCCGGTCAGGCAGACCAGGGGGACGCTGTCCATCAGGGCGTCGACCAGCCCCGTCACCGCGTTGGTGGCGCCCGGACCGGAGGTCACGAGAACGACCGCGGTGCGGCCGGTCGATCGCGCGTAGCCTTCGGCCGCGTGCACGGCGGCCTGCTCGTGACGGACGAGGACGTGCCCGATCGCGTCCTGCTTGTAGAGCGCGTCGTAGATCGGCAGCACGGCGCCGCCCGGATAGCCGAAGACGACCTCGACACCCTGGTCGCGAAGCACGCGAAGCAGGACCTCGGCGCCGGTCATCGGCGCCTCGCTGCTCGTGTCGATCGTCACGTGATCCGGGTTGCCGGTGTCCATTTCTCGTCTCTCGTGCCGCCGATCCGCCGAGCGGGATGGGTTTCGGCGCTGTCTCTTCGGGAAGGGCGGAATAGGGGAGGCGGCTCGCGCGCGTCAACCCCGACCGTGAACAAACATCTCGAGAAACCGGTCGGGACTTTCCATCTGTTGCTCTGAATCCGGCAGGATCTTCTCGATAATGAGCGTCCGGTCGGCGGGGGCGAGGCCGTGATGGCGGAACCAGGTCTCCTGTCGCCGGGTGTAGCGGACCGTCGCGGCGATCGCGCGACGCCGCGCCTCGTCCGCCGTCAGCGTGCCGCGGAGGGAAGCGGCGAGCTCGGGAACGCCGTGCGCGCGCATCGCGGGGAGTGCGGGATCGAGTGCGAGGGCCAGCAGGGCGACGACCTCGTCGGCGGCACCGTGGTCCAGCATGGCGTCGAAGCGGGCGGCGATCGCGCCGCGGAGAGCCTCGCGGGTGGGCCGGAGCAGCATCACCGCGAAGCGGCAGGGCGCCGGGCCGGCGCCACCGGCCTGCTGCCACGCGACCAGCGGCCGGCCGGTGCCGCGCCACACCTCCCAGGCGCGCGCCAGGCGCTGGCCGTCGCTCGGACGGAGGCGGGCGGCGGTCGCGGGATCGACCGCGAGGAGGCGGGCGTGGAGCGCGGCGGCACCCTCGGTCTCGAGCAGGGTGCGGGCCTCGCGTCGCGCCTCCTCGCCCGGATCGGGAATGTCGGCGAGTCCCGCGACCAGCGCCTGGAGATAGAGGCCCGTCCCGCCGCAGAGGATCGGGAGGCGTTCCGCCCGATGCGCCTCGGCGATGGCGGCAAGAGCGTCGCGCCGCCAGGACGCGGCGGTTCCGGGGTCGGCGGCGGAGCGGGTCCCGTAGAGGCGATGTGGCACGAGAGCCTCGTCCGCGGCCGACGGGCGGGCAGTCAGCACGCGGAGCTCGCGGTAGCACTGCATGGCGTCGGCGTTGATGATCGTGCCGTTCCAGCGCCGGGCGACCGACAGCGCCAGGGCCGACTTGCCCGAGGCGGTCGGGCCGGCGACGACGAGGCAGGGCGGCGTGCGGTCGGCGGTCACGTCGCCCTGGTGGCCGTCCCGGACCGGCCGGGCAAGAGCTCAGACGCTTGCCAACCGGAACAATCCCCGGTGGCATACGTATAACCCGTCCGATTGGCCCCGATCACCGGGAGGGCGTCTGGTGACCCGTTCCTTCGCGTCCGTCCCGAGGCGCGCCACCCA
>CAXUBX010000134.1:2144-6209 GCA_964249405.1 uncultured Acetobacteraceae bacterium | reverse complement strand
GACACAGAGCGCCGCCAACATATCCCTTCCATACAGATGTGAATGTCAATGAACGAGAGCGGGTCGGGACAGCCTCGCGGCCCTCCACCCGTTCCATCAGTTGGACTTATGCCACGTGCGACGGAGTGTCAACCAACCTTCGCCGAAGGCCGGCGACCTTCGTCAAAAGGCCGGCGCTTCCCTGCTCACGCCGATCCCCGGAGTGGTCCTGGCCGGGATCGCGGCGAGGCTCGCCGGCAGGTCGGACGCCGGAAAATTCTCCTCCCAGCCGCCGCCCAGCGCGGTGTAGAGCTGGACCAGGTTGCTCGAGACGGTCGTCGTGCTCTGCGCCTGCTGCTGCTCCGCGGAGAACAAGCTCCGTTCCGCATCGAGCACGTTCAGGAAATTGATCAGTCCATGCGCATACTGGTCTCTCGCCAGGATCACCGCCTTGCGGGCTGCCTCGACCGCAAGCGACAGCTGGTCCCGACGAAGCTGCTCGCCGCCATAGGCCGTGAGCGCGTTGTCGACGTCGTGCCAGGCCTGGAGAACGGTCTGCTCGTAGTTCACCGCCGCCTCGGCCTGTTGCGCCTTGTTGAGGCGGAGCTGTCCGCGCAGGCGGCCGCCCTCGAACAAGGGAAGCGTCACCGAAGGACCGAACTCGTATCCGGCGGATTGCCAGGTGAACAGGTCGCGGAACTGCAACGAGAGTTCGTTCAGGTTTCCGGTCAGCGTCACCTGCGGATAGAAGGCCGCGACCGCGACACCGACTTCCGCGGTCGCCGCGTGGAGCGCGTCGACCGCCTGTCGGACGTCCGGTCGCCGGAGAAGCAGCGCCGACGGCAGGCCGACTGGCACGCGAGGTGGCACCGGGGGCACTGGCTCGGCCGGCGAGAGCTCCGCCGCCAGTGCCTGGGGTGGTTCGCCGAGCAGGAGCGAGATCGCGTTGATCGTCTGAGTGATCTGCTGCTGGTCGTTCGGGATCGCGGCCCGCGTCGAGGCCACGAGGCTTGCCGCGTTCTGCACGTCAAGATCGGTGGTCAGCCCTCCCGTGTAACGCTGCTCGGTGAGGAGCAGCGACTGCTGGGCGCTCTCGAGATCGGATTGCTGGATCCTGAGCTCGGTCTGCAGGCCACGGAGCTGCACGTAGTCGCGCGCGAGTTCGGCCTCCGCGGAGATCAGGGTGCTGCGCCGCGCGTCGGCGGATTGCTTGAGAGTGGCTCGCGCCGATTCCACCTGTCGACGCACCGAACCCCAGAGGTCGACCTCGTAGCTCGCATCGATCGCGTCCTGCCACAGATCGACCGCCGGGATCTTGATCTCGCCCGCCTCCTGGCGCAGCGCATCATAGAGCGGACCGTTGCCCGGAACCGACGTGATCCCCTCCTGCAGCCCGCGCTGGAAGACCCGGTTCGGGAGCTTGTCACGCATGTAGGAGCCGGTGGCGTTGAGCTGCGGGTACAGCGCCGACGCGCTTTCCTGGAGCTGGGCGCGACTTTCCACCAGGCGGAAGGTCGCTTCTCGGACCGAGAGATTTTCCCCCGCGACCTGGCCCTCGAGTGCGGTCAGTTCGGGGTCGCCGAAGATGCGCCACCATTCCGGATCCGGCGCGGCCGGCTCGGGCAGGCTTCCCGCCCGACCATCGTTGGCCAGCGTCGGGCCATGCGACCCGGTGAACGATTTCGGCGACCACTCGGCAGGGCGATGGAAGTCGGGACCGACCTCGCAACCGGTGAGCCCCGTGATGGCGAGGGCCGCGAGCGCGCGCGCAACGCCCCGCAACGGCGACGATCGAAGAGGGCGAGGAGATGCCGCCAAAGACGCCGCTCCCGTGAACGCGACGACACGAAGGTCGACGGCACAGATTCTGACCGACCCGTTCGGTCAGCGTTGACAACCTATCCGGTTTTCCGGGATCGTCCAACTCGGGAGCCGGCCCCCTCACCACCGGAGAGACACCCCCCGATGATGGCCGATCCCGCCGAGGTTGCCGATCAATCCGACAGTCCGAAGCGCCGCCAGATCATCCTCGGGGCCGCCGCCGTCTTCAGCGAGGACGGTTACGAGGGAGCCAGCATGTCCCGGATCGCCGAGCAGGCAGGCGTTTCGAAGGGCACGTTATACAACTACTTCGCCAGCAAGTCGGACCTTTTCACGGCCTACGTCGAGCGGCAGACGCAACAGAAGATCGCCTGGGTTCTCGAGAGCGCGTATGCCGAAGAGGACATCGCCGGCACGCTTCGACGGATCGGTGTGAGACTGACCAGGGTACTGCTCGGCGCGGGCGCGCAGACCCTGCACAGGATCGTGGTCGCCGAGGCACCGAAATTCCCGCATCTCGCGCAGATCTACTACGACGCCGGTCAAGGCCGCGGCGGCGCCGAGGTGGCCCGCTGGCTCGCCCATCAATCCGGGCGCGGGAAGCTCCGCATCGACGATCCGGCGTTCGCCGCCGAACAGTTCGTCGCCCTCTGCCGGACCCGGTTCTGGATGCGGCGTTGCCTGCAGATCCTGCCGGACGTGACGGATGCCGAGATCGATGCCGTCGTCGACCGGAACGTCGCGATGTTCCTCCGGACCTATGGCCCCGAGCCCGGAACCGTGACCAGCGAAGAGGATCCATGCCGATGACCGATGACCGGATCGACGCCGTGCTCACCGCACTCCGGACCATGGAGGGCGAGACCGAGCATCGCCTTTCCTCTCTCCTCCGCATCCCGAGCGTGAGCGCACAGCCCGCCCATGCGGCCGACTGCATCGCGGCGGCCAACCTCCTCGCCGGGTTCCTCCGCAAGCTCGACTACGACGTCACCGTCGACGAGACGCCGGGACACCCGGTCGTTCTCGCGTCCCATCCGGGCATCGGGAACGGACGCGCCCCGCACGTCCTGTTCTACGGTCACTACGATGTTCAGCCGGCCGAACCGCTCGGGCCTTGGGACACGGCCCCGTTCGAGCCGGTCATCGTCGACGGTCCGCGCGGCCGCCGCCTGGTCGGGCGCGGCGCCGTTGACGACAAGGGACAGGTGATGACCTGGCTCGCGGCACTCGGAGCCTGGCACGAGGTGGCTGGCGGACCGCCCTGCCCCGTCACCGTGCTGATCGAGGGCGAGGAGGAAATCGGGAGCTTGAATCTCGAGCCCTATCTCGCCGAACGGGGCCGCGCGCTTGGCTGCCAGGTGGCGGTGATCAGCGACACCGGGATGTGGGACATCGAGACACCGGCGATCACCACGCGCCTGCGCGGCCTCGCCTACGTCGAGATGACCGTCTCAGGGGCCGCGTCCGACCTCCATTCAGGGATGTTTGGCGGCTCGGCCCTGAACCCGATCAATCTGCTCACGCGCATTCTAGGCAATCTCCACGACGCGACGGGGCGTGTCGCGATCCCGGGATTCTACGACGGCCTCCGCACACCGGAGCCCGCGATCACCGAAGCGTGGCGCGATCTCGGCTTCCGGGAAGAAGCGTTTCTCGGAAGCGTCGGTCTGTCCTCGCCGACCGGGGAGACAGGATTGTCCGGTCTGGAGCGGCTCTGGGCGCGGCCGACCGCCGATATCAACGGGATCTGGGGCGGCTACCAGGGCGAAGGAGCGAAAACGGTCATCGCCCGGGAAGCGCACGCGAAGCTCTCGTTCCGGCTTGTGCCCGGCCAGGACCCCGAAGCGATCGTGGCTTCGTTCGAACGCTTCGTTCGCGAGCGGCTTCCGACGGATGCGACGGTGACCTTCCGCCACCACGGAGCCTCTCCCGGAACGGAACTCGCATCCGACAGCGGTTTCATGAAGGCAGCGAGAAAGGGCCTCGCCGAGGAGTATGGGCGCGAGGCGGTGCTGATCGGCTGCGGGGGATCCATCCCCGTGGTGGAGACCATGCAACGCCTGCTCGGGATAGACAGCCTGATGGTCGGGTTCGGGCTCGACGACGACGGCATGCACGGGCCGAACGAAAAGTTCGAGCTCGCCTGCCTGCATCGAGGTGCGAGGGCACATGCGCGCATCCTTGCGCATCTCGCGGTGGCCGGGCTCGACCCCAGCTGAGCCGGCGCGCCGCGCGGGTCAGCCGGACCGAGCGCCGCCTGGCGGC
>CAXUBX010000134.1:0-2044 GCA_964249405.1 uncultured Acetobacteraceae bacterium | reverse complement strand
GTCTTCCTCGCCGGCGCCCCCTCGGCGCCGATGCTGTTCGGCCTGGTCATGGAACTGGCGGTGACGCCGCTCCTCTGCCTGTGGCAGATGCGCCTCGCCGCTCCTGGGTAAGTTCTCGCGTCTCGCGGATCTGTCGTCGAGGCCTGTGCACCGTCGTCCAGCCCTGTGACGAGCCGATGATCGCCGCGAACCTCCGGGCGCAATCACCCCTATCGGGGGTGAACCATTTCGCCTACGAAGCTTCCTTCCACGACATCAACGGGAACTCGAATGCGCTCATTCCTCATCGCGGCCGTCATTGCCGCGACCGCCGTGGTCTCCCTGTCGGGCGCTGCGCTCGCGCAGCCCTATCATCATCATGCCCGCGTCTGTCATTTCTACCACCATCACCGCGTGTGCCATTACAGGTGACAACGGACGGGGGGTCCCCCGTGGGCAGGGCGGTCCCTCGTCGCCGGTGCTCACGCGGCCAGACGTCGATGGCTCCCTGAGGACCGCCTCGTGTCCGCATTCCGTCGCCGTTCAATCACGCGCGGGGCGCGGGGGATCGTAGCCCTTCCAGACCCATTCGAGCGCCTCCGGCAGGGTCTGCGCCTCGACCGCGTTGTCGACATGCTTGGCATTGCGGGCGAAGACGAACTGGTAGTCGTAACCCTTCGCGGCGAGCACGGCGGCCGTGCGTTCGTCGGCCAGCGTCCAGTCGTGCATCCCGTCGGCCATCGCGGGGACGTAGTAGAACAGATCGCGGTCGCCGCATTCGAACCAGAAGCGGATCGGCTTCCGCGGACTGTTCGGGATGAGTGGCGCCTCGGGCGGCAGGTCGGAAGATGCCACGGTCTTGCCGTTGGCAACGAGGTCGGGCCGGGCCGGGCCGGGCCAGCGGTCATGGAATTCCCAGGCGCCGCCGGGCAGCGCGGGGTCGTGCGGCCATTGCTGGTTCACCATCGTCGGCGAGTAGGCCAGAACACGGTGGTATAGCTCGGGGTGGAACCAGGCCATGGTGAAGGCGGCGGAACCGCTGGAGCTGAAGCCCATGGTGACACGGCCGTCCGGGTCGGTGGTGAGGCGAACGCCGGCGGTCTGCTCGACGACGGGCAGGACCTCGCGCTCCACCCATTCCGCGTAGAGGCCGGAGACGGTGTCGTATTCGCGACCGCGCTCGGAGCCTTGCGCATCCTGGCCGCCGGCGCCGATGCCGATCGCGACCATCGGCGGCAGGCGGTGCGCCGCGATCATGTTGTCGAGGATGGTGAACAGCATGCGTTCGTGGAAGAAGCCGGCGGGACTGCCGTCGCCGAAGACGATGAATGGCGCGGGCTCGCCGCGGGGAAGCTCTGCGGGGACGTAGACGTCGACCTGCCGAACCCAATGTCCGGCGTGGCTCTCGGGGACGAGCAGGTTCGAGGGATCACCGGGCGCAGTCACTGCGGTGTCGACCGCCTGGTTCTCGCAACCGCCGGCGTCGTCCCTGACCACGCCCGGGCGATAGATCGAGCTGTCGGCGGACGTCATCACGAAAGAGCGGATCGTGCCATGCGGCACCGCGGCATGGGCGACGGTCTCGGGCGCCGGAGCATGGGTCGGGCCGATGATGAAGTTGCCGCGCTGGTCCGGCGCCGGAAGCCGACCGTCGGAAAGCTCGGTTGCCGGCGGGTAGGCGGGGTTGTGCGGGTCGCGGGTGGGCGGCGCGGTCCGAAGGTCGAGGCCGGCTGTGTCGACGAAGAACGGCGCGTCGGGATGCCCGGTGTTGGCGCCGGGCGGAACCGAGGCGCCGTGCGGGGCGCAGCGGACCGGGGCCGCGAGCGCCGGCCCGACGACGATTCCAAGGAGGGCGGCGAAGGCGACCAAGCGCCGGTGGTTCATCAGGCGTGGCTCCCGGCGGTCGCGGCCCCGATCGGCGCCGGGCATTCGCCAGCGGCGCGCCTTGGTAGGCCACTCATACGAGTACGAGGATGCCGCGTGGGCTTGCCAGGGCGCAAGCCGCCTTGGCGGAGAGGGTGGGATTCGAACCCACGGTACGCTTGCACGCACAACGGTTTTCGAG
>CAXUBX010000133.1:0-6214 GCA_964249405.1 uncultured Acetobacteraceae bacterium | reverse complement strand
TCGCTGGTGCTGAACTCGAACGGCAAGGCGGCGCGCTGCCTCGTCTACCAGAACGTCGCCCAGTATGCCGATCTCCGGCAGATGACGGTGCGCGAGGCCTACAATCATCCAAGCGTCCAGGCGGCAAGGCAGCTGTTCCGCGGCGATCTTCCGGGACCCGACGACGCGCCGTCGCCTTGCGACGGCTGCGGCCACTTCGCGCGGCACCATGGCGCGCCGATCTCGGATCGCAACACGAGGGTTCGCGCGCTGGCCGAGAGCCGACCCCCGCCGAAGCAGGCCGCCTGAGCGCACGCCCGCGCCGTGGCCCGGCGCACGGGTTCGCGTCGGGCGAAAGGACGCGCATGATGCAGCGATGAGCGTCCTTCCGTATGCCGCGACGATTGTCGCGGGCGTCCTGAACGCGATCCACTCCGGCACCAATGCCGAGCTGAACCGGGTGCTGGCGCGGCCGCTCTGGGCGTCGGTCCTGGTGATCGTGATCTCGGGGACCGTGCTGCTCGCGGCCGCGCTGGTCTCCCGCGAGGTGTTCCCTCCGTGGTCGAGCATGGCGGCCACGCCCTGGTGGGCCTGGCTCGGGACGGCGATCGCCGCGGTGCCGATCCTCACCACGGTGCTGTTCGCGGGCAGCCTCGGGGCCGCGCCCTACAACGGGATCGTGGTCACGGCCACGATCGTCTGCTCGGTGCTCCTCGACAATTTCGGCGTGGTCGGCTTCGAGGTCCACCGGCTCGGCGTCATGCGCGCCCTGGGGGCGCTGATGATGATCGGCGGCGTCACCCTGATCGCGGTGTTCTGATGCGGAGGCTGGTGACGCGGAGGCGCGCACTCGGCAAGGCGTCGGCCGCCTCGGCCGCCCTCGCGACGCTCGGTGTCGAGCCCGGCGCCGGAGCGGCCGGGCCGGCGCCGGGCCAGGGCTTCCCCGCGCCGGTGACCGCGCTCTGGACCGGTTCGCACAGCCACTGGCTGCAGCCGTGGCGGACGATGATCGCGACGCGCTCCCTCGACGCGATCGAGAACGGGCTCGGGATCCAGAACAGCGACCTCGACCACCCGGACAGCCTCGCGATGTTCCGGCAAGCCGGTTTCCGGCACGTCCGGATCGGCGTGAACTGGTCGGACGTCTCGACGGAGAACCCTGGCCTGATCCCGAACGGGGAGCCGGTGGCAGCCCTGATCCGCTTCGTCCATGCCGCGCACGCGGCCGGGCTCCGCCCGCTCGTGCTGCTGCAGGCCTTCTCGCAGGCGCCCTGTCCGCACCGGACGCGCCTCGTCCGGCTGGCCGAGGCGGCCGCCGCCGGCAGCCGGACGCTGACGCTCGCCGCGACCGACGGCCTCGCTCCGGGCCGCTCGGGTCTCACCGCCTGGTGGCCGCCCGGCAGCGCCAGCCCGGTCGGCAACTACATCGTGCCGTCGCGGGTGATGTGCGCCGTGCTGTTCACGGGCCTGGACGGCAGGACGGTACGGCTGTCGCGCCCGCTGCCGGCCGCGCTTCCGCAAGGCAGCCTCCTCGTCATCGACACCCTCGCTCATCCGCCGTTCGGCGCGCCCGGCACCCCGGAGTACGACGCCTCGATGCGTGGCTGGCGCGACTATGTGGGCGCGGTCGGTCGCTTCATGACCGGGCTGCTCGGGACCGCCGGGGCGTCCGACCGCGGCTTCGACCTCGAGGTCTGGAACGAGGTGACGTTCGGTTCCGAGTTCCTCGACATCAACAACTACTACGACCCGCCGAAAGGTCCGAGACCCGAGCAGAACGGTGAGCCGGCCATCATCCCGGCCCTGGTGGCCGAGACGGCGACGGCGGTCGCGGCGGGCGGCGAGGCGTTCCGCGGCGTCCGGGTGGCCGACGGCTTCGCGTCCGTGACGCCGCAGCCCGCCTCGTCCCGCGAGCCGGCCCGCGTGAGCGCGCTGACGAAGCATCCCTATCCGACGCCTCAGTCCTACCCGGCCGCCGACGGCGGCAAGGGCGGGCTCGACCGCTTCGGCCAGCCGACCAGCTTCGTTCCGCGCTACACGATGTACGCGCACGAATGGTTCTCGACCGCGATCTCGCCCTTCACGCTCGCCCGTGACATCGCCACCACGCCGAACGATTTCGGCGGCGTGATGCACGGCGTGGACGCGAGAAGGGCAGGCGGGACGGTCTCCCCCGTGACGGTCTGGATGACCGAGATCGGCACCGCCGCCAACGCGGTGGGCGTCAGCGATCCATCGGCCCGGACGCGGCTCGTCGCGAAGGGAACGCTCCGCGCCCTGTTCTTCAATCTCGCGATCGGGGTCGAGCGCCTCTACCTGTTCCGTGGCGTCGGCGCGCTCGACTTCTTCTCGCTGGTGCCGCCCGAGGCGCCGACCACGCCGACGCTGCCGCTGGTGGCGCTGCGGCGCGCGCTCGACTTCATGCGGACGCCGGGCGCCGCGGCGGCCGCGGCGCCGAGGCGTTTCGACCACGCGCTCGCGTTGCGGACCGGTCGGCCGCCGGCGCGCCTGTTCGCGGGCAACGGCACGCCGAACTGTCCCGACATGGTGCGCGGCGACGATTTCGTGCTGGCGCCGGTGGCGGTGACGCCGCGGCGCACCGCCTTCATCGCCTGGTTCATCGGGCTCGACATGCGCGACACGATGGCGCCCGTCCCGGCGACACTCCGGATCGCCGGGCTCAGCCGCGCGATCGGCAGCGTCACGGCCCTCGACCCGCTCACCGGGCGATCACCGGAGGTCAGCCACACGGTGGAGGGAGACGGACGCCTCGCGATCGAGACGGTCTTCGACGACGTCCCGCTGGTCCTCGTCGTCACCGAAACGGGCTGAGTGTACCGGTCCGTGACGAAGATCGTGCACCCGGACGGTCTGCCGGAGGGCGAGCGCGTCGGCGCGATGATCGCGGTCGCGTTCGGCATCGTGCTGGCCGTGCTCGACGGCGCGATCGCCAACGTCGCGCTGCCGACCTTCGCGCGCGTCATGCACGCCGGCGCCGGCGAGACGGTCTGGGTGGTAAACGCCTACCAGCTCTCGATCGTGGCGCTTCTCCTGCCGCTCGCCTCGCTCGGCGAGCGGATCGCCTATCGGCGCGTCTACCTTCCGAGCCTCGTCGTCTTCGTGGCGGCCTCGATCGGGTGCGCCTCGTCGCGTTCGCTCGACGCCCTCGTGGCCTGCCGCGTCGTGCAGGGCTTCGGCGCGGCCGGGATCATGAGCGTGAACGGCGCGCTGGTCCGGACCATCTTCCCGCAGGCCATGCTCGGGCGTGCGATCGGCCTGGTCGCCCTGGCGGTGGCGATCTCGGCGGCGGCGGGACCCACGGTCGCGTCGGCGATCCTCGCCGTCGCACCCTGGCCGTTCCTGTTCCTCGTGAACGTGCCGACCGGGCTCGCGGCACTCGCGTTCGGCCTGCGTCATCTTCCCTGGTCCGAACGGGGCGAGCGGCCCTTCGACCTCGCGAGCGCGTCGCTCAACGCGGTTTCGTTCGTGCTCGTCTTCGTCGGAGCCGAATGGGTGTCGCGGCGCGGCGATGGCGGGGCCTGGCCCGGCCCCGCGATGCTCGCGGCCGGCGTGCTCGCGCTCGCCCTCCTCATCGTCCGCGAGCGTGCCGAGGCGAGGCCAATGTTCCCGGTCGATCTTCTCCGCAACGGGTTGTTCGCGGGGTCGGTCGCGACCTCGATCGTGTCGTTCGCCACCCAGGGCCTCGCCTTCGTGGCGCTTCCGTTCCTGTTCCAGCAGACCGGTCGCGGCGCCGTCGCGACCGGTCTGCTGATCACGCCGTGGCCGATCGCGACCGCCTTCGCGGCGCCGCTCGCCGGGCGTCTGTCGGATCGCTTTCCGGCGGCGATCCTCGGCGGTGCCGGACTCGCTCTCCTCGCGACCGGTCTCTTGCTGCTCGGGACGATGGGCGACGCGCCCGGATCGGCCGCGATCGCGTGGCGCATGGCGCTCTGCGGGGCAGGGTTCGGACTGTTCCAGTCACCCAACAACCGGGCGCTTCTCCAGTCCGCGCCGCGCGCGCGGTCGGGGGCGGCCAGCGGCATGCTGGCGACCGCGCGGCTCACCGGCCAGACCGCCGGCGCTTCGACCGGCGCGGTGCTGTTCCGCACCCTCTCCGGGGCCGGACCGCATGCATCCCTCGTGGTGGCGGCATCGCTGGCCGGGATCGCCGCGATCCTGAGCCTCGTCCGGCTTCGCCTCGCCGGGCCGGCGGGGCAGGTCCCCGCGGCGGCACCGCCCGCGCTGCCGCGCCACTGATCCATGACCGGCGCGGCACTCGGCGATCCCCGCGGTGGCCGCCCGTTCGCCGGAGGAACGATGCGTCTCGGATCGATCCACCTGTTCCCGGTGAAGTCCTTGCGGGGCATCGCGGCCGGCACGGCGCCGGTCGAGCGGTGCGGTCTCGCCGGCGACCGGCGCTGGCTGGTGGTGGATGCGTCGGACCGGTTCATGACCCAGCGGGACCATCCGCGGATGGCGCTGATCGGGGTGGTCCCGCGCCCGGACGGGATCGTTCTCGCCGCACCGGGCGAGGCGGCGTGCGACGTCGCCGAACCGGGACCGGACGCCGCCTGCCGTTCGGTGACGGTGTGGCGCGACACGATCGCGGCGCGTGACGCGGGCGATCAGGCATCGGACACCCTGTCGCGCGCGCTCGGCGTCGCGTGCCGGCTCGTCTGGCTGCACGACGCCGAGGCGCGCCGCGCGAACCCCGCCTATGCGCCGCCCGGCAGCGTGGTCAGCTTCGCGGACGGCTATCCGCTGCTGCTCGCCACCCGGGCGTCGCTCGACGACCTGAACGGCCGGCTCGTCCACCCGGTCGCGATGGCGCGGTTCCGGCCGAACCTCGTTGTCGATGGTGCCGTGCCCTGGACCGAGGACCGTTGGCGTCGCGTCCGGATCGGCGACGTCGTGTTCGCGGTGGTCAAGCCCTGCGACCGCTGCGTCGTGACCACGATCGACCCCGACACGGCGATGAAGCCGGATGGATCCGAGCCGCTCCGCACCCTCGCCCGCTTCCGTCGCGACATCCGCGGCGGCGTGATGTTCGGGCAGAACCTCGTCCCGGAGACCGGCGGCACGATCCGGGTCGGCGACCCGGTCGTGGTGGTGGACGGAGGCGAGCTCAACGTGCGGGTCGTGGATCTGCCCGAACGGTCGGGTTCCGCCGAACCGGGCGCGGCCGGAGATCCGTCCGGGGTCGATGCCCGCCGGGGAATGCTAACTGACGTGCCCCGACGTGTCTGAACGGCTCTAAGTCTCTGAGCAGAAACAGCACGCTAGCCGGTCGTATGTGCCTGGACGTGCCTGATGGTGCCTGGGAAGCGCTCGTAATAAGATGGGCGGGACGGTGAGTCCTTCTTGGTTTGGAGCCCTTTTTCGTGAGCCGTCTCGGCCCTAATCAGCTCAGCGCCCGCAAGGTCGAGACCGCCAAGGATGGGGTCTACGCCGACGGGGGGAACCTCTGGCTGATCGTCGACGGCAAGGCCAAGCGATGGGCCGTTCGGTTCACCAGCCCGGTGACGGGCAAGCGCCGCGAGATGGGCTTAGGTCCGGTGCGAGATCTGTCCCTGGCAAAGGCTCGGGAGGAAGCCACGGCAGCCAGAAAGCAGCTCAGGGCTGGTCTGGACCCGATCGACCATAGAAGGGCAGGGAAGGCCGAGCGGCGGCGCCGGGAGACCCTGACGTTCGAGGCGGTCGCGACGCGCTACATCGAAGAGCAGACGCCCGGGTGGCGCGATCCGAAGCGGGCTTTCGTGTGGTCGAGTTCTCTCCGCCGGTTCGCCTTCCCCGTCATCGGCGAGAAGACGGTCGACGCGGTCACGACCGAGGACGTCCTGGCGATCCTTCGCCCTATCTGGGCGACCATCAACGAGACGGCCGACCGAGTGAGGGGGCGGACGGAGCGCATCCTCGACTATGCCCGGACGCATGGCTGGCGAGAGGGCGAGAACCCGGCCCGCTGGAGAGGTCACCTCGAGCACATCCTGCCGAAGGGCTCGGCCGTCGCGCAGCTCGAGCACCACGCCGCCGTGCGGTGGAAGACGATCGCCGACGTCATGGTCGCGCTCGCATCGTCCAGCGGGATAGGCGCCCTCGCCGTCCGGTTCGCCTGCCTGACCGCGGCCCGCTCGATGGAAGTCAGGGCAGCACCCTGGTCAGAGATCGACCTACCCGATCGCATGTGGGTGATCCCGGCCGCGCGGATGAAGATGAAGCGCGAGCATCGCGTCCC
>CAXUBX010000132.1:2128-6357 GCA_964249405.1 uncultured Acetobacteraceae bacterium | reverse complement strand
TCGGACCCGACCTGCGCGGCCGACGACATCGCGTCCGCGACGCCGGACGGCCCGTAGCCGAACAGCACGATCGCGTTCCCGGAGGCGGCGGTGAAGTCCGAGATCGTCGCCTCCACCGCGCTCCCGCCCTGCACGGTGAAGAAGGCGAACATGTTCGCAGCCCCCGAGCCGCCGGTGAGCGTCGCCGCGCCCATCCCGGCCACCAGCGTGTCGGCGCCGATCCCGCCGATCAGCGTCGCGTTGCCAGAACCGGCCCAGAACTGGTTGCCGCCCGATGCCGCCTGTCCGTCGAGCACCACCGATCCGCCCTCGACCACGCGCTGGTCGTTGGCGACCAGGACGTTGTCGTGACTGCTCGTGGTGAGCGTGACCACGGCGCCCGAGGCACCGTAGATCGTGTCGGCGCCGCCGGAGATCGCGGCCGAGCCGCCTTCGCCGATGTAGCGCACGCCGCCGCCCGCGAGGTTCACCGCGGTACCGGTGCTGCCCAGATCGTCCACGATCAGCGATCCGGATCCCGCGCCCCCGCCGTTGATCGTCGTCTGCGTCCCGACGCCCTCGACCATCACGGTGTCCTGGCCGTCGCCCGCGGTCACCTGGTCGCTGCCGAAGCTGTCGACGTAGGCGTTGGCCGCCGCCGAAACGTCGATCACGTTGTTCCCCGACCCGGCGGCGATGGTGTCCGAGCTGCCGCTTCCGGCGGTGACCGTGTCGTTCTCGTTCCCCGACACGATCGTCGCGTCGCCCTGTCCGACATAGTCGAGCGCGGTGCCGTCCGAGACCAGCAGCGAAGAGGAGGCGGCCGGCCCGTCGATCGACGCGATCCCCTGGTTCGCGCCCACCGTCATCACCGTCGAGCCGGTCGGATAGGACAGCACGCCGCTGGCCGACGAGACGTAGGACGCGGTCATCCCGGCGAAACGCTGCGCCAGGGCCACCCCGAACGGGTCGTTCGACAGGCTGACGGTCGGCCCTCCGAGGGAGGCGCCGGCCACGGTGAACACACCGGTGGCGGTGACCGCCATGACACGACCTATACGTTACGACACCGTTCCTTTACGGTAAATCAACGAGTTGGGCAAGCGCCAGCCGCCGTGGCGATCGTCGCGACCATCGCGGCGGTCAGTGCAGCCCGACGATCTCCGGCCGCGGCGATGCGTCGTCCGGACGGCGCGCGCGGACTTCGGCGACCACGCGGTCGCGCCCGGCCTCCTTGGCCAGCCGGAGCCGCGCGTCGGCCAGCGCCAGCACCGAGCGTGCGTCCGCGTCCTCCTCGTCGAGCGCGATGCCGATGCTTACCGTGACCCTGAGCCCGGGCACGAGCGCGTCCCATGCATGATCGCGCACCGCGAGCCGGAGGCGCTCGCCGATCAGCGTCGCGTGCACCGGATCGACGCTGCGGATCACCGCGGTGAACTCCTCCCCGCCGTAACGGGCCACCACGTCGGGGGCGCGAAGCTCGTCGCGGAGCAGCCGCGCGACGGTCCGGAGCACCCGGTCCCCGGTCTCGTGCGAAAGCGTGTCGTTCACGCGCTTGAAGTGGTCGATGTCGATCATCGCGATCGCGTAGCCGCCCTGCGGCTCGTCCGCGTCCGACAGCACCGCCAGATCCTGGTCGAGGCGCCTCCGGTTCGGCAGCCCGGTCAGGCTGTCTTCCAGGCTGTGCCGGAGCAGGAGATCGGTGCGCGCCGCGAGCGTCGCGTTGGTCCGCGCCAGCGCCTCGGCGCGCCGGCGCGTGGTCGCGAGATCGCGCGTCAACGCCTCCATCTCGTGCTCGATCGCGATCGCCCGCGCCCGTCGCTGCGCGCCGTCCGCACTCTCCGCCTGGTAGAGCGAATGGAACCGGCGATGCGTCTCGTAGGCCTCCTCGAACCGGCCCTGTCCGGCCAGGGCGGTCGAGAGGTCGGCGGTCGCGAGCACGCGAAGTTCCGTCCAGTTTCCCTGGTCGCAATGGCCGAGGCACCGGCGAAGTGCCGCTTCCGCCTCGTCGAACCGCGCCTCCGCGATCCGGCAGAGCGCCCGCGCATGGTCGAGATGCGCCCGATCCGGCGCCCCGGTCTCGCCGCCGAGATCATCGTGCCGGTCGAGCAGCGCGCAGCCGTCCGTCGCGCGACCCGCCTTGGCCAGGAACTCCGCGAGGTTGCAGAGCGCGATCCGAGCGGCCCAGCCGTCGCCGGCCGCCATGGCCACGGCAAACGCCTCTCGCGTGATCGAGGCCGCCTCGTCCAGTCCGAGCCGACCCGCCTCGTCGCCGAGATCGGGCCGCTCCTCCGCCGTCCTCGCCCGCACCACGCCGCGGTTCAGCGCCACCCGCCCGCCGAGCACGGGGTCGTTCGCCAGCGCGGCGAGACGTGCGGCGTTGCCGAGATGCCGGAGCGCTGGCCCGGACTGGCGGAGCGTCGCGTACACGATGCCGGCCGCCATCCCGGCGACGCAGCGCGACGCCGGATCGCCTCCCGCGTCCGCGGCCGCGACCCCGCGCTCGGCCTCGTCCACCGCGTCCGGATCGCCGACCTGCGACAGCAGCCAGGACAGCGCCGCCCGCGCCCGCCCCTCGGCGTTCCGGTCGCCCGTCGCCGACACGATGGCGCGCGCGACCCGCGCGAACGCGATCCCCTCCTCGGTCTGGCCGAGCATCATGCAGAGCCAGGAGAGGGCGATCGCCGCCTCGCCGCGCGTCGCGAGATCGCCCGAGGCCACCGCGTCGGCGTAGGTCGAACGCGCCAGATCGTGGGCGCTCATCGGGCAGCCCCCGCGCGAAAGCCGCCGGATCGCGGCGATCCGGGGATCGATCGTTCGGGGGGAGGGTGCGTCGGGGTGGATCACATCGGAACGTCGGCCGGTAATCGCGTAAAACTGCCATGGAGCATGCGCCGCCGTCCAAGCTCCGTTAGCCGGTGTCCAACACGATTTCGACAACGCCCGCCACCAGCACATCGAGGTCCGCTCTCTCGATCGTGAACGCCGGCGTGAGATAGACGATGTTCCGGAACGGCCGCACGAACAGGCCGCGCGCGACGAAGCGCGCCTTCAGCGCATCGAGCGCCGGCATCGCGGCGAGCTCCACCACCCCGATCGCGCCCCGCACCCGCACGTCGCGGACGTTCGGCGCGGCGCGGCACCGCTCCAGCCCGTCCCGGAGCCGCTCCTCGATCGCCGCCACCGCGGCGAGCCGGTCGTGTCGCTCGAACAGGTCGAGCGAGGCATTGGCCGCGGCGACCGCGAGCGCGTTGGCCATGAAGGTCGGCCCGTGCATCAGCGCCCGCGCCGGATCGGCGACAGCGAACGCCTCGAACACGCGCGCCGTCGCGACCGTCGCGGCGAGCGCCATCGTGCCCCCCGTCAGCGCCTTCGACAGGCAGACGATGTCCGGCACCACCCCCGCCGCCGCGCACGCGAACATCGTGCCCGTCCGGCCGAACCCGGTGAACACCTCGTCGGCGATCAGCAGGACCCCGTGCGCGTCGCAGCTGTCGCGGATCCGCGACAGCACCGCCGGCTCGTGCATCACCATCCCGCCCGCGCCCTGCACCAGCGGCTCGACCAGCACCGCCGCGACCTCGTGCCCGTGACGCGCGAGCAGCTCCTCGAAGCGTCGCGTGCTCGCCTCGTCCACGGGCAACGGCGCGATCACCTGCTCGGGCAGCACGCCGCGGAACAGCGCGTGCATGCCTTCCTCGGGATCGCACACCGACATCGTCATGAAGGTGTCGCCGTGGTAGCCGCCGACGAACGACAGCAGCCTTGTCCGCCCCGTCTGCCCGCCGTTCCGGAAGAACTGCAGCGCGATCTTGATCGCGACCTCGACCGAGACCGAGCCACTGTCCGAGAAGAACACGTGCCCGGGACCGCCCGGCAGCATCGCGGCCAGCCGCGACGCCAGACGGAGCGCGCCCTCGTGCACGAGCCCGCCCAGCATCACGTGCGGCATCCGTTCGAGCTGCGCCCGCACCGCGGCCGCGATGTGCGGATCGTTGTAGCCGTGACAGGCGGTCCACCACGACGCGACCCCGTCGATCAGCACCCGCCCGTCGTCGAGCGTGATCCGGCTTCCTCGCGTGCGCTCGGCGACCAGACGCGGCCGCGCCGCGCCCATCGCCGCGTAGGGCAGCCAGAGCGCGTCGTCGGCCACGGTCAATCCGCGACGCGCATCCCGAGCCGCGCCAACAGCGCCGCGTCGCGGTCGGCGCCCGGGTGCGGCGTCACCAGCAGCTTCGATCCCGTGAAGA
>CAXUBX010000132.1:0-2118 GCA_964249405.1 uncultured Acetobacteraceae bacterium | reverse complement strand
GGTTGTAGCCGTGGCACGCTGTCCACCAGGAGGCGATGCCATCGATCAGCACGCGCCCGTCCGCGAGCGTGATCCGGCTGCCCTCGGTGCGCGCGGCGACGAGACGCGGCAGCGCGGCCCCCATCGCGGCGTACGGAAGCCAGAGCTGGTCGTCCGTCATGGGGTGGCCGACATCAGCCGGACGCGCGCATCCCGAGGCGTGCCAGCAGCGCGGCGTCGCGGTCGGCGCCGGGGTTCGGCGTCACCAGGAGCTTGCGTCCGGCGAAGATCGAGTTGGCGCCGGCCAGGAAGCAGAGCGCCTGGGTCTCGTCGCTCATCGCATTGCGTCCGGCCGCGAGCCGGACGCGCGACAGCGGCATGATGATCCGAGCGGCCGCGATCACCCTGACGAAGTCGATCGGGTCGACCGGCTCGGCGTCGGCGAGCGGCGTGTTCGAGACCCTGACCAGCATGTTGATCGGCACGCTCTCCGGATGCCGCGGCAGCCGCGCGAGCTCGGCAAGCAGTCCCGCCTGGTCGGCCACCGTCTCGCCCATTCCGACGATGCCGCCGCAGCACACGTGGATGCCGACGTCGCGGACATGCGCGAGCGTCTCCAGCCGGTCCCCATAGGTCCGCGTCGTGATGATATCGCCGTAGTATTCGGGGGAGGTGTCGAGATTGTGGTTGTAGTAGTCGAGACCCGCAGCGGCCAGCCGCGACGCCTGCGCGCCCGTCAGCATCCCGAGCGTGACGCAGGTCTCGAGCCCGATCGTCCGAACGCCCTCGACCATCGCGCACACGCGCTCGAGCTCGTGATCCTTCGGGTTCCGCCAGGCCGCCCCCATGCAGAACCGGGTGGCGCCACCCGCCTTCGCCGCCCGTGCCTCCGCCAGCACGGCGTCGAGCGCCATCAGCTTGCCCGCCGCCATCGGGTCGTCGTGCCGCGCCGATTGCGGGCAGTAGGCGCAATCCTCGGGGCAGCCGCCGGTCTTGATCGAGAGCAGCGTCGAGACCTGCATCGCCGTCGGATCGAAGTGCCGCCGGTGCACGACCTGGGCGCGGAACAGCAGCTCCGCGAACGGCAGCCCGATCAGGGCCAGCACCCGGTCCGCGGTCCAGTCGTGACGGACGTCGGTTCCCGAGGGGTCGTTCATCCCGTCCATCGCCCTCTCCCGTCCTGCCCGACGCGGGCCTTGTGTGGCATCGCCGGGACGCGGAAACAACGCCGTGCCGAACCTGGCAGGAGCCGCGACGTGGAAAGCCTCCAGCATTACGCCGCGTCGAAGCTCGACGCTCTCGACCGCGCCAGCCGCCGCCGCGCCCCGCGCGCGTTCGGCCGCGATGGCGCCGCCCCCACCCTCGACGCCGCGGGCCGCCCCCTCGTGTCGCTGTCCTGCAACGACGTGCTCGGCCTGGCCCGCCACCCGGACGTGGTCGAAGCCGCGCTGACGGCCATCCGGACCACCGGCACCGGCGCCGCCGCGTCGCCCCTCGTGACCGGCCAATCGGCGCCGCTCGCCGCCCTCGAAGCCCGCCTCGCCCGCCTCAAGGGAACCGAGGCCGCCCTCGTGTTCGGCGCCGGGACGCTGGCGGCGATCGGCGTGATCCCCGCGCTGGTCACCGCCGGCGATCTCGTGCTCGCGGACCGGCTCTCGCACTCCTCCCTCCTCTCCGGTGCCCGTCTCTCGGGGGCGACCCTGCTCCGGTTCGGCCACAACGACCCGGCCGATCTCGCGGCCCTGCTCGACGCCCGTCGCGCGGCCCATCCCCGCTGCCTCGTGGTCACCGAGACCGTGTTCTCGATGGACGGCGACCGCGCCCCGCTCGCCGCGATCGCCGCCCTCGCCCGGCGGCACGACGCCTGGCTGCTCACCGACGACGCGCACGGGCTCGGCGTGCTCGGCGAGGGGAGGGGCGGCGTCCGCGCGGCCGGCCTCGCCGCCGCCGACGTGCCGCTCCAGCTCGGCACGCTCTCGAAGGCCGCGGGCAGCGCCGGCGGCTATCTCTGCGCCACCGCCGCGGTGGTCTCGCTGCTGCACGCCCGCGCCCGCACCTACGTCTACGCGACCGCGCTCTCGCCCGCCCACGCCGCCGCCGCCGCCGCCGCCCTCGCGATCATCGAGGCCGATCCCGCGC
>CAXUBX010000131.1:0-6400 GCA_964249405.1 uncultured Acetobacteraceae bacterium | reverse complement strand
GCTGCTGTCCGGCAAAGCCGAGCAGCAAGGTGGTCGCGATCTCCCGCGCGCTCGGGCCAAGCTGTTGGTCCGGCAGTTCGCCGGCGGTCCAGAAGGACAGCACGCCGCGGAAGGCGAAGGCGAGCTGGCCCGGCAGGCGGTTCAGGGCGTGTTCGCGCCGATCTACCGCCAGGCCCTCGCCGGCGCCGAGCGCCAGCCTCCACAGGGCCGTCGAGCGCGCCCAGACCTGTCCGGGCGCAGGCCCGGCGGTGCCGATCCACCCCAGCACGACCCGGTTCACCCCCGGCTCTTCGAGCATCACCGCGACCGCCGTGTCGATGGCCAGCAGCACCCGGTCGGCGGCACCCGGAAGCGGTGGCGCCTCGGCGAAGCGCTTCGCCATCAGATCGATCCGCCGTTCCGAGAGAGCGTGCATGATCGCCGCCTTGCTCCCGAACTGGTTGAACGGCGTCGCGAAGCTGACCTCGGCCGCCGCGGCAAGGTCGCGCATCGAGAAATCGGCTCTGCCGTCGCGAAGCAGCCGTTCCGCCGCGTCGATCACGCGCCGGCGAAGCGGCTCGCCTCTCGGGGCGACCGGGCGTTCGGCCTTGCTCCGCGTCATGTCTCACCTATATCATGATATAGATCATCGCACTCGTGGAGCTTGGACCATGGCGGCTGCCGCCTCTCGAACCGTCCTCATCACCGGTGTCAGCTCAGGTCTGGGGCGAGCCTTCGCCGAAGGCATGCTGGAGGCCGGCCATCGCGTGGTCGGCACCGTACGGCGGGACGGTGACGCCGAGGCGTTTGCCGCGCTCGCACCCGGTCGTTCGCACCCGCTGGTGCTCGACGTGACCGAGTTCGACGCGATCCCGGCCGCGGTGGCCGACGCCGAGCGACGCGCTGGTCCGATCGACGTGCTGGTGAACAATGCCGGGTATGGCCATGAGGGTGTGCTGGAGGAATCGTCGATGGACGATCTCCAGCGTCAGTTCGCGGCCAACGTGTTCGGTCCGGTCGCGATGGCGAAGGCGGTGCTGCCCGGCATGCGCGAGCGGCGCCGTGGCCACATCGTCAACGTCACCTCGATGGGCGGCTTCATCACCATGCCGGGGATCAGCTTCTACTGCGGCAGCAAGTTCGCTCTCGAGGGCATCTCGGAAGCGCTCGGCAAGGAGGTGGCAGGCTTCGGGATCCGGGTGACCGCGCTCGCGCCCGGCCAGTTCCGCACCGACTGGGCCGGGCGGTCGATGGACCGGACACCCCGCAGCATCGCCGACTACGATCCCGTGATGGACCCGATCCGCGCCGCGCGACAGGCCAAGAGCGGCAATCAGCCGGGCGATCCAGCGATGGCCGCGCGGGCGCTCCTCGACTTGATCGAGGCGGAGCATCCGCCCGTGCGATTGTTCCTGGGCGAGGATGCGCTCGGGCTGGTCGAACAGAAGCTCGAAGGCATGAAGGCGGAGCTCGCCGCCTGGGAGACGCTGTCGCGGTCCACCGGCTTCGGGACATGATCGGGGGCGGCTCCGTCTGACCGGTCAGCGTCGCCCGAGGGCGCCGGGCGACACGAGGATCCGACCGTCCGCTTCTCCGGGCAAGCGCTTCGGAACGGACGGCCGGCTCTCGGCCTCGTCGGGCTACGGCAGCTCTTCCCCCGAGCCCTGGACCTGGTCGTCGGGTTGCGGATCGGCCGCCCCGGCCGCCTTGCGAAGCGCGGCCTGCTCCTTGCGCTCCCGCAGCTTCGCCTCCTTCGACGCCTTCTTCAGGCGATCCCGCTCGGCACGCTGATGGTTGAAGTTCGGCTTGAAGGGCACGCTGGTTCATCCCGGAAATGTGTGGGTCCCCCAATGTGGTGGCGCCGGTGGCCGAGCGCGAGCGTCGGCGCGCCCGGGTCTCCCGACGCCGGCTCGCCCGGCTTGTCGACGTGACACGATGGCCGCAAGCTGGGTTCAGCGGGCGGCCAGTCAGGCGCCGGCCGCTGAACGACCGGAGCAGCCCGCCATGACCATCCGCATCAACGGCTCCGACGCAGCGCTGCCGGACGATCCGCGCACCTCGCTGCTCGACCTTCTTCGCGAGCACCTGCATCTCACCGGAACGAAGAAGGGCTGCAACCAGGGCGCGTGCGGCGCCTGCACGGTGCTGGTCGACGGCACCCGCGTCCTCTCCTGCCTCGCCCTGGCGGTCCAGTACGAGGGACGGTCGGTCACCACGATCGAAGGCCTGTCGGACGCGGGGCTGAACCCGCTCCAGGCCGCCTTCGTCGAGCATGACGGCTTCCAGTGCGGCTACTGCACGCCCGGCCAGATCTGCTCGGCGGTCGGCATGATCGAGGAGGTCCGCCGCGGCTCACCCAGCCACGTGACCGCCGACCTCGCCTCCGAGGCGATCGCCCTCACCCGGGACGAGATCCGCGAGCGCATGAGCGGCAATCTGTGCCGCTGCGGCGCCTACAACGGCATCGTCGACGCCGTCTCCTCCACCTACGCGGAGGCCGCGGAATGATCCCGTTCACCTACGCCCGCGCCACCGACCCCGCCGAAGCCGTCCGCCTCGGCGGCGGCGTCTCCGCCCGCTATCTCGGCGGCGGCACCAATCTCGTCGACCTGATGCGCGAGACCATCGAGGCGCCTTCCGCGCTCGTCGACGTCACCGCCCTGTCCGACACGATCTCCGAGGGCGACGACGGCGGCCTGCTGATCGGCGGCGCCGTGCGCAACACGACGCTCGCGGAACACCGCGCCGTCCGCACCCGCTTTCCCCTGCTGTCACGCGCGATCGTCGCCGGCGCCTCGGCGCAGATCCGCAACATGGCGACCGTCGGCGGCAACATCCTGCAGCGCACCCGCTGCACCTATTTCTACGACGACGCGTCCCGCTGCAACAAACGCCACCCCGGCGAAGGCTGCGACGCGATCGACGGCTTCAACCGCAACCACGCCATCCTGGGCGCCTCGCCCGCCTGCGTCGCCACGCATCCTTCCGACATGTGCGTGGCGCTCGCCGCCCTCGACGCCGTCGTGCATCTCCGCGGCGCCTCGGGCGAACGGTCGGTCCCGCTCGCCGACCTGCACACGCTCCCGGCCGGAACCCCGGAGATCGAGACCGTGCTCGCCCCGGGCGAGCTGATCACCGCGATCTCGATCCCCGCCATGCCCTTCGCCGCGCGCTCGACCTATCGCAAGGTGCGCGACCGGGCGAGCTACGCCTTCGCGCTCGTCTCGGTGGCCGCCGCGGTCGAGCTCGACGGCGATACCGTGACCGATGTCCGCCTCGCCCTCGGCGGCGTCGCCCCCAAGCCCTGGCGCGCCTTCAAGGCCGAAGCGGCGCTGCGGGGTCGGACCGCGACCCACGCCGCTCTCCTCGAGGCCGCGGACGCGGAACTCGCGGACGCGGTCCCGCTCCGCGACAACGCCTACAAGATCGAGCTCGCGCGACGCGTGATCGCCGCCGTGCTCGGTGAACTCACGGGATCCCATTCATGAGCGTGATCAAGGACGCGGCGCAGGCCGCGATGAAGAAGGCGGTGCAGCTCGCGCCCGACGGCTGGATGCCGGGCGGTCGGCCCGACCCGCTGATCACCCACAAGCACGGCCTGATCGGCGCTCCGGTCTCGCGCCTCGACGGACCGCTCAAGGTGCGCGGCGCCGCCCGCTTCGCGGCCGAGTTCCCGCTCGAGGACATGGCCTACGCCGCCGTGCTCCACAGCACGATCGCCAAGGGCCGCATCACCTCGATCGACACCGCGGAGGCCGAGGCGGCACCCGGCGTGGTCCTGGTGATGACCCACCGGAACGCGCCGCGGATGAAGACGCCGCCGCTGTTCGGAACCGCCGGGAAGGCGTGCGCCGGCGACAACATCCCGGTGATGCAGGACGAGCGCGTCTCGTGGAACGGACAGCCCGTCGCCGTGGTGCTCGCGGCAACCCAGGAGCAGGCGGACCACGCGAAGCGGCTGATCCGCGTCGGCTACGACGCCGAGCCCGCGATGACCGGCTTCGCCGCGGCCCGGGCGGCGGGGACCGAGACCGCCGAGTTCATGGGCGAGAAGCTCCAGGTCGTGATCGGCGACGCCGAGGCCGCGCTCGCGACCGCTCCGTTCAAGGCCGACGCGACCTACACGACGCCGCGCCACTCGCACAACGCGATCGAGCCGCACGCCGCGACGCTGTCCTGGGACGGCGACACGCTCCGCATGCACGACGCCACGCAGTGCGTCTCGCACACCGCGTGGTCGATCGCGCAGGTGTTCGGCATCGACGAGGGTCAGGTGCGCGTCACCTCGCCCTATGTCGGCGGCGGGTTCGGCAGCAAGACCCTCTGGCAGCACCAGATCCTCGCCGCCGCGGCCTCGCGGCTCGCCGGTCGTCCGGTGCGCATCGCCCTCTCGCGCGAGGGCGTCTACCGGGTCGTCGGCGGCCGCGGACAGACCGAGCAGCGGGTCGCGATCGCCGCGGAGGCGGACGGCCGCTTCAAGGCGATCATCCACACCGGGACGGTCGCGATGACGCCGCACAACGCGATGCCCGAGCCGTTCATCGTCGGCACGAGGAGCGCCTACGCCGCGGAGAGCTTCAAGCTCGACGTCGAGGTGGTCCGTCTCGACACCATCGCCACCACCTTCATGCGGGCGCCGGGCGAGGCGGTCGGGACGTTCGGCCTCGAATGCGCGATCGACGAGCTCGCCGAGCAGCTCGGCGTCGATCCGGTGGAGCTCAGGATCCGCAACGAGCCCGAACGCGACCCCACCACGGCGGTCGCCTTCTCGCAGCGCGACATCGTCGCGGCCTGGCGTGCCGGCGCCGAGCGTTTCGGCTGGGATCAGCGCGGTCGCCCCGGCCTCCGCCGCGAGGGCGAATGGCTGGTCGGCCTCGGCTGCGCCACCGCCACCTACCCGTACTACCGCATGCCCGGCGGCGCGGCCCGCATCACGCTCCACCGCGACGCGCGCGCCGCGGTGGAGATCGCGGCGCACGAGATGGGCATGGGCACCGCGACCGCCCACACCCAGGTCACCGCCGAGCGGCTCGGTCTGCCGATGGAGCAGGTCAGCGTCCTCTACGGCGATTCGCTGTTTCCCGGCCTGGTTCTCGCCGGCGGTTCGCAGCAGACCGCCTCGATCGGCGCGGCGGTGTCGGCCGCCCAGCGCGCGCTCGTCACCGAGCTCCTCAAGCTCGCCGGCAACGACTCGCCGCTCGCCGGCCTCAAGCCGGACGAGGTCGGAGGTCTCGAGGCCGGCCTGGCCAAGCTCGACGATCCCGCGTGCCACGAGAGCTACGCCTCCATCCTCTCGCGCGCCGGGCGGGAGTCGGTGGTCGTCGTGGGCGAGGCCCCGATGCCGTTCGAGGCGCAGCACTGGTCGATGCACTCGCACGGCGCGATGTTCTGCGAGGCGCGCGTCAACGCGGTCACCGGCGAGACCCGCGTCAGCCGCTTTCTCGGCTCGTTCGACTGCGGACGGATCCTCAACGCGAAGACGGCGTCGAGCCAGTTCCGCGGCGGCATCATCATGGGCCTCGGCCTGGCGCTGATGGAGGAGACCCAGTTCGACGAGCGCAACGGGCGCATCATGAACCCGAGCCTGGCCGAGTATCATCTCCCGGTGCACATGGATGTCCCGGCGATCGAGGTGATGTGGAACGACATCCCGGACCCGCACGCCCCGATGGGTGCGCGTGGCATCGGCGAGATCGGCATCACCGGGACCGGCGCCGCGGTCGCCAACGCGGTGTTCAACGCGACCGGCAAGCGCGTGCGCGACCTGCCGATCACGCCTGAGAAGCTCCTGTAGGGCTCGCGGGGGGCTTCGCCCCCGGAGCGAGGGGCGAGCGCGCGACGTGGTCGGGGGCGGGCAGTCGGGTCAGAGCTTCACCCCGCGATGGAGAAGGGAGGTGGCGGGCCACGGTGGCACTGTCTTCAGGAGCTGGCCTCCCTCTCGGTGTCGCGGATCCGCGAACTTGAAAATCGGATGTACGTTTCAAGTGGGGATAAGTCGCTCCTCGCTGCGGGGGCGGCCTTGCCTGACCGGCACGCCATTCCCGAACCGACGAACATGAATGCCGGCACGTTGTTCCGTGTCTTCAGCCGCTTCCACGCGCCATATCGGGGCGGGAGGCAAGGAGACTCATTCCTCGAGACGGCTCGTGGCGTCACGGTTGCGGTCATAGTGCCGCCTGAGCGGAAACGGCGGCAACCAGGTCTCCCGACGGACGACCCAGCATTCGTAACTGGGGGTGAGTCGATCGGGAGCATCAAGACATCCCAGGTGTACCTCCACCTCGTCCGCAGTGCGTGCGAACAGCGACGAGCCGCAGCGAGGACAGAAGAAGCGTCCCGCATAGTCGCGTGTCTTGCCGTGAACCGTGACCGAATCCCGAGGGAAGATCGCGGCTGCGAAGAACAGCGCGCCGTGATGTTT
>CAXUBX010000130.1:0-6401 GCA_964249405.1 uncultured Acetobacteraceae bacterium | reverse complement strand
CGACCCCCAGTCCCCCAGACTGATGCGCTACCAGGCTGCGCTACTGCCCGCTCGCCGGCTGCATAGCAGCACCGTCCTGCGGCCACAATCGCCGCCATGGCCGGAGGCCGCCCGGTCAGTCGAGCAGCGAACGCAGGGTTTCGAGCTCCACCAGGATCTCCCGCAGAAGGCCGTCCGGGTCCGCAGACGAGGCGGCACCGTGCGGTCGGTCTCCCGAGACCCGACCCGCATCCGACCAGTCCTGCTCGCAGACCCCGGTCGCCTCCAGCAGGTCGGGCATCGGGGCGGCCGCGATGGCTTCCAGTCCGGCCCGCTCGGCGCTGCTCTCGTCCCGTTCCGCCTCGTTCGCCGGGGGGATGTCGTCCGCGAGCGTTCCGCTGCCTTCCCGGAGCAGGCGCTGCACGCCCTTGATCGTGTAGCCCTGGACGTAGAGGAGATGCGCGATCGAGCGCAGCAACGCGATGTCGTCGGGCCGGTAGTAGCGCCGTCCGCCGCCGCGCTTGAGGGGTCTGACCTGAGGAAACCGGGTCTCCCAGAACCGGAGAACGTGCTGCGGAATGTGAAGCTCGTCGGCGACCTCGCTGATCGTCCGGAAGGCCGACGGCGCCTTGCGGGCCCGGCCGCGTGCGGGATCAGCCGTGGCGCCCGCGGCGGCTCTCCCGCCGTCCGCCCCGTTGCCGTCGGGCGAGCCGGCGCGGTCGCTCACTGCTCACGACCTGCCGCATCGTCTTCGGGCGGCGGCGGCTCTCCGTTGATCTCGGCCTTCATCACCTGGCTCGGACGAAACACCAGGACGCAGCGGGGAAGGATCGGAACTTCCACCCCGGTCTTCGGATTTCGACCGACCCGACGCCCCTTCTGACGCACAGAAAAGGTCCCGAAGCCACTGATCTTGACGGTTTCACCAAGTTCGAGAACGCGGGCGAGACGCTCGAGAACGTCCTCCAGGAGCTCGGCGGACTCGTTTCGCGAGAGCCCGACCTGCACGTAGATCTGCTCCGCAAGCTGAGCCCGCGTGATGGTGTTCATATCGGAAACTAGGCAACCGCTCCGGGTAGCGTCAACGCGCCGAAGTCTCTGCTCCGGCGATCTGGGACGTGGTGTGTCTCTACATACGCACCAGCGTCGAACCCCAGGTCAGGCCGCCGCCCAGCGCCTCGAAAACCACGAGGTCCCCGGCCCTTATCCGGCCATCCTGCACTGCCTCCGCAAGCGCGAGCGGGATCGAGGCCGCCGACGTGTTGGCATGACGATCGACGGTCACCACCACCCGCTCCGGTCCCAGGCCGAGCTTGCGACCCATCGCATCGATGATCCGCCGGTTGGCCTGATGCGGCACCAGCCAATCCACCGCGTCGGCCGTCAGCCCGTTGGCGGCGAGCGCCTCGTCCACGACCGCGGCGAGCTTGCTCACCGCGTGACGGAACACCTCGCGGCCCTGCATGATCAGGTGCTGGGACATGTCCGGGCGACCGACCGCCCCCTCGACATGAAGGATGTCGGCGAGCCTGCCATCGGAATGCAGATGGCTGGACAGGATGCCGGAGCCCGACCCGTCCTCGCTCGCCCGGAGCAGCACCGCGCCGGCGCCATCGCCGAACAGGACGCAGGTGGCACGATCGGACCAGTCGACGATCCGCGAATAGACCTCGCTGCCGACCACGAGAGCCGAGTGCGCTGCGCCGGTCCGGATGAAGCTGTCGGCCGCGGCGAGCGCGAAGATGAACCCTGAACACGCTGCCGACACGTCGAAGGCGAAGGCACGATGCGCCCCGATCAGCGCCTGTACCTGGACCGCGGTGGCCGGAAAGGCATTGTCCGGCGTGGTCGTGGCGAGCACCACGAGATCGATCTCGGCAGCCCCGATGCCCGCATCGGCGAGGGCGCGTCGGCAAGCCTCGGCCCCCATGAAGGCCGCGGTCTCCTGCGGACCGGCGCGATGGCGCTGCCCGATCCCGGTGCGTTCGCGGATCCACTCGTCGGAGGTGTCGACCGTCCGGGACAGCTCGTCGTTGGTGACGATCCGCTCGGGAAGGTAGCCGCCGGTGCCGACGATGCGTGACCTCCGGGCGCCGGCGCCGCTCACGTCGCCGCCGCCACGCGCCCGTCGCCGCCGCCTCCGAGCGCCGATGACGCCGGCCCGGAGACCGTGCCGATCCGGACGATCCCGTCCCGGATCCGCTCGTTGAAGCCATGCGTCACCATGTCCATCGCGACGTCGACGGCGTGGGCGAAGCCTTCCGCATCGGTTCCGCCGTGCGACTTCACCACGACGCCGTTCAGACCCAGCAGCACGGCGCCGTTGTAGCGTCGCGGATCGAGCCACTCGCGAAGCCGTTCCAGACCGGGTCGCGCCAGCACGTAGCCGAGCCTCGCGGTGACGCTGCTCGTGAACACCTGCCTCAGCAGGTCGGAGACCATCCGCATCGCGCCTTCGCCCGTCTTCAAGGCGACATTCCCGGTGAAGCCGTCGGTCACCACGATGTCGGTCCGCCCCGCGGTGATATCGTGACCCTCGACGAAGCCGACGAACTGATCGGACACGTGGCTCGCGCGCAGGAACTCCGCTGCGCGCCGGAGCCGGTCGTCGCCTTTCAGCTCCTCGGAACCGACATTGAGCAAGCCGATCGTCGGCTGGGTCAGGCCGAGCACGGCGCGCGCGAAGGCGTCGCCCATCACCGCGAACTCGACGAGGTTGCGGGCATCGCACGCGAGATTCGCACCGAGGTCGAGCATGATGACGTCGCCGCGCGCGGACGGCGACAACGCCGCCATCGCCGGCCGGTCGATCCCGCCCATCGTCCGCAGCACGATCTTCGCCAGCGCCAGCATGGCACCCGTGTTGCCGGCGGAGACGACGCCCTCCGCCTGTCCTCCGGCGACGGCATCGATCGCAACCCGCATCGACGCGTCGCGGAGTCGGAGGGCGGCGGTCGGCTTGGTGTCGTTGGTGATGATGCCGCCCGCGTGACGCACCGTCGAAGCCTCGCGCGCGCGTCGCGACGAGGCGAGGAGGCTCGCGAGCCGCGCCTCGTCGCCGACCAGGAGAAAGCGGGCGTCCGGATGACGTTCTGCGGCGATCGCCAGACCATCGACGACCATCCCAGGCGCGTCGTCGCCGCCCATCGCATCGATCGCCAGCGTGTACGGGACGGTCACCGCGGCCGGAACCACCGAACCGCAATCCCCGGGCGGCCGGTGTACCTGGTCGGGACCGTCATCGGATCAGACCCGGACTGTGCCCTTCAGCGCCTTGCCGGCACCGATCACTTCCCGGCCGTCATAGTGCCCGCACTGGGCGCAGACATGATGCGGTCGCTTCAACTCGCCGCAATTGCGGCACTCGGCATGGGCTTCCACGCGCAAGGCCTGGTGGCTGCGTCGCATGCCGCGCCGGGAGGGCGAGGTCTTTCTCTTCGGGACTGCCATGGAACTGGCCCCTCCACCGGGCCGACGGGAACACGCCGCCGATCCGCTCCCCGGGAGACACACCGGGCGCGTGACCGGAACGAGCGGCGCCGTCTATCAGAGCCCACCGGCGCCCGCAAGCAGGAACGGCCGCGCCCCGCGGGCGCTCCCGGACGACGTCAGTCGCGACGGAGCCGCTCGCCGAGCCTTGCGAACGGGTTGGCGCCGTCCGCCTCCCCGTCTTCGGAATCCACGCCGATCACCCTGTCGAGCACGGCACCGGGCGCGCGGGGGAACGGGTCGAGCGCGAGCGCCAGCTGCTCGACCGTCGCCTCCCCGAGATCGATCGACGATCCCGCGTAGGGCAGGAGGTCGGGGGTGTCGGGATCCTCGTCGTCGGAGCCGCTTTCCGTGCCGGCAGGAACGAACCGGACCGAGAACGCCTCATGCACGATCTCGTCGAAGGCCTCGAGCGTGACGACGCAGATCCGCGAGACAACCGCGTCGAGAACGCCATCGGCATCGATGACCTGCGTGAGGCCGGTCGGTTCACGGAACGCCCACCGGCACCGGACCGTGCCCACCGCCGGCACGCCGAGGCGGGACGCGATCGGGGCCAGCTCGGCACCGTCCGCTTCGACGACGAGCGAGGTGCCCCGGACGGCAATCCTGTCGAGCGAGACCGGTCGGGACAGCTCGGGCTCGGCGCGACGCGAGATCGTGCTTCCGTCATCCATCGCGGGAATATGGTCCGCCGCCCCGCACCCGCCAGAACCCGCATCGGACCCTCGGCATCAGGGACATTGACAGCCGATCAACGATCCGGCACCGGACGATGGTTCCCGAGGAAACCTCCCCGTGCCTGCCCGACATCCCTCCGCTCCTCCGGCGCTCGCTGTCCTGGCCCTCTGTGCGCTCGGACTCGGCGGCTGCCAGTATGTCGAGGCGTCACGCTACACCCGTGGCAACATGGTCGATCGACCGGAATACTCGCAACTGGTCCCTGGAACGTCGTCCAAGGCGGACGCGACGTCGCTGCTCGGATCGCCGACCAGCCACGACACGTTCGACGACAACACGTGGCTGTATATCGGCGAGACGACGGAGCCGGTCATCGCGGCTTACCCGAAGGTCGACCGCCAGCAGGTGCTGGTGCTCCGGTTCGACAACAACGGGACGCTTCGCACGATCCGTCGAGTGACCGGCAAGGACGCCGTCCATGTCGCGATGGCCGGTGGGGCAACGCCTTCTCCGGGCAGCCAGGCGACGTTCCTCCAGCAGGTCATCGGCAACGTCGGACGCTACAACCCGGCCGGCCTGCTCGGCGGCAACTCCGGAACCGGCGGCCTGAACGGCACCGCCGGCGGCGAAGGCGGCACGGGCAATACGCTGCCGTAGCCCTCTCGACCCTGCACTCTGCGCTGCCACGGGTCGAGCCGGCCGACCCCGACGAGCGGCGAGCCAGCACCGGGGCGCGCTCGGAACCGGGCACCGCGAAAGGGGGCGGCCGGTCTCGAGCCGCACGGGCATAGCCCGAACCGCGATGCCGGCGCCCGTTCTGCGACGCCATCCTTCGACCTTGCGTCGGCCCGCCATCACCCGAGCGACCGACGGAGTTCCATGACCCCAGCCGCTGCGAAGGAACGGTGGTCCCGGCTCTCGCGCGCTCTGCTCCTCGTCCTGTTCGCCGTCCTGGTGCTCGTCCGGATGCCGGAGATCGTGCTCAAGGGTCGGTTCTGGGCGGAGGAAGGCCGCAACTTCTTCGCCAACGCCTGGGTCGTGCCGCCGCTCCAGGCGCTGTTCACCTCCTATGGCGGCTACCTGAACCTCGTCGCGAATGCCGCGACGCTGGCCGCGCGCCTCCTGATGCCGCTGCCTCTCGCGCCCTATCTGACCATCACCGTCGGGCTCGCCTTCCAGCTGCTGCCGCCGCTGCTGCTGCTGACCGCCCGCGACGAATGGCTCGGTCGGCCGCGGACCCGCATCGCGGGCGTCGCGCTGCTCCTTCTGGTGCCGGGAACCGAGGAGATCTGGCTGCAGAGCCTGCACTGCCAGTTCGAGCTGACGCTTTGTTGCGGCATGCTTCTGGCTCTCGAACCGACCCGCGGCTCTGGTGCTCTCGCGCGGTTGGCGATCCTCGCATTGACGCCGCTCTGCGGTCCCGGGGGGATCGTGCTGGTCCCGTTGTTCCTGGCGCGGGCGGCGGTCGACCGGTCCGGCGCCCGCCTGCTGCAAGGGCTGACGCTGGCCGCGGGAAGCGCCATCCAGCTCCTGCTGTTCGTCGAGCCGTTCGCGGGCCGGACCTATCGTCTCGCCCCCGTCATGCTGCTCTGCGTGGTCTCGATCCGCCACGTCGTCGAGCCGTTGTTCGGGCTGAAGGTGGCCTACCTGGCCGGCGGCGAGGTCCGGCGCCAGCTCGCGTCGAACTCTGTTCCGGTCTGGGCGGTGCTGCTGCCGGTGGCGGTGTTCGTGCCCCTCGCCGTCCTGTCGCTGCGCTCGCCGCGGGCGGCTGCGTGCCGCTGGCTGCTGGCCGCCGCCGGGCTCACCGCGCTCGCCGCCTATTACGGCGCCATCGGCGGGACGGCCATCCTGATCGGGGCCCAGTCCGGCGAGCGCTACATCTTCGTGCCACAGGCGCTGCTCAGTCTCGCGATCCTGGCGTTCGCGGCGACCGGCTCGCGGGGTGTCGCACGTGCCGCCTGGGTCGCGGTTCTCTGGCTGATCGTGGTCGGTGCCGGAACATACTTCGCGACGCTGCGAGGCATCCGGAACGGCCCCGCCTGGCGAGACGAGGTGCGCGCCTGGCAGCGCGATCCATCCCACGCGATCCGGATCTGGCCGCATGGTTGGACCGTCACGCTCCCGCCCAGCGCGCGGGGGCCGGCGCGCGACCGGCGCGCGCCCTAGAAAACGCGGGGTTTCACCCCGCACCCCACCAGGCGCTGGGCGCCTGGACCCCCAGCAATGTCGATCGAATGCGGGTCTGGGCGCGC
>CAXUBX010000129.1:0-6412 GCA_964249405.1 uncultured Acetobacteraceae bacterium | reverse complement strand
AGGACGGCGGCGGTATAGGTCTCCAGCACCTCGCTGAACGGGAGACCGTCGGGACGCACCAGCACAGCCCGATGGCGCAGGACGTGGCGAGGCGGCTTCGATGCCGCCGCCGCGTCCGGCGCCAGGTCCGGGCGCCAGAGCAGCTCGGCCGAGACGGTGTGACGGCGGAAGCAGAGCGCGCGCACCGCGCGTCCGAACGACACGTCGGAGCGTTCCAGGGCACGGTTCATCGCCGCGGTGAGGCGAGACGGCACGTACCAGTTCTCGGCCTCCGACAGCACGAGCGGTCCGTAGCGGAGCCGGACCTCGCGGTGGCGCACGCCGCCCGCGCTCCCGACCCGGAGACGGTGTCGCTGGGCTGGCTCCGGCGCCCGCTCCGCCCCATCAAGACGTTCCGCGAGGATCCGCGCCGAGCCGGCGAGCCGGCGTGCCCGGCACCACCGTTCGAGGACCAGGGTCGCGCTGTCGCTCCCGAGCAGCGACCGGTTCAGCGCTCGCAAGAGAGCGAGTGCCGCGGCCGTGTCGTCCGGCATCTCACGCGACGGTCGCGAACCGGGCGAAACTCTCCTGCAGGATCCGATAGATCGGCGCCTTGAACCCGATCGGAAGCGTCAGCAGGTCCGCGAGCGGAACCCAGCGCCAGTCGTCGAACTCGATCTCGGCGTGGCCGTCCAGCCGGATGTCGTCGTCGGTGCCTCCGAAGCGCAGCGCGAACCAGCGCTGCCGCTGTCCCCGGAACCGGCCGCGAAGCGCGGTGCCGAGGAGGTGTGGCGGCAGATCGTAGGAGAGCCAGTCGGGATGCTCGCCGACGATCGTGGCGTCCGCGGTCCCGATCTCCTCGGCGAGCTCGCGCAGCACCGCGCCCGCCGGCGCCTCGCCCTCGTCGATCCCGCCCTGCGGCATCTGCCAGATCTCGCCGGCTCCGCGCCGGTCGGCGCGGCGCGCGACGAGCACGCGACCGTCGCGGGCGAACAGCGCGGCCCCGACGTTCGGCCGGTAGGGCAGGGTCGCCGGGTCGATCGCGGCGGGATCGATCATCGGGGCATCCGCGGGGTGTCGCCGGTCATCGGGACGCATCCTCGGACGGCGTATCCGAGGCGAGTGCGCTCGCCGGCACCAGGACGATCCCGCGTGCCGGAAGCGTCCGCAGGAAGGCGGCGAGCCGCGCCTCGGTCGACGGCAAGGGTGGCCCGAGGGTTCCGAGAGCCGTGCCGTTCCGGACGGCATCGGCCGCCAGGCTCTCGAGCTTGCCGTCGAGTGCGTCCGGCGCCGGTCTGGCGTCGATCGAGAGGTCGGCGCGGGCGACCGGAAGTCCGGGCACGGCTGGGGGCGCCGCGTCCGCGGTCGCGACGTAGAGCAGCCCGTCGGCCGCCAGCGTCTCTGCGACCGTGTGTCGGAAGACGGTGATGGCAGACGTCACGTGCTCGCCGTTGCCGCTCGGGTCGGCCGCCGTCGCGCCCACGATCGCGTTCGCGGCGGACAAGGCCCATTCGAGGTTGCGGCCGTTCGCCGCCAGATCGGCGTCGGGCGTCAGGGCCCGGTCACCCTCGTCGTCCTCGGCACTGTTCTCGGGTTCCATGGGCAGCGAGACCAGGACCTCGTGGCCGCGCCGACGTGCCGCCGCGACCAGGGGGGCGAGATCCTCCGCGTAAGGCGAGACCGCGAGCGTCACCGGCGCGGGAAGTGTCGCGATCGCGTCGAGGCTCGCTGCACGGTCGAGCCCGATCCCGTCGAGCACCAGCGCGAGCCGCGCCTGCCCCGGCAGGACGCGGGGAACGGCGGCGGCGTAGACGCGGGAGGATCGCCGCCCGTCCATCGCCACCCTGGGCAGCATCCGGCCGGGAAAATTCCCGCTTTCGATCAGCAGCGCCGGATCGGCGTCGGCGGTCGAGAGCGCGGGGCGCGCCGTGGCGCGAGTGGTCGCCGGCGGTGCCGGCTCGTGCCGCGCCACGATCGTGACGACCGGCCGCGGCGGTCCGAGAGCGGCGAGAACCGCCACACCGGCGAGCAACGTGCCGCCGACCGCGACCCAGAACGCCCCGAGCAGCTGCCACCCCCGCCTGGACCCGGGCGATCCCGGTCCGGGTTCGTCGGGCACGCCGCCGCCTCAGCCGGCGTTCGAGGCCGACTGCACCGGCTTCATGTCGTGGATGACCTTGAGCGCCTGCTGCAGCTGGAAGTCGGTCGAGGGTTTCGTCAGATCGAACTGCGGCCAGTTGACCGGGGGCTCGCTCGGGATCGACGACGCGATCGGCGGCAGCGCGATGTGCTGGGACGCCGGCGGCGGCGGCGTGCCGCCCTGGTTCTTGAGCGCGTGCACGAGATCGCTCTCGCGATCGGGGAGCATGTCCGGTTCGCCATGCGCCTCGCGCACCGTGATGTCCGGCGTGATGCCGGTGCCCTGGATGGAGCGGCCGGACGGCGTGTAGTAGAGCGCCGTCGTCAGCCGGATCGCGCCATCGTCGTCGATCGGCATCAGCGTCTGGACCGAGCCCTTGCCGAAGCTCCGCGTGCCGAGGATCAGCGCACGATGGTGGTCCTGCAGGGCGCCGGACACGATCTCGCTCGCCGATGCGGTGCCGCCATTGGTGAGCACGATCATCGGCAGGCCCCCGGTGATGTCGGTGCCCTTGGCATCCCAGCGCTGGCTATCCTCCTTGTGGCGGGCCTTGGTGGAGACGATCTCGCCGCTCGGGATGAATTCGTCGCAGACCGCGATCGCCTGATCGAGCAGGCCGCCCGGGTCGTTCCGGAGATCGAGGATCAGCCCGTCGGGATGGCCTCCCGCCTCGGCCTTCAGCTTCTTCCAACCCGCCTCCAGGCGGGGCGCCGCCTCCTCGTCGAACTGGGCGAGCCGCAGATAGGCGGTGCGACCGTAGAGCGCCGACTTCACGACCTGGATGTGGACGATCTCGCGTGTCATCTTGACGTCGAGCGGCTTGTCGACGCCGATCCGCTTGATCGTCAGCGTGATCGACGAGCCCGGAGCTCCGCGCATCCGGCCGACCGCGTCGTCGAGCGTCATCCCGTCGACGCTCTTGCCGTCGATCCCGAGAATGAGGTCGCCCGGCTTCATGCCGGCATGCGCTGCCGGCGTGTCGTCGATCGGCGAGACGACCTTGATCAGGCCGTCATCCGCCTGGACCTCCAGCCCGAGACCGCCGAACTGGCCGGTGGTCTGAACCTCCATGTCGGCGAACTGCTTCTTGGTCATGTAGGACGAGTGCGGGTCGAGCCCGCTCAGCATCCCGTTCAGCGCGTTGTCGACCAGATCCTCGGACGACACCGGATGGACGTAATCGGCCCTGACCTTCTCGAACACGAACCCGAACAGGTCGAGCATGTGGTAGGTCTCGGCGTTGCCGCCGCCCGGGCTCTCGGCCGCGAGCGCGCGCGGCAGCGGGACGCCGAGCCCGTGCAGCACGATGGAGGTCGCCGGAAGCGCCGCCACTCCCGCCGCGAAGGCGGCCCCGAGCAGCAAGCCGTGTCTGAACTTCATCCGCGCGCAACTCCTCCGTCCCGCGCGCCCGTTGGCGCGGCGGTCGACGTTCTATCAGAGGTGCCGCGAACCGGCACTTCCCGGGCAAGTGTTGTCCTATTGGTGGCGATCCATCAAACGCCGACAAGCTTTCGCAATCGTCAATGGCGGGCGACACGTCGGGCATGGGGCGCAGGTGCGGCCGTCGTGCTTCGCGAGGCCGGGAGGGTCCGGTCCGGATCCGCCGTCCCGGTGCCGAGCCGAAGCTGGAACAGCAGCGTCGGCCGGGAGCCCGTGCCGGGCGCGAAGTCCGGCATGCGTCCGACCGGTTCGCCCCGGCGGACCGGTGCGCCCGACGCGGCATCCAGCCGGTCGAGGCCCGCGAGGACCACGCGCGCATCGCCCCCGCAGTCGATGATCACCATCTCGCCGTAGGAGCGGAAGGGGCCCGCGAAGTCGATCCGCCCGGCGCAGGGTGACGAGACCAGCGCGGAGGGGGGTGGGGCGAAGCTGATGCCGTTCGCCGGACCCGTGACGGTCGGGGCGCCGTAGCGTTGCACCACGGGGCCTGCCACCGGCAATGCGAGCCGTGCGGGTCCCGGGCCGTCGACGGCGAGCGGGGCAGCCGCGGCGATCGCGGGCGCGTCAGGATGGTGGCGGCCCTGCGCCCGCTGGAGCGAGGCGATCGCGTCCCGGAGCGAGGCGCTCCTCGCCGCGGCGGCGGCGGCCGTGCCGGCTTCCGTGGCTTCGCGTTCGTTCGCCGCCTTCTCGTCCACCGTCGCGTGGTCGAGGTCCTGCTCGATGGCGTCCGCGCGGGCGACCGCGTGCCGGTGCTCGGCGGCGAGCGTCTCCTGCTCGGCCGCGAGCCGCCGCCCGGTCGCATCCTGCTCGGCGCTCGCCGCGGCGAGCAGCGTCTCTTCCCGGGCGATCCCGGCGGCGACGGCGTGCAGCACGAGAAGGTCGCGCGGCGCTTCGCCGCGTGGAACCGGGGAGGCGAGCACGCCCGCCATCGGCGCCTTGCCGAGGTTTCGGAGCAGCGGCAGGAGCGCGGCGATCGTCGCGTCCAGCTTGGCGCTCTGCGCCGCCAGCGCCGCGCGTTTCGCGCTGAGCGCCTCGATGCGGCTGGTCGTTCCGGCCTCCTCGGCCTCGGTGGTCCGGAGCGCCGCCGCCGCGGCGGCACTTCGCCGCCGGAGCAGGCGCGCGTGGGCGGCATCGCGGGCGGCCTCGGCGCGGGCCGGGGTGGCGCCGGGCGTGTGCCCCGCCCGCCCGGCCTGGTCTTCCGGGGCCCGGGCATGGGCGGGAAGGGCGATCGCGGCCACGGCCAGGACGGCGATCGGGAGCGGGACGGATCGCCGGACCGGCCTCAGGGTTGGCGGACCAGGAGCGATCGTCCGGTCATTGCGGGGGGCTTCGCGATCCCCATCAGGTCGAGCATCGTCGGCGCGAGATCGGCGAGGCGCCCGTCCCGGAGGGATGCCCCGCCCGGCGGCGCGGCCAGCAGAAGCGGAACCCGGTTCAGGGTGTGCGCCGTGTGCGGGCCGCCGCTGTCCGGATCCCGCATCAGCTCGCAGTTGCCGTGATCGGCGGTCACCAGCAGCGCGCCGCCGGCGCCATCGACCGCGTCGGCGATCCGTCCGAGACCGGCGTCCACGGCCTCGCACGCCCTGATCGCCGCCTCCAGCACGCCGGTGTGCCCGACCATGTCCGGGTTCGCGAAGTTCAGCACGATCATGTCGTAGTTGCCGCCGGCGATCGCGTCGGCCGCCCGCGACGCGAGTTCGGGCGCCGACATCTCCGGCTGCAGATCGTAGGTCGCGACCTTGGGGGACGGGACCATGATCCGGTCCTCGCCGTCGAGCGGCGGCTCGATCCCGCCGTTGAGGAAGTAGGTGACGTGCGGGTACTTCTCCGTCTCCGCCATGCGGAGCTGGCGGCGCCCGTGCCCGGCGACCGTCTCGCCCAGCAGCTCGCGCATCTCCCCGGACGGGAACAGCACATCCATCAGCGGGGCCAGCGCGTCGCTGTAGCGCGTGGTCGCGACGGCGGCCGAGAACGCGACGCGTCGCCGGCGCACGAACCCGTCGAAGGCCGGATCGAGGAGAGCCGACAGGATCTCGCGCACGCGGTCGGCCCGGAAGTTGAAGCAGAGGAGGGCATCGCCGTCGCGCATCCCGTCATAGGCGCCGATCACCGAGGGCTCGACGAACTCGTCCGTCACGCCGCTCGCCTGGGCCGCGTCGAGGGCCGCGTCGACCGTCGGAAAGCGCGGTGCCTCGGCCTCGACCAGGAGGTCGAAGGCGCGCCGCACCCGCTCCCAGCGGCGGTCGCGGTCCATCGCCCAGTAGCGCCCGCAGAGCGTCGCCACCGGAACGTCTGCCGGCAGCGCCGCGCGAAGCGACGCGAGCTGGCCGCGCGCGCTGTCCGGCGGCGTGTCGCGCCCGTCGGTGAAGGCGTGCAGCGTCACCGCGACCCCGTTCGCGCGGAGGATGCGGGCCAGCGCAGCGGCGTGATCCTGGTGGGAATGCACGCCGCCGTCCGACACCAGACCGACGAGATGACAGGTCCCGCCGCTGCCGCGGAGGCGCTCGGCGAGCGAGGCGATGACCGGCGAGGCCGCGAGCGTGCCATCCGCGACCGCCGCCCCGATCCGGGGCAGCTCCTGCATCACCACCCTCCCGGCCCCGATGTTGAGATGTCCCACCTCGGAATTGCCCATCTGGCCGTCCGGGAGCCCGACATCCTGACCGCTGGTGGCGAGGAACGCCCGCGGCCCGGCCGCCCAGAGCCGGTCGAAATGCGGCGTCCGGGCGAGTGCGACCGCGTTGTCCGCGCTGTCCTCGCGCCACCCCCACCCGTCCAGGATCACCAGCATGACCGGGTGGGGCGGGGCGGGGTCGTGCGGGTCGGCCATGCGGCTGATCTCCTCGGGCAGGG
>CAXUBX010000128.1:0-6414 GCA_964249405.1 uncultured Acetobacteraceae bacterium | reverse complement strand
CCGGTCGACGCCGGACGTGACCGCGATCCGGGCGGCGGCGAAGCTCGGCGGTCCGAGCAGCGTCGGCGCGTCGTTCGAGAACCCGTAGCCCTCGACCGGAATGCCGAGGAAGTTGCGGTCGAAGTGGTGGTTGTCGTTCTCGTCGTGATACACGGCGACCGCGTAGAAGCCCGGGCGCGATACCGCGACGCAGCCGTCGGCCACCGGCCCGGTGAGCCTGACCCGGACGATCGCGAGAGATCCCGCATGGGCCAGGAACCTCTTCGGCTCCTCGCCATAGATCGTCAGCGTGACGTTCCCGGCGATCCGGCGCATGCCGGTCACCTCGATCCGTAGCCGCGGCCAGGACGGGGCGACCGCCGCCGCATCGCAGGCGGCCGCCCGCTGGGGCCCCGGGGGGGGGGGGGGCGCCGGGGCGGCGGGGGGGCCCCCCCCCCCGCCGGCGGCCAGCCAGCCGATCGCCGCCAGCGAGGCGACGTGGCGACGTCCCGCGCCCGCGATCCAGGCCCGCCGCCTCGTGCGGACCGCCCCCTTCGCCTCTCGCATCGTCCGGTCCCGCTCCCCGCCATCGCGGCGGGCAGGTATCCGGCCATTCGGCGGCGGCCGCAATCGCGGGCGCCGGTTCCCGCTCGGCCTCCCGTCCCGGCGTCGGGCTGTTCGGCACGGCGGCGCTGGGCTACACGGGCCGCCCCCGTCGATCCGCGATGCGGGACCGCGCTCCCGATCCGCAGCGAGGAGCCTGCTTGAAGATCCCTGCCGCCCGCGAGATCGAGCCGACCGGCATGCCGCCACCCCGATGACCGTCACCCTCGGTCCGTCACCCGCGCCGGACCTGTCCGACGACGCGCGTCGTCATCTCGGACGCGGGTTCGGCTGGCTCGGCGCCGCCTCCGCCGTGGCGAGGCTCGTCGACCTGCTGACGGTGGTCGCGATGCTGCTCCTGCTGACCAGGGCGCAGCTCGGGGTCGGTTCGCTCGTGGTCTCGATCGGCATGATCGTGGAGGCGTTCAACGGGCTCGGCACCGGCGGCGCGCTGATCCAGTCGCCGAGCGTCTCGCGCGTGCAGCTCGAGACCGTGTTCTGGTATGCGCTTGGCGCGTCGCTGCTGGCCGGTGGCGCCCTCCTGCTCGCGGCGCCGTCGATCGGTGCGGCATACGGCCTGGCCGGGATGACCGGCTACCTCCTGGTGATCGCGGTCAAGCAGCCGATGGTCGCCGCGGCCGTGGTCCCGCTCGCGATCATGAACCGCGAGCTCCGCTACCGGCGGATCGCCGCGGTGAACCTGGTCGCCACCCTGGCCGCGGCCGCGACCCGGCTTGCCCTCGGCGTCTCCGGGGCGGGCGCCTGGGCGCTCGTCGCCGGCTACACGGCGAGCGGCCTCTTCATCCTGCTCGGCGCCGGGCTCGCGCGGCCGTTCCTGCCGCGGTTCCGCTGCCGACCCTCCGAGGTCTCGGGCCTGGTCCGGTTCGGGCTTCGCGCGACGCTGGCCGACGCCGCCGAGCAGGCGTTCAAGAACGTCGACTACCTTCTGGTCGGCTGGTTCTATGGGGCCGCCTCGCTCGCGACCTACCGGGTGGCGTTCGAAGTGGCGATGGAGCCCGCGCTCGCGGTCAGCACCATCGTGGGCCGTGCGTCGCTGCCGGTGCTCGCTCGCGAGAAAGCGGCAGGCCGTGACCTCACCCCGATCCTCGCCTGGTCGCTGCGCCGGATCGCGATGCTGGCGGCGCCGCTCCTGGTCGCGCTCGTGTTCGCGGCCCGGCCGCTCACCGCGCTGCTGCACGACGCGGCCGGCCATTCCTACGCCGCCGCCGCCGGCCCCCTCGAAGTGCTGGCGATCGCGGCCCTGCTCCGGGTGATGTTCCAGCCGCTGTCGACGGTGCTGGTCGGCGCCGGCCGGCCCGGCATGGCGGCGCGGCTGTCGCTGGCGACGCTGCTCCTGCTCGCCGGCCTGGTGGGGCTGGTCGGCGCGACGCTACCGGCGGACGCGGGCCTGCTCGCGGTCTCGGCGATCTGGCTCGCGATCTATCCCGCGCTCACGCTCTGGGCGGTCCGCTCGCTGCGTCGTCACGAGGCGGTCGCCCTCGGGCCGCTGCGTCGCGCGCTCGCCGCGCCGGCCGCGGCGGCGCTGACGCTCGCGGCCTGCCTCGGGATCCTGCGTCTGGCATCGGGTCCCGTGCGTCCGCCGCTGGCGCTGGCCCTGGCGGCGGCGCCGACCGCGTGCTGCTACCTGCTGCTGCGACGGCTGCGGCCGGCGGCGGTCGCGCGATCCGGGCCGCTGATCCCGGCGCCCGATCGCAGCACCTGGTCGTAGAGGCGCTCGAGCCCGAGGCCGAGGCGGTGGCGGTCGAACCGCTCCTCGACGAACCGACGCGCGTCGAGCCCCATGCGCCGCCTCGCCTCGCCGTCGGCGAGCAGCCCCGAGAGGGCGACGGCCAGCGCCTCCGGATCCCGCGACGGCACCAGCACGCCGGTCCGCCCGTCCACCACCCCCTCCGGGATGCCGCCCACCGCGGAGGCGACCACCGGCACCCCGGTCGCCGCCGCCTCCAGCAGGACCATGCCGAGACCCTCGGTCCGCCCGGTCGCCGTGTCGACGCTCGGCAGCACCAGCACCGCGGCCCGGCGCATCCGCGCCAGCACCTCCCGATGCGGCTGCGCGCCGAGGAAGTCGATCCGGCCCGCGAACCCCGTCGCCCCCGCGCGCCGCTCGAGCCGGCGCCGCAGCTCGCCGTCGCCGACGATCGCGAGCCGCACTGCGGGATGGCGGGCGGCGAGACGGGCGAAGGCGTCGATCGCGACCGCCGTGCCCTTCATCTCCACCAGCCGCGCCACGTGCAGCAGCGTCGGGGTCTCCTCGGCCGGATCCCGGGCGCGGATCGCCCGGCAATCGACACCGGTGTGGTGGACCACGGTGCGATCGGGCGGGAAGCCGCGCGCCAGCACCCGGTCGCGGATGAACGACGACACGCAGAGGAACAGCGCGCCGCCTCGCGCCAGCGCGCCGCGGAACAGCGGGTAGTGCGCCCAGGCCGGCGAGGTGAGCAGCGCCGCCGTCGACAGCGTCGCGTCGAACCCGTGGAACGTCGTCACCAGCGGGATCCCGAGCCGGTGCGCGAGCGGCATCGCGTGCACGGCGTCGATCCCGAAATGCGCGTGGATCAGGGCCGGCCGGTGGTCGCCCAGCAGGCGCTCGAACGGCGCCGCACTCCGGGTCGCCATCTGCCGGGCGATCGCGGGCAGGGCGCGGAACCGGCCCCGGTCGGCGAGCGCCAGCGACCGCGCGCCGGGCGGCGCCGCGCCGAACCGGATCCGTCCCAGGTACAGCGGTTCGTAACGCACCAGCGCTTCCGCCTGCCCGGTGATGAACGGCTCCGAGATCCGGAACAGGTTCTGCCGGAAGATCGCGACGAGACGCCGCGTCTCGCTGCTCACCCTGGCCGCCTCGTCCGGCTCCGACGCATCCACCTTCCCGCCATCCCTCCCCGCGCCTCAAGCGCGCGCCGGAGCCCCGAGTAGGGCATGGGAACCGGCCCGGGAAGCCGCAACCTGAGCCGGGCCCCGCCACCCGGGCCGAGGCGATCCGGACGCGCGGACAAGGCCGCCGCCATCCCGGTCGACGCGACGCCGTCCGCGCTCGCCGAACGAGAAGGCTTCGTGTTCGCCGTAGCGGCCGAACTCAGGCATCAAGCGGCGGCGTACGCCGGCAGGGCGGCGCCACTGCAGGGAGGCCTCCCATGATCGATCACAAGCTCGACGTCGCTTTCTGGGACTATGACCGCGCCAAACCGCTGCGGGACGGAACAGTGAAGATCGACGGAGCCGAGGCTGCCTACCACAGCGGCCGCATCGTCACTGAGATCTTCGAGGCGATGATCGGCAAGCAAGCCTACGACGTCTCGGAACTGGGCATGACTTACTTTCTGCGGACGTTCAAGGACGGTCAGTCGCCTTTCCTCGCTATCCCGGTCTTCCTCGTGCGTGCGTTCCGGCACAGCGCGATCTATGTCAACAAGGCGAGCGGCATCCGCCGCCCTGAAGACCTGGCCGGCAAACGGATCGGCGAACTCGGTCTCTACGGCCACGACGCCGGAGTCGTGCCCAAAGGCATTCTCTCGGACGAGTTCGGGGTCAAGCCCGAGCATTGTCGCTGGATCGTCGGCGGCATCGACTTCCCGATGGAGCCGGTCGACTTCGTCCCGCAACCCGTACCGGATGGGGTCGAGGTGGAGTGGGCGGGCAAGGAGGTCGATCTCGGCGACATGCTCGAGAGAGGCGAGATCGACGCCCTGATCGCCGCCGATATCCCGAGATGCGTCCTTGCAAGATCGCCCAAGGTCGGACGCTTGTTCGAGGACTATGAGGCGGTGGAGCGTGACTACTATCGCCGGACTGGCATCTTCCCGATCATGCACGGCGTGGTCGTCAGACGCGACATCGCCCTCGAGCGGCCGGAGCTGGTGAGGGCCGTCTACAGCGGTTTCTGCGAGGCCAAGGACCAGATGGCCGCGCAATACGTGAAGAGCATGACCTTCAACAACATGACGATCATGATTCCCTGGCTGACCAAGCGGATCGAAGAGGACCGCGACGTCCTGGGCGAAGACTGGTGGCCGTATGGCGTCAACGCCAACCGCGCAGCGCTCGACGCCATACTGCGCTACCACCATGAGCAGGGACTGACCGACCGCCGCTTCCGGATCGAGGAAGTCTTCGCCCCGGGCCTGCTCGACACCTGAACGACGCCGCTCGGAGGAAGGCCGAGCTCCGACATCTAGGGGAGGCTCGTGAAGCTCCCTGTCTCGCGGAGCACATGGCGATGCTTGCGCCAATAGGCGCCGCACGATCGAGCTGCGGACGAAGTTACCTCATCGTCCAGCCAGCGAGGCCGGCCGTGGCCGGCGGGTCGATCCGGACAACCTCGCCCTCGCTCCTCCGTGAAGCGGGAACACTCGCATGAAAGACTGCAACACCCGGCCGGCAGCACCTCAGACCGCGCCGAAGCCTGACCGGACGCTACGCCCGCAGCGCTGCGGGAGTGGGCCACCCCGGATTTCGGTCGGGCATCCGCACCCTCTCACGTATCTCCGCGCGGACGGCCTCGACGGCGGGGCCGCCGAGCACCATCGGCGCGCAGGTCTCCGTCGGCTCGGGACCCGGGCCGAACGCCGCCTGAAGCGCGACCAGCGGCGCGTTGGCGAACTGATGGCGGTTGCCGCTGTCGAGATAGCTCTCCGCCGGCAAGCCTTCGGCGAGCAGCACGTCGTGCCGGTCGAGCTCGACGTGGAAATAGGTCACCCGCCGGACCGGCTCGCGCCGAACCGCGACGCCGTCGACCAGCAGGTGGACCGGGATCAGCACGCCGTCGAGGAACAGCGCATGGTCGGGCGACAGCAGCAGGTCGCGCACCGGCAGGCCGGGGCCGAACGCGTGCGCGGTGACGCGCACCGGGCAGACATCCTCCGGGCGCTCTCGCAGGTCGCAGGAGACGCGCCGGCGCCCGATCCAGCGCACCGGCCGGGTCGCGCCGGACGCGGTCAGCGCGAGGTCGCCCGCGACCAGCGCCTCGACCGGGATCTCGCCCCGCGTCGTCGCGATGCGGGTGCCGGCGACGAAGCAGGGCGCGGCCTCCTCGACCAGCACCCCCTGCACGGACAATCCGTCGCCCACCGCGGTGAAGGTGGTGCCGGCAGCCACGCCGGCGAGCACGAAACTTTCGCTGCTGATCCCGTTGCCGACCGTGAGGGTGCCGTCCGCGAACACCGCGGTGGTCTGGCCCGGTTCGTAGGCGAGGCCGGTGAGATCGAGCTGGTCCGCGTCGGCGAAGCCCGCGATCGGGGTCGCCACGCCGGCCGTCGTGCCGAGCGCGAGGCGGCCGCTGCTTCCGTCGAAGCCGAGCGCCTCGGTGCTGGCGACCAGTCCGCTGATCGCGAGCGTCGCGCCGGCTCCCACCTCGAGCGCGCCGCCCGGTCCCGTGCCGGGGCCGACCGTGCCGTCGATCGCGAGCGTGCCGTTCGCGATGATCGTGCCGTCGTTCACGAGCGTGCCGACGGCGAGCGTCGCCCCGGCCGGATCGGTCGTGATCAGGCCTGCGTTCTCGAGCACGCCGGTCCCGGACAGCGTGCCGTCGGCGACCAGCGTGCCCGCGTTGGTGAGCGTGCCGTTCACCGTGTTGCTGCCGTCGAGCGTCCAGTCCGCGCCGGCGTCGACCGCGATCGAGCCGAAATTGATGTATTGCGAGCCGAGGCCGCTCAGCGTTCCGGCGCCGGCGCCGTTCGCGAGTTCCAGCGTGCTGACGATCGTGGACCCGACCGCATTGCCGCCGTCGACGATGCCGTTGATGGTCGAACTGCCTTCCACCGTGAGCCGGTTGGTGACGCCGCTCGCGAAGCCGATGGCGTCGTCCGTGGCGTTGGC
>CAXUBX010000127.1:0-6501 GCA_964249405.1 uncultured Acetobacteraceae bacterium | reverse complement strand
AGCACCGCCATCTTGGCGCGCGAGCCGGGATCGCGGGACACCGCCTTGATCTCGATGATGCCGTCGTAGATCTCGGGCACCTCCTGGGCGAACAGCTTGGCGAGGAACGCCGGATGGGTGCGGGAGAGGAAGATCTGCGGCCCGCGCGGCTCTTCCCGGACGTCGTAGATGTAGGCGCGCACGCGGTCGCCGTTGCGGAACGCCTCGCGGGGGATCAGCTCGTCGCGGCGGAGCAGCGCCTCGGCGCGGCCGAGCTCGACCATCAGGTTGCCGTACTCGGTGCGCTTGACGGTGCCGTTGATGATCTCGCCGACGCGGTCCTTGAACTCCTCGAACTGCTTCTTCCGCTCGTATTCGCGGACCCGCTGGACGATCACCTGCTTGGCGGTCTGTGCCGCGATGCGGCCGAAATCGATCGGCGGCAGCGGGTCGATCAGATGCTGGCCGAGCTGGATGTCCGGCTTGAACTTGCGCGCGATCACGAGCGGGATCTGGGTCTCCTCGTTCTCGACCGTCTCGACCGCCTCGGTCCACCGCGACAGCCGCACGTCGCCCGAACGCCGGTCGATCACCGCGCGGATGTCCTTCTCGTGCCCGTACTTGGCGCGGCCGGCCTTCTGGATCGCCTGCTCCATCGCTTCCAGCACTTCCTCGCGCTCGATCGACTTCTCGCGCGCCACGGCGTCGGCGACGAGGAGGAGTTCGGGTCTCGATACGGCGGTGTCCATGGTCTCTTCTCTCCCGATACCGGCTTCGGTGGCGCTTGCTGGGCTGGGCTCAGTGGGGCTGGGCTCAGTGGGGCTGGATCGGCCCGGCCGTGGCGGCGATCAGCGCGTCGGTCAGCACCAGCTTCGCACGGCGCAGCCCGGCGAGCGGCAGCCGAACGTCCGATCCGTCGTCGAGACGGAGCGTCGCCGCCTCGTCGTCGGCGCCGAGCACGGTGCCCGAGAAGCGTCGACGCCCCTCGACCGGCACCGTCATCTCCACCTTCGCCGCGTGACCGCTGAACCGGTTCCAATCCTTGACCCGGGTCAGCGGCCGATCGATCCCGGCCGAACTCACCTCCAGCTGCCAGGCGCCGGGCATCGGGTCGGCGACGTCGAGCACGGCGCCGATCGCGGCTGCGATCGCCTCGCAGTCGTCGACGCCGATCAGCCTGCCATCGGTCCGGTCCGCCATCACCTGCACGGTGGGGCGACTGCGACCGAGCACCGCGACCCGGACCAGCTCGTAGCCCATGCCGTCCACCGTCGGGCCGATGATCGCGGCGAGACGGGCCTCCAGCGTCTGGGCGGCGGCGTCGCGCGAGGCGTCGTCGTCGCGTTCCGCCCCGCTCTCCGCCCCGTCCCTCTGCGCCGGCCCGGCCATTCCCCGCTCCATCCGGTGTCCCGCTCCCGCCGGACGGCCGTCGCGCGGCATGGCCCGGAAACAAAAAAAGGCGGCCCGGGGGCCACCTCCAGACAACTGGAAGATGATGTGTGCGCTAGATAGACCGGATGCCTCCCGAGTTCAACGGAACGCCAGCGATCCCGGTCGCCACCTCGGACTGGATGGACGCCCCGATTGTCCTTCCCGAGAGCGCGCAGGAGTTCGCGATCGGCGACGTCCACGGCCATGCCGCCCATCTCGCCGCCCTGCTCGACACGATGGACGGCGAGGCCGGCCCCGGATCCCATCTCACGCTGCTGGGCGACCTCGTGGACCGTGGACCGGCCAGCCTCGCCTGCCTTCGCCTTGCCGCGGACGCAGCCGCCACGCCGGCGATCGGCGGCCGCACCCTGCTGCTCGGCAACCACGAGATGCTGATGCTGATGGCGTTGTCGGCGACCCCGGACGCGTCCGGGGTCGCGGAGCTGTGGGTATCGAACGGCGGCTGGACGACGCTCGGCGAGGCCGGCCTGTCGGCGAGCCGGCTGGCGTCCCGGCCCGACGAGGCGGCGTCCCGCTTCCGCGACGTGGTCGGGCCCGAGGCGATGGCGCTGGTCGAGACCGCCCCGCTCGCCCGGTGCCGCGGGAACGTCGTCTTCGTCCATGCCGGGATCGATCCGCAGGCTTCGATCGCGGACGCGCTCGCCAGGCCGCGACTGGATGCGAGCGACCCGCTCCATCCGGCCTGGATCCGCGAGCGCTTCCTCCACCACGAGGATCCGTTCGCGGGCGGCAGCATCGTCGTCCACGGGCACACGCCGGAAGTGCAGGTGCTCGACACCAAGGGACGCCGGCCCGTCCCGGGGTGGCACCGGCTCGACGGATGGCGGCTCGGGCTCGACGGCGGATCCTACGGCACCGGGATCGTCGCCGGCGCCGAACTCCGCCAGGGTCGGTACCGGGTGTTCACGGCATTGGGCCGGTGACGGTTCGCCTGTTCGCGACGCCGCGGACCGCGTAGGCTCCGCCCCGTCATGCTGCGTGGCCTCGATCCCCTGCTGTCTCCCGACCTGCTCCACGCGCTCGCCTCGATGGGGCATGGCGACCGGATCGCGATCGTGGACGCGAACTACCCGGCGGCGTCGGGCGCGAGGCGGGTGGTCGCCCTGCCGGGGATCGAGGCGACGGCGGCGCTGGAGGCCGTGCTCACCGTGCTGCCGATCGACACCTTCGTCGACGATCCCGTGCTGACGATGGCGGTGGTCGGCGACAGCGGCCTGGTGCCGGACGTGGTTCACGCGTTCGCCGCCACCCTCGCCGCGACGGGCGCGCCCGCCCCCGTCGCGATCGACCGGTTCCGCTTCTATGACCGGGCGCGGGAGTGCTTCGCCGTGGTGCAGACCGGCGAGCGGCGTCTGTACGGCAACGTGATACTGACCAAGGGCGTGATCGGGACCCCGCCTGCGGCCTGATCGCCGGACCGGTCAGGCGCTGCCGGTGTAGGCGGCCATGACGTCCCTGGTCGGACCATCGGCCCGGATCCGGCCGTGGTCGAGCCAGATCACCCTCGTGCACCATTCCCGGACGATGTCGAGATCATGCGAGGTGATCACCAGGATCTCGGCGCCCCGGACGACGCTCTCCAGCCGGGCGCGGGCCTTGCCGCGGAAGCTCTGGTCGCCGGCCATGAACCACTCGTCCATCAGCAGGACCTGCGGTCGGATCGCGGTGGCGAGCCCGAAGCCGAGCCGGACCACCATGCCCGAGGAGTAGAAGCGGACCGGCAGGTCGAGAAATTCGCCGAGCTCGGCGAAATCCTGGACGTCGTTCGCGAGCCGCCTGATCCCGTCCTTGCGGAGCCCGTCATAGAGGCCGCGGAGCATGATGTTCTCGCGGCCGGTGAGATCCATGTTCATGCCGAGGTTGGTCTCGAGCATCGCGTTCAGGGCGCCCTGGACCGCGACCCGCCCCTGGATCGGCTCGTAGATCCCGGCGAGCGCCCGGAGCAGCGTCGACTTGCCCGCACCGTTGCCGCCGATCAGGCCGAGCCGGTCGCCCGGCCGGAGCGAGAACGAGACCTCCCGGAGCGCCTGGACCACGGTGCGCTGCTGGTCGTCGCGACCGAGCCGACCGGACGCGGCCGCCATCACCGTCTTCTTCAGCGAGCGCGTGCTCCCGTGATACAGCGGGAAGTCGATGGAAAGCCCCTCGACGTCGATGGAGACGGGGGTCGAGCCGGGAGCCGCCTGCATCATGCTCAGACCCAGAAGGCGAGCCGGGCGCGAGCGCGTACGAATGCCAGCCATCCGACGATGCAGAGCAGGACCGACCAGGCGAGCGCCAGCAGCCAGAGCCTGAGCGACGGCACGCTGCCGAGCAGCGGTGCGCGGACGACCTCGAGCAACGGGTCGAACGGGTTGAGGTCCATCCACCAGTAATGGTGGCCGAGCTGGGACGGCTTCCAGATCACCGGCGTCACGTAGAACGCGATCTGCAGCACCGAGCCGATGATCGGCGGCAGGTCGCGGAACCGCGCGCTGATCGTGCCGAGCAGCATCGCGGTCGCGAACCCGTCGACGATCCAGAGCGCGGCTCCCGGGAGCGCCCAGAGCGCGTTGATGCCGGGCCAGGCGTCGAACCAGGCGAACACGGCGATCGGGACCACGACGTTGTGCGCGAGCGCGATCAGGTTGCGCAGCAGCGTGCGCACCACCTGGACCGAGTAGGGCATCCTGATCGCGCGGATCGTCCCGTCGGCCTGGATGAAGGTGCTGCAGCCCTCGGTCGCGACCCCCTGGATGCCGCTGGCCCAGAGCACGAGCGAGAGGCCGAGGAACGGCAGGTAGTGACGTTCGTCGATCCCGAACAGCAGGCCCCAGACGACCCCGAGCGCGCCCACCATCACGGCGGTGGAGAGCGTCAGCCAGAACGGGCCGAGCACGGAGCCGCGATACCGAAGCTTGATGTCGAGCCAGCCGAGCGTCAGGGCCAGGCGCCACAACCGCATGCCGGCCGCGAAATCGCGCACCGCCTCGCGCTGGCGCGCCATCCCGCCTGCGGGCTCGAGCACCAGCGAGGCGTAGCCGGCCCGTTCCGCGAACGCGCGGAATTCCGCGATGTCGCTGACCTCGAGACCGCCTGCCTCCAGACCGCCTGCCTCGACCCGCTTCGACGGATTGCTCACGACGTTCATCCGGCCGCCCCTACAGGATCGCCGTTCCGCCCGCAAATGCTGTTCGCTCCGCCGGTCGCCGGGCTCGATTGTGTTGCGCCGGGGAGGCGCCTCCTGTAGGGGCTTAGACGGTATTCCTGACGGAAGCTCTGAACCCGATCGGGGCAGGGTTTTCGTCCGGGGAGGCGCCAGGCCTGGGGGGGCGACATGACGCAGGACCACCATGCGCGGCCGGCTGCCCGGAGCGAGGGCGTCGGCGCGGCGGGGCTGTTGCGCGGGATGGTCGCGGTGGCGGGGGTCCTGGCGCTCGCGAACTGCGCGGCCGAGGCTCCGCAGATCCCGGCGACCCAGGAAGCCGCGCAATACCGGTCCCACGCCCGGAACTACTACGCCCCGCCGGGACCGGCCTGGGACCCCTGGGGACCCTACATCGTCGAGGCGTCGCGGCGCTTCGACGTGCCCGAAAGCTGGATCCGCGCGGTGATGCACCAGGAGTCGGACGGGCAGGAGTTTGCGGTCTCCGTGCCCGGCGCGATGGGCCTGATGCAGATCATGCCCTTCACCTACGACCTGATGCACGACCAGTACGGGCTCGGCGACGACCCGTACGATCCGCACAACAACATCCTCGCCGGGGTCGCCTACATCCGGCAGATGTACGACATCTACGGATCGCCGGGCTTCCTCGCGGCCTACAACGCGGGCCCAGGACGGCTCGACGACTTCCTGACGCGGAACCGACCGCTGCCCGCAGAGACGCGCCATTACGTGGCCTCGATCGGGCCGCAGATCGCCTTCGACAGCCCGCACAACCGGAGCGAGGCCGACCTGATGGCGATGAACCATGAGCGGGGCACCGACGAGGGTGCGCCGGCCGGACCGCCGATCGACCCCTCGCTCACCCATTCCGTGCAGCTCGCCTGGGCGCGACGGACGCGTGGCGAGGAGGAACGCGACACCGAGCTCGCCGAGGCGACGCCGGAGCTCGGCCCGGTCGAGGCTCCGGCGCCCGGGCCGTCGAAGGCCGCGAGCGTCCGGGCGGCCTGGGCGCGACGCGGGTCCGCACCCGAGATCGCGTCGTCGGGCGGCCCGGTGCAGGCCCGGTTCTCTCCCGCGCCCACCCCGGCCGTGGCGCCTGCCGCACCCGCCGAGGCGCCGGCCACCGACGGCTGGCGGCTCGCCGACGCCCGCATGACCTCGGCACCGAGTCCCGAGCTCGCCGACAGCGTCGCCGAGGCGCCCGACCCGGAGACGCCGCGGCACGTGCGGCGGGTCCGGTTCCGGCTGATCGAACCCGCGGTCGCGGAAACGTTGCCGTTCCGGAGCGGCAGCGCCGGCGGGCATTGGGCGATCCAGGTCGGTGCGTTCGGCTCGGCCGGCGCCGCCCACGAAGCCGCGGGGTCCGCCGTCCGAAGCGAGAACGCGCTGCTCGGCCGGGCGCATCCCGAGATCGCGACGCTGCACGACCGGCATGGCCGTCTCTATCGCGCGCGCCTCACCGGTCTCACGCGCGAGGCGGCGACACGGGCCTGCGCCCGGATCGGCCGCGGCTCGTGCATCGTGGTGTCGCCCGACGGCGCCTAGCAGGTGCTGAAAAGCTTCGGAGAGCTTGAGGCTCCGCCTCAAACTCCGCTGGGCGCGGCGCGCCCAGACCCGCATTCGACTGACCGGGGGTCCAGGCGCCCAGCGCCTGGTGGGGTGCGGGGTGAAACCCCGCGTCTTGATCCACCGTGCCTCCTGCTCGCTCGCGGTCGATCGAGCCGTCCGCCGGTCGCCGTGACGGGCCGGCGGAGGCGGGGACTTCGCTCAGCAGGTCCTGACCCCCAGGGTCTTGAGCTCGATGACGTAGAGGGACGTGCTGGCGGCCATGAACAGCTTGGAGTTCTTGTCGCCGCCGAAGCAGACATTGGCGCAGTTCTCGGGCAGGTGGATGCGTCCGATCAGCACCCCGTCGGGCGCGA
>CAXUBX010000126.1:0-6592 GCA_964249405.1 uncultured Acetobacteraceae bacterium | reverse complement strand
AGGATCTTCTCGTCCTGCCCGCTCTCGTCCTCCATCAGCAGCACCCCGATCGGCCGGCACCGGACCACCGCGCCCGGCACCACCGGCGCCGGCACCAGTACCAGAGCGTCGGCCGGATCCCCGTCCGCGGCGAGCGTGCCCGGGATGAACCCGTAGGCCGCCGGATACGCCATCGAGGTGAACAGGAACCGGTCCACCACGACCGCCCCGCTCTCCTTGTCCACCTCGTACTTCACCGAGCTCCCCTGCGGGATCTCGACCACCACGTTGATGTCGGACGGCGGCGCCTTGCCGGTCCCGATCTTCGACACGTCCATCCGTCCATCCCCTCGATCTGGCCGCCGGAAACTAACGGCCCGGTCCGGACGCTGCCAAGGCATCATCCCCGCAAGCGGTGAAGGACACCCCATGCGCCGCATCGCCCGTCTCCCGCTCCCGCTCCTTCTCGCCGTCGCCCCTCTGGTGCCGGCGCTCGCCGCGCCGCCCTCCTGGACCCCGGACCAGCTCCGCGCCCTCCTCGGCGGCCAGGGCTACACCGCGGTCGACAACCTGCAGCGGACCGACGGCACCTGGACCGCCGACGCCACCCGCTGGGGCGTCCCGCTCCACGGCATCACCATCAGCGCCGAGACCGGCGAGGTCCTCACCGGTCCCGTTCTCACGGCGGCGCAGGCCGCGACGTTGCTGAAGGCGGCGGGCTACACCAAGGTCGGCGACGTCCGCGAGATCACCGACGACGAGGGCCAGGCGCTCGCCGTGCACGCGACCGACCGCCAGGGCCGCACCGCCGACTGGCGGATCGATCCCTGGACCGGCGCCGTGTATCCGGCCTCCGACACCTGATCGTCTTGAACTCCCGTCCCGCATGCGCCATCACACGCCTGCCCCCATGCGCCTGTAGCTCAATGGTCAGAGCGGGCCGCTCATAACGGCTTGGTTGCGGGTTCGAGTCCTGCCGGGCGCAGGCGGCCCCTTCGCCCGGCGCCACAGCCTCCCGGAATATCGATCATGCCCGCTTACCAGTACGTCTACGTGATGAAGGACCTGACGAAGGCCTATCCGGGCGGCCGCGAGGTCTTCAAGGGCATCACGCTCTCCTTCCTCCCCGGCGTGAAGATCGGCGTGCTCGGCGTCAACGGCGCCGGCAAGTCGACCCTGCTCAAGATCATGGCCGGCATCGAGCGCGACTACGGCGGCGAGGCCTGGGCCGCCGACGGCGTCCGTGTCGGCTACCTCTCCCAGGAGCCCCGCCTCGATGCGGGCGCCACCGTCGGCGAGAACGTCATGGCCGCGTTCGGGCCGCTGAAGGCCGCGCTCGACCGCTTCAACGCGATCTCGGAACTGTTCGCCGAGCCGATGGGCGAGGAGGAGATGGACGCGCTGCTCGCCGAGCAGGCCGAGCTCCAGGAGAAGATCGACGCCGAGCAGGGCTGGGAGATCGACCGCAAGATCGAGATCGCGCTCGACGCGCTGCGCTGCCCGCCCGCCGAGGCCGCCGTCGCCACCCTCTCGGGCGGCGAGCGCCGCCGCGTCGCGCTCTGCCGCCTGCTGCTGGAGAGGCCCGACGTCCTCCTCCTCGACGAGCCCACCAACCACCTCGACGCCGAGAGCGTCGCCTGGCTGGAGAAGACGCTGCACGACTATGCCGGCACGGTGATGGTGGTCACCCACGACCGCTACTTCCTCGACAACGTCACCAACTGGATCCTCGAGATCGAGCGCGGCCGCGGCTACCCGTTCGAGGGCAACTACTCGTCGTGGCTCGCCCAGAAGCGCAAGCGCCTCCAGCAGGAGGAGAAGGAGGAGAGCGCCCGGAGCCGCGCGCTCGCCGCCGAGCAGGAATGGATCGGCTCCTCGCCCCGCGCCCGCCAGGCCAAGAACCAGGCCCGCATCCGCCGCTACGAGGAGATGCTCGCCGAAGGCGCCGAGCGCGCCACCGGCGTCGCCGACATCGTCATCACCCCGGGCCCCCGCCTCGGCAACCAGGTCATCGAGGCCGACCGGCTCCGCAAGGGCTTCGGCAACCACCTGCTGATCGACGACCTCTCCTTCAAGCTTCCGCCGGGCGGCATCATCGGCGTGATCGGGCCCAACGGCGCCGGCAAGTCGACGCTGTTCAGGATGGTCATCGGCCAGGAAACCCCCGACGGCGGCATGCTGACCGTCGGCGAGACCGTCAGCCTGGGCTATGTCGACCAGAGCCGCGACACGCTCGACGGCGACAAGACCGTCTGGCAGGAGATCTCGGGCGGGACCGACATGATCTATCTCGGCAAGCGCGCCGTGCAGTCCCGCGCCTATGTCGGCGCCTTCAACTTCAAGGGCGCCGACCAGCAGAAGAAGGTCGGCATCCTGTCGGGCGGCGAGCGCAACCGCGTGCACCTCGCCAAGATGCTGCGCGAGCCGCACAACGTGATCCTGCTCGACGAGCCCACCAACGATCTCGACGTCGACACGCTGCGCGCCCTGGAGGAAGCCCTCCAGGAATTCGCCGGCTGCGCGGTGATCATCAGCCACGACCGCTGGTTCCTCGACCGCCTGGCGACCCATATCCTGAGCTTCGAGGGCGACAGCCACGTCGAGTGGTTCGAGGGCAATTTCGAGGCCTACGAGGCCGACAAGCGCCGTCGCCTCGGCGACGCCGCCGTCGAGCCGCATCGCATCAAGTATCGCCCGCTCGCCCGCTGACGATGGCATGCTGAGATGAAGGACCCCGCCCGTGCCCGCGCCGTCGTCCGGCCGCGTCCTCCGCACGGCGCGCCTCGTGCTGCGCCCCGTGACCTGGTCGGACCTGCCTGACGTCACCCGCCTGAAGACCGACCCGTCCTCGTTCGCCCTGATGCTGGGCGGCATCCGCTCCCCCCAGCAGGCCGCCGCCGAGATGGCCGACGACATCGCCTTCTGGTCCGAGCACGGCGTCGGCATCTTCGCCATGCGCGAAGCTGGATCGGACCCGAACCCGGCCGGCAATTTCCGCGGCATCACCGGCGTCCACCGACGCCCCGACGGTCGGGGGATCGGCCTCCGCTTCGCGCTGACCCCAACGGCGCGCGGCCAGGGCTACGCCCGCGAAGGGGCCGCGAGCGCCCTCCGCTTCGCCCACGACAAAGGCCTCCCCCGCATCGTCGCCGTCTGCCGCGAGGACAACCGCGCGAGCCGCCTCGTCCTCGGCGGCATCGGCATGCGCGTCGCCGAGACCTTCACCCGCGACGGCAACCCCATGCTGGTCTACGAGAGCGTCCGCACGTGAAGGCAGGGAAGGGCAGGGGCGCCGCCCCTGCACCCGGCTGGGGCCAGCGGGCCCCAGACCCCGGACGATCTTGCCCCGAGTAAGGCATCTCCTCACCTTCCACCGATGATCATCAGCCGGCTGACCAGCAAGGCACAGACGACCATTCCGCAACCGGTGCGCGCCGCCCTGCGCCTGCGCGAGGGCGACCAGATTGCCTACGCGATCGAGGCCGGCCGCGTGATCCTGACCCGTGCCGAGGCCGACGCATCGGCCGACGACCCGTTCCGGAGTTTCGCGGAGTGGGACAGCCCGGCCGACACCGAGGCCTATGCCGGCCTGTGAGGTCTGGGACCTCGTCAAGGTCCCGTTTCCGTACACGAACCGCCCCGTCCGGCAGCGCCGCCCGGCCGTCGTCGGGTGCTGATGGTCACCAGTGCCGCCAACCGGGGGGGGGGGAGCTGGCCGGGCGACGTGCTCGTCTCCGATCTGGAAGAAGCCGACCTGCCGGCCGCCTCCGTGGTCCGCTCCGCCAGGATCGCCACGATCGAGGCCGTGCATGCGAAGCCGATCGGCCGCTTGCCGACGCGCGACCGGGTTCCCGTCGCCGGCGCATTCCGCAGCACCGTCGGCTCCGCCCTTGCCCTGCCCTCAGGCTGTTGAGGCGCCGCGCCCCGCGACCAGCCTGCGACCCTCTTCCAACCCTGGGAGGAGCAGTGCAAAGTCGCGAGAACCGTTGCTTAGCCGACCTGTTACGTTATAAAAACGTCTTGAGCCGGCCTGCTTTCCGTCAGCCCTGATCTGGTCAGTCGCCGACCTCCTCCGCGGTGACTACAAGCCCGCTGGAAATATGTCACCCACGAAGAGGTTGCGTGCGCATGACTGCTGCCATCGCCCGCTCACTAGAACTCCTCTACATCGACGGCCACCCCGATGGCATGCTGACGGCCGAGCTTTCCAACTGGTCCGGCCACGTCCTCATGGCACCGCGCACTCAGATTGCGGATGTTCTCCGTCGGCCCGAGGCGAGCTGCGCCGGGATCTACCTGCTCATCGGCGAGAACGAGGTCGGGACCTTGGCTTACCTTGGAGAGGGTGAGGATATCGGTGACCGTATCCGCGCGCACGACAGCCATAAAGACTGGTGGACGAGCGTAGTCCTCGTCACCGCTGGTACCAAGCTTAACAAGGCTCACGTTCGCTACCTGGAAGCGCGGCTGATCGCGGAGGCGCGCAGGATTGGTCGCGTCCCGCTGGAAAACAGCACGAACCCGCCCCGTCCGCCGTTGAGTGAGGCCGATGTCGCGAAGATGGAGGCCTTCCTCGAAAATTTGCGCATTCTGCTGCCGGCCGTGCGCGTGGACATGTTTATCCAGCGCGTGCGCTCTGACCGACCCGCGGAAAGGCATACGGAAGACGACCAAGGAACACCATCACGGGCTGAGCGAGGAACCACGTCGAATGCGCCGCTCGTCCGATTCCGATTCGAACTCCCGAGGCACGGGCTTCAAGCAACTGCGCGTATGGTCGACGGCGACTTTATCGTAGAGGCCGGATCGCAGGCGCGTTCGCGGTGGGAAGGCGTCGCTGGCCAGAGCGCCTCCTATGCGCCATTGCACGAAGAACTCGTCCGATCAGGCGTTCTGGTTTTGGACAGCGAAAACCGCGTCTTCACGCGCGATTATGCTTTCAGGAGCCCGAGCGCCGCAGCAGCGGTCGTCGCCGGCCGGTCCTGCAGCGGTCCTACAGCTTGGCGCTTACAAGGGGAGAACATTTTCTACAAGGAATGGGAAGCGCGCCAGATCGCTGCCACCAACACCGCGTCCGAATGATCATCCATAGCGAGCTTGTTGCACCTTACTTGGCCCGGATGCCTTGTGGGAGGCAGTGAGAAGCCTGTAAATAAGAAATCGAGAGGCATGATGCTAAAGATGAGCGATCACGCTCCCTCTTGGCTCCAAGCCTTCGCCGCAGTCACCGCGCTCGTCATTAGTGTCTGGGCGACGCTGCGCGTCGGCATGATCGAACGACGACGCGACCGCTTACAGGCTCGCGCGATCGCAGTGTCAATCTACCTTGAACTCCTGAAGCTGAAGGTCGCAACTGAAAACACGCGTTCTTTGCTAGAGGATCTCGTCAATCAGTATAAGACGCTCGTGGGTCAGTCGATCGCGTCGCGGATAGAATTGTGCGGCCACATTCCATTGCCTGCGATGCTCGACCGGAACGTCGATAAGCTCTACCTCTTGGGTAAGCCAGCAGGTCCGAGCTGCCTTCAACTTGCCGGAGTGCTTCTCCAATATGGCGCGCTCTTACAGGATGTCGTCATGAGGATATCCGCGATGGGCGAAGAGGATTGGACCGAAGCTCTCCGCCACTTGGATGAACATTTGGCACTTCTTCTTAAGGTGACGGCGAAATGCCTGAGGGAGGTCAAGCCGATCCACGACTCCGTAAGAGGCTGATACCAGCCTACTGATCCGACCGCGCGGCCGGCCTCCGCGCCCTTGGTCGGGTCGTCCGACGAGGATCGACCGCATGCCGAAGCTTCCCGTCCGTCGAAGCTGCCCGTCCGTCAGCAGGATGTCGAGCGCCCGCGCGATGTCGACGCCCCGCGCTTCGAGCGTGGCCACCGGCGTCCTGAACTCCTAGGCAGGAACCGTCGCGATGAACTGCGTCAGCATCAGGTGAGGCGCGCCGTTGATCTCGAACGCCGGGTTCGGCCCCTGGCCGGCGTCGGCGCGGCCTCCAGCGGCAGCAGAGGCACGATGACACGAGTCCGGAGGTCCCGCAGGAGATCCGCCTGGACGTCGAGCACGTAGCCGCCCCCTGTCCGCCCCGGGGCGGGCGTAGACATCGAACCGTCCCGTCAGACCTGGCGAAACTCCGAAAGCGGTAGACCGTGCCGTTCGACGAACTCGTTCGACGAGGCGATCGCTTCCCCGTTCTCCTCCAGCCACCGTGCCGCATAGAAGCGCGCGATCTCCGCCTTCAGCCCTCGTTCGCAAGCCTGCGAGATGTTCAGCCCCAGCGCACGCGCCTCGGTCAGCAGGGCCGCCGGCAACGTGACGTTCGTCGCCCGTCGGGTCGCCTCGGCGGTGGCAGGTAGAGGCATGGCGCGCTCCGTTCGTCAGAGCATCAAGTGCGCCGACAACGTGCGCATGGAGAGGCGGGTCGTTGGTGCGATGGCTCCGCCGATCCGCCTCCGCCGGGCCGAGGCCCGCACGTCGCGGATGCCCCGACGCCTGGGAGAAAGGCTCCCCCGGCCAAAGAACGGTCGTTCTCCAAGAACCCGGTCGTCAGCCGTCCGCCAGCTCCACCAGGATCGGGCGGTGGTCCGAGCGCCCGCGGGCCAGCGCCTCC
>CAXUBX010000125.1:0-6640 GCA_964249405.1 uncultured Acetobacteraceae bacterium | reverse complement strand
GACGGATCCGCTCCCGGGTGACGTTGAACTGCTGGCCGACCTCCTCGAGCGTGTGGTCGGTGTTCATGCCGATCCCGAACCGCATGCGGAGCACGCGCTCCTCGCGCGGGGTCAGCGAGGACAGCACGCGGGTCGTCGCCTCGCGGAGGTTGGCCTGGATCGCCGCATCGAGCGGGATCACCGCCGCCTTGTCCTCGATGAAGTCGCCGAGATGGCTGTCCTCCTCGTCGCCGATCGGGGTCTCGAGCGAGATCGGCTCCTTCGCGATCTTCAGCACCTTCCGAACCTTCTCGAGCGGCATGCCGAGCTTCTCGGCAAGCTCTTCCGGCGCCGGCTCGCGGCCGATCTCGTGCAGCATCTGGCGGGACGTGCGGACGAGCTTGTTGATCGTCTCGATCATGTGCACGGGGATGCGGATCGTGCGCGCCTGGTCGGCGATCGAGCGGGTGATCGCCTGGCGGATCCACCAGGTGGCGTAGGTGCTGAACTTGTAGCCGCGGCGGTACTCGAACTTGTCCACCGCCTTCATCAGGCCGATGTTGCCTTCCTGGATCAGGTCCAGGAACTGCAGACCGCGATTGGTGTATTTCTTGGCGATCGATATGACGAGCCGAAGGTTGGCCTCGATCATCTCCTTCTTCGCGCGCGCGCTGTCCCGCTCGCCACGGCTCACCGTCTGATAGACGCGGCGGAACTCGCCGATCGGCAGCCCCGCCGAGGTCGCAACCTCGCCGACATGGCCGCGGATCGCGGCGATCTCCTCGAAATGCCTGGCGGCGAAGTTCTTCCAGCCTTTGCCGGGCAGCCCGGCGATCGTGCCGACCCAGCCCGGATCGAGCTCGTGGCCGCGATACTTGATGAGGAAATCCTCGCGCGTCACCTTGCAGCTCTCGGCAAGACGCAGGAGCTTGCCTTCGAAGCCGCTGAGACGCTGGTTCAGGTGCTTCAGCGCCTGGACCAGTTCCTCGATCCGGTTGTTGTGCAGCCGGACCTGCTCGACCTTGCCAACCAGCTCCTCGCGGAGCTTCTCGTAGGCGCGCTCGGAACGGTCGGAGACCTCCTCGCCGGCGGAAAACGATTCCAGCCGCCGGTTCTCGGCCTTGTGCAGCTTCTTGTAGAGGGCCTCGATCTCCTCGAAGGTCGCAAGCACCTCGGGCTTCAGCTTCTCCTCAAGGGCCGACAGCGACAGGCCCGCCCCCTCGCCTTCCGCCTCGTCCTCGATCTCTTCGCGCGACGGCGCCTCGAAATTGTCGGCCGCGCCGTCGGGCGCGCCCTCGCCGACCTCCTCGGCCGCGGGCGCGCCGCCCGCCTGGGTCGCCTCGAGATCGATGATGTCGCGAAGCAGGATGTTCCCGACCTTGAGCCGGTCATGCCAGTTGATGATCGCCCGGAACGTCAGCGGGCTCTCGCAGAGGCCGCCGATCATCATGTCGCGCCCGGCCTCGATGCGCTTGGCGATCGCGATCTCGCCCTCGCGTGAAAGCAGCTCGACCGAGCCCATCTCGCGGAGATACATGCGCACCGGATCGTCGGTGCGGCCGAGGCTCTCCTCGTCGACGTTGCCGGCCGGCTCCTCGGCGTCGGGCTCTTCCGGGCGGTCGGGGGTCTTGGCCGGATCGCTGTCCTCGGCCTCTTCGCCCTCGACCACCTGGATCCCCATCTCGGAGAGCGACGCCATGACGTCCTCGATCTGCTCCGACGACATCTGGTCCGGGGGAAGAACCGCGTTCAGCTCGTCGAACGTGATATAGCCGCGCTCCTTGCCGCGGGCGATCAGACGCTTCACGCCCGCCGACGTGATGTCCAGCATCGTCGTGTCGGTGTCCTGCTCGCCCGCAGCACCGTCCGGTCGTTCCGTGGTCTTGGTCGCCATCCGCCCCCATCCGTTCACTGGACGCCGCATCTCAAGGATCGGCATCGTGCTCCAGCAGCAGGTTTCTCGCCCGCGCCTCCACGAGCGCTATCAGGCGAAGCTGCCGTGCCTCGGTAAAATCGTGCTCCAGGAGCGATCGTGCCAGCAGGATCTCGTCATCGAGCTTCGCGTGCTGGATCAGCCCGAAGAAATGCCACCATCCCGCCTCCGCCGTCGCCGGCATCGCGCCGGCTTCCGAGCTTTCTCCGAGCCCGCCGGTCCGCCGCACCAGCTCGACCGCCCGAGCCAGCAGGTGCTCCTTTCCGGAACCGCGCAGGTGGTTCATCACCGCCTCACTGTCAAGCAGCCCGGCGGCCTCGATGACGGCGTCACGAAGTTCCGCGAGCCACGACGGAAGCGAGAGGCGGGCCCACGCGTCCTCGACATCGTGGATCAGGCCCGGACTGCGCGCCGCGATGATCGCGAGCTGCGACGACCGGACGAGCCGCGCCGCATCCTCGCTGAGCGCAGGGCGGACGTCGCGTTCGGCGCCGCGTCGGATGGCGCGCCCGGAACCGCCGGGCCTCGATCCGCCGCCCCGGACCTTTGCCCTGGCATCCGCGTAATAGCGGTCGAGCAGCGTGCGCCGATACTCGGCGGCGAGTGCACGGTCGGTGATCGAGGCGGCGGCCTGTTCCAGGCGGCCGCGGAACGCCGCGCGCGCCTCCGGCGTCCCGCCCTCGCCGGGCGGATCGAGGAGCGTGTACAGCGCGTCCGCGAGCGGCACCGCGGCCTCGATCCTCGCCGCGAGCGCCGGGCGTCCGTGTCGGCGGAACAGGCTGTCCGGATCCTCGCCGCTCTCGAGGAAGGCGATGCGGAGCGTCCGGTCGGGCGCGAGCAGCTTCAGCGCGCGCTCGACCGCGCGTCCCGCCGCCCGCCGTCCGGCGGCATCGCCGTCGAGGCAGAGCACCGGAGACGGGTCGATCGCCCAGGCTTCCGCGAGCTGCTCCTCGCCGAGCGCGGTGCCGAGAGGGGCAGCGGCGGCGAACCCCGCCTCGTCGAGAGCCACGACGTCGAGATAGCCTTCGGCGAGCACGAAGTCGGGGATGGGCGCGGCCGCGTCCGGTCCGGCGCGCCGGAGCCGTGCGCGGGCGAGATCCTGACCGTAGAGCATGCGGCGCTTGCTGAAGACCGCGGTCTCCGGGCCGTTCAGGTATTTCGGCTGGCTGACGCCGAGCGCCCGGGCACCGAAGCCGCACACGCGGCCCCGCCGGTCGCTGATCGGAAAGGTGATCCGATTGCGGAACATCTCTCCCCGTATCGCACCGTCCTCACCCGAATGGAGCAGTCCCGCCTCCAGCAGGCGCGCGGTCTCGTGCCCGAGCCGCGCGAGGGCCGGACGGAGCGTGTCCCCGTTGCCGGACCAGCCGAGCCGGTAGCGCGCGACCGACCCCGCGCCGATCCCGCGCCCCGCGAGATAGGCGCGTGCCGCCGCCGCGTCGGGGGCGTTCGCGAGCAGGGTCTCGAAATGGCGGCATGCGGCTTCCAGCACCTCGTGGAGGCTCGCCTCGCGCGCCCGCGCCCGCGCGCGGCCAGGGTCCGCCTCGGGCAGCGACATCCCGGCCTCGGCCGCCAGCGAGGCGACGGCCTCCGGGAACGACCGGCCGTCCATCTGCATCACGAACGACACCGCGTCGCCATGCGCGCCGCAGCCGAAGCAGTGGAAATGGTCGTCGTAGACGTAGAAGGAGGGCGTCTTCTCGCCGTGGAACGGGCAGCAGCCCCGCCATTGGCGTCCCGAGCGGGCGAGCCGCATCCGCCGCCCGATCAGGCCGCCGAGCGGCGTCCTGGTCCTGAGCTCGTCGAGAAAGGCGGGCGGGAAGGAAGCCAAGGGCGCCGCGTTCAGCCGAGCTTCGTGCGGACGGCCTCGTTCACGCGGCCCATGTCGAGCGACGCGCCGTGCGCCGTCTTCAGCGCCGACATGACCCGGCCGATATCCCGGACCGTGACGGCGCCGGTGGCGGCGATTGCCTCCGCGACGGCGCGGTCGAGCGCCGCGTCGTCGAGTGCCGCGGGAAGATAGCCCTCGATCACCGCGATCTCGGTCGCCTCGCCGGCGGCGAGCTCCTCGCGGCCGCCCTGTCGGTAGAGCGCGATGCTGTCGCGGCGCTGCTTGACCATGGAGCGGAGCACGGCGGCGATCTCGTCGTCGGAGACCTGATCGACCCCCCTTGGACGCGCCGCGATGTCGGCCTCCTTCACCCGGGCGAGGATGAGGCGGATCGTCGAGACGCGCCTGGCATCGCCGCCCTTCATCGCCGCCTTGAGGTCTTCCCTGAACCGGTCGCGCGGCGCCATGGGTCTGGTCTCCTCGCCATGAAGGTCCGGGGTAACGAAGTTCCCGGCTTCTGTGTCGGCCTCGATCATGGGAAGTTTCTTCCCAGATGCCCGCCCGAGCATGCTAGCAGGGAGCCATGCCCTTGATCGATGACCTCATCGCCCGTCTCGGCGGCCCGGACGAAGCCGCCCGCCTCACCGGGGTCGGACTGGAAGCCGTCCGCAAATGGCGTCAGGCCGGATCGATCCCGTCGCGTCACTGGGCCGTGCTGTCGCGGCATACCGGGCTCGCGATGGCCGAGTTCGCGGGCGCGTTGCCCCCGGAGGTGAAGACACCCGGACCGGACGCCGACGCCATCCCGGACGGCGCGAGCGCGGTGCTCGTGCTGGCCGACGGGACGCGCCACTGGGGCGTCGGCTTCGGCGCGCACACCGACGGCCACGACCCCGCGGCCGGCCCGTCGGCCGGGCCCGCGGTCGGCGAGGTATGCTTCTGCACCGGCCTCACCGGCTACCAGGAGACGCTGACCGACCCCTCCTACGCGGGCCAGATCATCACCTTCACCTTCCCGCATATCGGCAACGTGGGCACCAACCCTCTCGACCTCGAAGCCGATCGTGTCGCGGCGCGCGGTCTCGTCACCCGGCATCCGCCGGGCGAAGCCTCGAACTGGCGGGCGACGGACGGGCTCGACGCCTGGCTCCGGAAATGGAACGTGCCGGGGATCGCCGGGGTCGACACGCGTGCGCTCACCCTCGCGATCCGCGACGGCGGGCCGCAGACCGGCGTGCTCGCCCATCCCGCGGACGGGCAATTCGATCTCGTCGCGATCGAGGCGGCGGCGCGGGCCTGGCCCGGGCTCGAAGGCATGGACCTCGCGCGCGAGGTCTCCTGCATCCAGGCCTACGGCTGGACGGGGCGGCGCTGGGCCTGGGGCGACGAGGCGAGCCAGGCCCCGGTCGATCCGGCGGCAGAGGCGGCGGCGGCCCTGCGCCCGCATGTGGTCGCGATCGATTACGGGGCGAAGCGGAACATCCTGCGCTCGCTCGTCTCGTCCGGCTGCCGCGTCACGGTGGTGCCGGCGGACACCGGCGCCGACGAGATCCTCCGGCGCCATCCCGACGGGGTGTTCCTGTCGAACGGGCCGGGCGACCCGGCGGCGACGGCCGGCTACGCGGTGCCGGCGATCCGCGGCGTGCTCGACGCCGGGATCCCCGTGTTCGGCATCTGCCTCGGCCACCAGCTGCTCGCGCTGGCGCTCGGGGCCCGGACCTACAAGCTCGCCCAGGGGCATCGGGGCGCCAACCAGCCGGTGCAGACGCTCGCGACCGGACGCGTCGAGATCACCAGCCAGAACCACGGTTTCGCGGTGGATGACGCCAGCCTGCCGGACGGCGTCGTGGTGACGCACAGGAGCCTGTTCGACGGATCGAACGAGGGGATCGAGGCGCCGGGGCGCCGCGCGTTCTCGGTGCAGTATCATCCGGAAGCCGGGCCCGGACCGTCCGACGCCGCCCACCTGTTCGGCCGCTTCGCCGCGATGATGGGCGCGACGGCGGACGTGACGCGCTGATGTCGAAGCGCGACGACATCGGCTCGATCCTGATCATCGGCGCCGGCCCGATCGTCATCGGGCAGGCCTGCGAGTTCGACTATTCCGGTGCGCAGGCCTGCAAGGCGCTGCGCGAGGAAGGCTACCGCGTCATCCTCGTCAATTCGAACCCGGCGACGATCATGACCGATCCCGGGCTCGCGGACGCGACCTATGTCGAGCCGATCACGCCCGACTTCGTCGAGCGCGTGATCGCGCGCGAGCGCCCGGACGCGATCCTGCCGACGATGGGCGGCCAGACCGCGCTCAACGTCGCGATGACGCTGCACCAGACCGGCGTTCTGGCGCGGCATGGCTGCGAGCTGATCGGCGCGCGCGCCGAGGTGATCGACCGCGCCGAGGACCGGCTGAAGTTCCGCGACGCGATGGCGGCGATCGGGATCGAGAGCCCGCGCTCGATGATCGCGCACGACATGGCGGAAGCCCGCGCGGCGCTGGCCGCGATCGGGCTTCCGGCCGTGATCCGTCCCTCCTTCACGCTCGGCGGTACCGGCGGCGGCATCGCCTACAATCGCGAAGAGTTCGAGGCGATCGTCTCGGCCGGCCTCGGCGCCTCGCCGACCACGGAGGTGCTGATCGAGGAATCGGTGCTCGGCTGGAAGGAATACGAGATGGAGGTCGTGCGCGACCGCGCCGACAACTGCATCATCGTGTGCTCGATCGAGAACGTCGATCCGATGGGGATCCACACCGGCGACAGCGTGACGGTCGCGCCCGCGCTCACGCTGACCGACAAGGAATATCAGCGGATGCGCGACGCCTCGATCGCGTGCCTCCGCGCGATCGGCGTCGACACCGGCGGCTCGAACGTCCAGTTCGCGGTCAATCCCGCCGACGG
>CAXUBX010000124.1:0-6711 GCA_964249405.1 uncultured Acetobacteraceae bacterium | reverse complement strand
CCTTCGAGCCGCGGCCGCCGCCCGCCCGTCCCGCGCCGGCGAGGGCGGCCCATCCCGCGCCACGCCCTGCCGGGCCGCCGCCGCATCATTGAGTGGCGTCGTCGACCGACGCTTGCCGTGCCGGGCGCCCCGGCCTAACTCGGAGCGATGTCCGAGATCCTGCCCGTGTCCGATGCCGTTCCGTCGCGGACCGTGCGCGGAGCACCAGCGCCGGGTTCCTCCAGCGCCGGGTTCTCGCCGGTGCGCCAGAAGGCAAAGCCGCGCACCCGACGCTTCGTGCTGCGATCCGACTACGAGCCCGCCGGCGACCAGCCGGGCGCGATCGGCGAGCTGGTGGGCGGTGTGGACGCCGGCGAGCGCGACCAGGTGCTGCTCGGCGTGACCGGGTCGGGCAAGACCTTCACGATGGCGAAGGTGATCGAGGCGACGCAGAAGCCGACCCTCGTGCTCGCGCCCAACAAGACGCTGGCCGCCCAGCTCTACAACGAGATGCGCGGCTTCTTCCCCGACAACGCCGTCGAATACTTCGTCAGCTACTACGACTACTATCAGCCGGAAGCCTACGTTCCGCGCTCCGACACCTACATCGAGAAGGACGCCCAGATCAACGAGCAGATCGACCGCATGCGCCACGCGGCGACCCAGGCGCTGCTCGAACGGAACGACGTCATCATCGTCGCGTCGGTTTCCTGCATCTACGGCATCGGCTCGGTCGAGACCTATTCCAACATGGTGGTCCGCCTCGAACGCGGCGGTTCCATTCCGCGCGATACCCTGGTGCGCGCGCTGGTCGAGCAGCAATATCGGCGGAACGACGCCGCCTTCCAGCGCGGGACGTTCCGCGTCCGGGGCGAGACGGTCGACGTGTTCCCGTCCTCGCACGAGGACCGCGCGTGGCGGATCACGCTGTTCGGCGACGAGGTGGACGAGATCGCGGAGTTCGATCCGCTCACCGGCGACCGCACGGGTTCGCTCGAGCAGGTCTCGATCTACGCCAACAGCCACTACGTGACGCCGCGGCCGACCCTCAACCAGGCGATCGTCCACATCAAGGCCGAGCTGCAGGCGCGCCTCGCCGAGCTCACCGCGAACGGCAGGCTGCTGGAGGCCGAGCGGCTCGGCCAGCGCACCCAGTTCGATATCGAAATGATGGAGACGACCGGCAGCTGCAAGGGGATCGAGAACTACTCGCGCTACCTGTCCGGCCGCCGCCCCGGCGAGCCGCCGCCGACCCTGTTCGAATACCTTCCCGAGGACGCGCTGCTGATCGTCGACGAGAGCCACGTGACGGTGCCGCAGATCGGCGGCATGGCGCGCGGCGACTACGCGCGGAAATCGATCCTCTCCGAATTCGGCTTCCGGCTGCCGTCCTGCATGGACAACCGGCCGCTGCGCTTCGAGGAATGGGAATGCTTCCGCCCGCAGACGATGTTCGTCAGCGCGACCCCGGGTCCGTGGGAGATGGAGCGGACCCAGGGCGCTTTCGCCGAGCAGGTGATCCGTCCGACCGGCCTGATCGACCCGGTGACCGAGATTCGCCCGGTCGAGCGGCAGGTGGACGATCTCCTCGCCGAGGTGGGCGAGGTCGCGCGACGCGGCGGGCGGACGCTGGTGACGACGCTCACGAAGCGGATGGCCGAGGACCTGACCGAGTATTTCACCGAGCACGGCGTGCGGGTGCGCTACCTCCACTCGGACGTCGACACGCTGGAACGGATCGAGATCATCCGCGATCTCCGGCTCGGCGTGTTCGACGTGCTGGTCGGCATCAACCTGCTGCGCGAAGGCCTCGACATTCCCGAATGCGCGCTGGTCGCGATCCTGGATGCCGACAAGGAGGGCTTCCTCCGGTCGCGGACCTCGCTCATCCAGACGATCGGACGCGCCGCACGCAACGTGGACGGGCGCGTCCTCCTGTATGCCGACGTGATGACCGACAGCCTCGCCTGGGCGATCGAGGAGACCGCGCGCCGCCGCGAGAAGCAGTCGGCCTGGAACGCGCAACACGGGATCACCCCGCAATCGGTCAGGAGCCACATCGCGGACGCGATGCGCTCGGTGTTCGAGCAGGACTACGTGACGGTCGCCCCGGTCGGCACCGAGACTGGCCCCACGGAACTGGTCGGTCGCGATCTTCGGGCGACGATCACCGAGCTCGAGCGCCGGATGCGCGATGCGGCCGCCGATCTCGAGTTCGAGGAGGCCGGACGGCTGCGCGACGAGATCCGACGGCTGGAGGCGATCGACCTCGGGGTCGCGCCGCCGCCGTCCTCGACGCGGAACCAGAACCCGAAAGCGGATCGCACCCCTCGCCCGCTCGGCCCCGGCGGCGGCGGCTACGATCCGGCGAAGCGGCGGGGCAAGCGCGGGAGGGCGCGTGCATGATCGAGCTCAGGTCGGGCGCCTGCCTCCTCCGGATCGCGCCGGAACTCGGCGGCGCGGTTCTCGCCTTCGAAGCGGGCGGCGTCCCGCTCTTCCACCCCGTGGTCGATCCGAAGCTCGCCGAGCAGCGCGGCGAGGCGATCGCCGCCTATCCGCTGGTCCCGTTTTCCAACCGGGTCGCCTGGGGCCGCTTCAGCTTCGGCGGCGAGACGTTCCAGCTCGCCCGCAATTTCGGCGACGATCCGCACACGATCCACGGCAACGCCTGGATGCATCCCTGGCGCGTCCTCGTCCGCGACGACAGGCACGCCAGGCTCGGCTTCGATCACGACCCGTCGGCCGGCCGCGTTCACGAGTGGCCGTTCCGATATCATACCGAGATCGACTACGCGCTCCGCACGGACGGTGTCGATGTCACGATGACCGTCACCAACACCGACGGGCGGCCGCAGCCCGTCGGCTTCGGCTTCCACCCGTACTTTCCGCGCGACCCCGAGACCGCGCTCTGCTTCGCCGCGCGCACCGTCTGGCGAACCGATCCCGACGAGCTTCCGGCCGAACGGCTGCCGGTCGAGGGCGACTGGAGCTTCGATCCGATCCGTCGCGTCGACGGCAAGCCGATCGACAACTGCTTCAACGGCTGGTTCGGCTGCGCCGCGATCGCCTGGCCGGCGCGCGGCATCGGCCTCGAAGCCTGCGCGACGCCGCCCTTCGGGCACCTCGTGGTCTACACCCCGGACGGCAAGCCCTATCTCGCCTTCGAGCCGGCCTCGAACATGACGGACGCGATCAACCGCCTCGAGGAGCCGGACAACGGGCTCCGGGTCCTGCTGTCCGGCGAAACCCTCAGCGGGCGCGTCACCTACAATGTCACCGACGCCTCGCGCTGAATTGATCTGTCACGATGAAACTCCTGGACAGCTCTGATCCGCGCCGATAGGCACAGGCCGGGGGTGGGGGGAACCGCTCCGAGGACTTTGGTGCGGGCGTATGCTGGACGAGTTCCTTGCTTGGTGGATCGCCCGGTGGCGCGAGATCCTACCCGACGCCTGGTTCGCCGGCGCCGCGGATCGCGCGCCGGTCCTCGTTCTCCGGCCTGACCGCCTCGACGAGCCTGGGTCGGTCGCGGTCCGTTTCCGCCAGCGCGGTGCCGAGATGCCGCTCGGCACGCTCGCGGTGGACCGCGAGGCGGGGCGCCGCCTCGCCACCCTGCTCGGCAATCGCCGACGTCCGCCGGCGACGCTTCTTGAGCTTCCGCCCGGCGCGGTGCTGACCCGGGAGGTGGCGCTTCCGGTCGCCGCCGAGGCCGATCTCGACCGGGTGCTGCATTACGAGATGGACCGGCTCACGCCGTTCGCCGCCCCGGACGTCGTGCATGCCCACGAGGTCCGGGTTCGCGACCGCGCTGGCGGCCGTCTCCTGGTGCTGTTGTCGCTGGTGCCGCTCGCGCGGGTGTCCCGGGCGATCGAGGCGCTCGCCGGCGCCGGGATCGGCGCGAGCGCGCTGGAGGGGATCGACGGCATCGGGCAGCGCCGCCGGATCCCGCTCGGGTTGCGCGGCACCCGGCTCCGTCGCGACGCGGTCCGGCACGGCGCCTGGGCGCTGGCGCTCGGCCTTCTCGTGATGGCGCTCGTCGCCCCGTTCGCCCGCCAGTCCGCCGCCCTCGCCATCGCGGACCACCGGATCGAGGCACTCCGCCCCGAGATCCGCGAGGCGTCCGCGCTCCGGTCGAGGATCCTGGTGTCGGTGTCGGGGTCCAGCGTGTTCGCCGATGCCGGGCAGCGGATCGCCGACCCGCTCGCGGTGCTCGCGACCGTGACCAGGAGCCTGCCGGACGACACCTACCTCACCGATTTCTCGCTCGACGGCCGCAACGTGACGCTGAACGGCCAGTCCGCATCGGCCGCGAAGCTGATCGGGCTGCTCGCCGCCGATCCGACGGTCGACAACCCGGCCTTCTCGGCGCCGGTGACGCGTCTCGAGACGACGCACACCGACCTGTTCTCGATCCGCGCCCAGGTCCTGCCGGCGACCGCGATCGGGACCTCCCGGTGAGGCGGGCGCGATGGGCGGGCGCGATGAGGCGGCCGCGATGAGGGGGGCGCGATGAACCCCGCGCTGCGTCTGCCGGCCGGCCGGCCGGGGCAGGTCCTCGCGATCGGCCTCACGCTCGTGTTCTTTCTCCTCCTCTGGGAGGCTGCCGTCTCGCCACTGATCGCGCTCTACGAGAGCCGGGCGTCCGAGGTCGCGACCGCGCAGGCCCGGGCGACGCGTTCGGCGTCGCTCGCGGCCGCCCTGCCGGCGCTGCGCGCCGAGGCCGGCCGGGTCGCCCGCTCCGGGCCGACCTCGTCCTCGCTCCTCGACGGCGCGACCGACGCGGTCGCGGCCGCGGCCCTCCAGGGCAAGGTGCAGGACCTCGCCGCGGCTGCCGGGACCAGTCTGTCCTCGACCGAGGCGCTCGCCGCCAGGCAGGAGGGCCGCTACCGCCGGATCGGGCTCCGGGTCTCGGTCAGTGCCACGCTCCCGGTGCTGGTGCGTCTCATCCAGTCGATCGAGAGCGACGCGCCTCGGATGCTGGTCGACGATCTCCAGCTTCATGCCTCGCCGATGCTGATCGCAGGCGGCCACGAGGGGTCGCCGGCGCTCGACGCCAGCATGACGGTGATCGGCTTCCGGGCCGGACAGACCGACGACAGCGACGAGGCGGGCTCGGGCGGCGCCAGTCAGGACAACAGCGGCGCCGGCAACAGCGGAGACAGCCCTTGAACATGACCCGCCCCGGCGGCTGTCCCGCCGTGCCCGCCCGCGGGCGCCTTCGCTCCCGGCTGCTGAGAAGCGCCGCCGCCGCCTGCCTGCTCGCCGGCTGCTCGCCGGTCGAGAAGCCCGACGCGCCGACGCCGCTGCCGCTTCTCGCGCCCGGCACGCCCCGCGCCCAGCCGGAGATCGACGGGCCGGTGGGCTCGCTCCGCGGCGCCCCCCACGCCGCGGTCAGCTACGGGCGGGGCGCCGGGGTGCAGCCGCCGGGCGCCCAGTACTCGTCGGGTGCCGGCGGCGACATCTCGCTCGACTTCGCCGACACCGACATCCGGGCCGTCGCCCAGCAGATCCTCAGCGATATCCTGCACGTCAACTACACGATCGATCCGGGCGTGCACGGCACCGTCACGCTGCACACCGCGTCGCCCCTGACCCGCGACCAGCTGCTGCCGACCCTGCAGGTCCTGCTGTCCGAGGTCGGCGCCTCGCTGTCGCAGGAGGGCGGTCTCTACCGGATCTCGGAGGCCGCCGGCGCCACGGGCGGGGGCGGAGCCGGCCCGGGCGGATTCGGTCGCGGTCCGACCGCGGGGGCCGTCGTGGTGCCGCTCCACTCGACCAGCGCCGAAGCGCTGGCCCGCGTCCTCCAGCCCTATGCCGGCACCGGCGCCCACATCACGGCCGACCCCGCCGCCAACGCGATCATCGTCAACGCGCCGCCGACCGAGCGCGAAGCCGTCGTCCAGATGATCCACGCCTTCGACGTCGACACGCTCGCCGACAAATCCTTCGCCCTCCTGCCGGTCGACAGCGGCGACGCCAAGGATTTCTCGACCGCGCTGTCGCAGGCGCTGGACGCGGATCACGGCAAGCCGCTGGCCGACGTCGTGCAGGTGGTGCCGATGAGCCGGATCGACGCGGTGCTGGTGGTGGTGCCGACCGAGGCGATGATGAACGACGTCCGGCGCATCTACGGTCTCGTGCTTCGCCAGCGACGCGAGACGGTCCGCTCCTGGCACGTCTACTACCTGCAGAACGGCCGTTCGAACGACGTCGCCTACGTGCTCCAGCAGGCCTTCACGCCCGACCACGTGACGGCGCAGCCGACCCAGCAGAACCAGCTTCAGCAGCTCGGCCAGACCCAGAACGCGCTGGGGGCCAGCGGCGGCAGCGGCGGGATCGGCGGCGGCATCGGCGGGGGCACGAGCGGCATCGGTGGCGGTCTCGGCGGGACCTCGGGCACGACCGGCGCCACCGGCAGCACCACCGGCGCCACGCCGCCGACCCAGGCGGCCGGATCGAGCAACCCGCTGCTCGGCGGCCTGGAGCAGGGCGGCACCGGCGAGGGCGGCGCGAACAAGGACGAGATGCGGATCGTGCCCGCCGACCAGGACAACGCGCTGCTGATCTACGGCACTCCGCAGGAGCTCGACACCGTCGAGAACACGCTCCGCAAGATTGACGTGGTGCCGCTGCAGGTCAGGATCGACGCGACGATCGCCGAGGTCGATCTCAACAACAATCTCGAATACGGCACGCAGTTCTTCTTCAAGTCCGCGGGCGCCACCTCGACCA
>CAXUBX010000123.1:0-6810 GCA_964249405.1 uncultured Acetobacteraceae bacterium | reverse complement strand
TCTAGCAGGCTGCTGAAACGTTTGAGGGTTGGGACATGCGGGGCGCTGCCCCGCACCCCGCCAAACGCTGGGCGTTTGCATCCCGGATATAGACGGATGGAGGTCAAGGAGCCCTAGGCTCCTGGTGGGGTCCGGGGCAACGCCCCGGTCGCGACGCGTCTTTCAGCAGCCTGGTAGAGCCCGGCGCATCGCGAACCGGGCCAGTCGCATTGCAGGACCGACGACGACAATCGCCGCACGACGACCCGCCCTGGAGCAGCCACGTCGGGACCGCGACCATGCTTTGGCATTGAGGACCGCGCACCCGGGCCCGCATCTACTCTCACGCTAACGTGAAGTATGATCGTTCCGGTCTGTTCGACGAACATTTCGAAATCGCTAGCGAGCATCCGATGTTCGGTTTATTGCTCAGACGTCGCGACGAACGAGAACGCTCGTGACGTTCGTTCAGGACAAGATCCCAACAGAGGATCACGGAGGAAGCATGACCCGTCCCAAGGCAGTCTTGGCGCTCCGCGGCTTGGCCGCCGCAATCTCAGTGGCGGCCACCGCCCCGAATGCCCTTGCCCAAGGCGCTCGCGAAGTTCCGACTGTGACCGGCCCCATCGCCGGAAACACTGTATCCAATCATCCCTTCAACTCGACAACATATCAAATCGATCCGATCAATCTCGCGAAGGTTGGATATCGTGAGGACGAATACTTCCTTAGCGGCGTCGCCAATGTCTACCAATACGACAGTGTAACAGATCCATACGACACGACCGTGAACGTGCTCCGGTCCGGTCCGTACACCAACCGAATCCTCGTCCGCCGCCCGATCAACCCGAAGCAGTTCAGCGGCAATGTCATCATCGAGGTGCTCAACGCAACGAACAACTACGACCTTCCGATTTTCTGGTCGTATGATCACGACTATTTCACCAGCCGTGGCGACATCTGGATCGGCATCACGGGCAAGCCGGTGACCATCGCGGCCCTGAAGCAGTTCAATCCCGAGCGCTACGCCGCACTCTCCTGGGCCAATCCGAACCCGAATGAGACCGCGTCCACCTGTCCCACGCTCTACACGATCGTCGGCGGTGCGTCGCACGCGACAGAGGACGGCCTTCTCTACGACGTCCTCAGCCAGACCGCCTCGCTGGTGAGAAGCAACGGCGCGGACAACCCTCTCTCAGGCTACACGGTGAAGGCGGTCTACGCGGCCGGCTACTCGCAGAGCGCGATCGCCCTCGTCGGCTACATCAACGCGATCACGCCCCGCATCAAGGGTGCGCCGATCTTCGACGGTTATTTCGTCGGATCCGGCTTTGGCGTCCAGGCACCGCTGAACCAGTGCAGTCCCGCACCGGCGGCGGGTGACCCGCGGAACGTCCTGCGCTCCCGCAACGGTGCGATCGTCGCCACCCAGACCCAGTCCGACTACAACAGCGCCCGACAAGCCTATCGCGCCGACAGCGATGCCGCGGACGATCGCTACCGCTACTATGAGGCCGCCGGACCGGCTCACGTCGTGGTCGAGCAGACGACCTCGGCGCCGGACGCGACCGATACTCACGCGGCGGGCGGCACGACGCTGATCGAGGACTACGCGTCCTGCGAGAAGGGTGCCAGGCTCAGCAACTTTCCGGGCCGCGATCTGCTCGACGCCAGCTTCGCCATCCTGGAAGGCTGGGTACGCGATGGCACCGTGCCGCCTCACGCCTCTCTGCTGGCGGCAAGCGGCACACCTCCAGACCTGATCGAAACGCTTGATCGTTACGGCAATGCCGTCGGTGGGGTGCGGGCCCCTGAAGTCGATGTTCCGATCGCCACCTACACCAGCCAGACCGGCACCTCGAGCCTGAACTGCTCGTTGTCGGGCCAGGTGATCCGCCTGAGCCACGAAGAGCTGAAAGGCCTCTACCCGACCAAGAGCAACTACCTGTCGGCGTTCGTCAACGACACGCTGGCAGTCGCCGGCGAAGGCTTTCTGACGCCCGACGACGCGGCGAAGTCGATCGCCAAGGCCTACCGGCGGAACGTCCCGTGACAACCGGGCTCCTAAAGCCTGAATGAGGCGGCGGTGGTGAGAGGAATGCGCATCGCGCCGTTCACCGAAGCCGGAGCGGCAGACCGGCCGCGACGAAGAAGACCGACCCGGCGAGCGAGGCGCAACGCTGGTTGAGCCGCCCCGCCTCGTCGCGGAACCGGCGCGACAGCGCGTCGCCAGGCACGATCCCGAGCCCGACCTCGTTCGACACCAGGACGGTCGGGGCCTCGCGGCGCCGGAGCACCGCCATCAGCGCCGCGACACGCGCCTCGATGTCGTGCCCGCCGAGCAGGAGGTTGGTCAGCCAGAGCGTCAGGCAGTCGACCAGCGCCGGGCCGGGCTCGGCGCCCAGCGCCTCCGCCAGCGCGAGCGGCGCTTCGGCCGTGCGCCAGCGCGTGTCGCGTTCCGCGCGATGCCTCGCGATCCGCTCGCGCATCTCGTCGTCGCCGGCCTCCGCGGTCGCGACGTAGAGCGGCGAGCGTGCCTCGGCGAGCAATCCTTCGGCATGGCGGCTCTTGCCCGAACGCGCGCCGCCCAGCACCAGCGTCACCAGGGGGCAGGCCGCATCCCCGCCGGATCGGTCGAGTTCGGCCACGCCCGGCTCCTGCTTCGACATCATGGATGATCCGGTCGGATAGCGTTTCGCCCGAGACCCTGGCCAGCCCGCATTCGGGGAGACCGCGTCAGGTTCGCTGCATCGCGTAGTAGGCGATGAAGAAAACGATCAGCGACGCGGCATAGAGGGCGACGATCGCCGCCGCGTTGGCGACCAGTCCGTGACGGGTGAGACGGAACGCGTCCTGCATGAGCGTCGCGCCGCGAAGCACGACGATCGCGAGGATGCTGAGGATGACCAGGTGGCCGTACACGTCGAGGCGGCCGAACGCCGGCATCGCGGCGACGAAGATGAGCGCGTATCCGGCACCGCCGAGGCGAAGCAGGCCGCGTCCGGTGACGAGGTAGAAGGCGAGCGTGAACTCGACGAAGCCGGCGATGACGGTGACGAGCGGATAAGGCAGGCCGAGCGCGATCGAGGGATGCGTCGCGATCACGGCGGCGGTCCATTGCGGATAGAGGAACTTCTCGATCGCGGTCCAGGCGAGGCTGAACGCGAGGCCGGCGACGAGGAGGGGCTCGCGAAGCGCCCGGACCCGACGCGTCCGGATCGGCATCGAGACGAGATAGAGCGCGAGACAGGGAGCGAAGACGTAGTCGGTCAGATGGAAGATGCCGTAATCGTCGATCGCGACCGCGTAGAGAACGAGAACCCCGAGACCGGCGAGTACGCACCCGGGACGCCAGAGGAGGGCGAACGCGATCGCGAACTGCAGGACGGCGATCCGCGTGTCGGTCGTATGGAGCTCGGGCGTGAGGATGGCCCGGCCGACATAGGCGGTGCAGAGGAAATAGGCGCCGGTGGCGGCGCGCACGAGGCGTTCCTCCTGTCTCGCGTGCGCGATGCCGCTGGCAACGATGCCGGGAAAGCGGCGGGCGACGGCGCCGTCGAGGATGAAGCCGAGAAACACGAGGCTCGTGAACGCGCCGAGAACGAGGAAGAAGGTGGGCGAAAGAACCGTCCCGATCGGGACCGGAGCGTCGTGGACGTTCGTCGCGGTGAACCATTTCACGTGCGCGACCGCCGGAAACGGAAAGACCGCAACCACGAGCACCGCGACCCGTCGCAGGCCGGCGGCGAGAAGACCGGGGCGTTGCCGCATCATGTGCCCGAAGCTGCCGAAAACCCTACGACCCGGACCCGGACGCGGATGCGCGCCATCGGCCTCGCGGTGACGTGACCCGTGGGTCCTCGCCGCGACGTCGATTGACTTCGGCCGCGTCCGGCTTCTACTTCGAGGTCTCGGATGGTTCCGGTCGGGAGGCCGGATGAAAAGGGAACGCGGTCGGACACCGCGGCTGCCCCCGCAACTGTAGGCGAAGATCGGATTGCCATACGCCACTGGGTCCTGCACCCGGGAAGGGGTGGTCCGGCCGAAAGGCGCTTCGCGAGCCAGGAGACCTGCCGTCCGAGGCGGTTCCACATACGATCCGGGCGGGGTGCACCGGTGAGGAGGGCTCGTTGTCTGCCGTTCTCCATGTCTGCACCACGTGCCGCCAGGGCCGCGATCCCGCCGCCGGCGAGACCACGCGAGGCACCGAGCTCCACGAGGCGATCCTGGCCCTCGATCCTCCGGAGGGCCGCATCCGCCCGGTCACCTGCCTCGCGAACTGCGCCCGCGGCTGTGCGGCGGCGCTGACCGGGAGCGGCAAGTGGAGCACCCTGCTCGGCGGCCTCGATCCCTGCCACGCCGCCGACCTCGTGGCCTATCTCCACCTCTACGAAGCGTCGGCCAGCGGCAGCGTGCTTCCGTCGAAGCGCCCTCCGAGCCTTCGCGACGTCGTGATCGGAAGGATCCCTGGATGAGCGCCGCCCGCATTCCCGCCACCATCGTCAGCGGCTTTCTCGGCGCCGGGAAGACGAGCCTCGTGCGCCACGTCCTCGCGCACGCCGACGGCGCCCGGATCGCGGTCATTGTCAACGAGTTCGGCTCGCTCGGCATCGACGGCGCGACCTTGCGCGACTGCGGCATTCCGGGCTGCGCCGAGGACGACATCGTCGAGCTCGCGAACGGCTGCCTCTGCTGCACCGTTGCCGACGAGTTCCTTCCCGCGATCGAAGCGCTGCTCGACCGTGCGTCGCCGCCCGAGCACATCCTGATCGAGACGTCCGGTCTCGCGCTGCCGAAGCCGCTGATCAAGGCGTTCGACTGGCCGGACGTGCGCGCCAGGGTCACCGTGGACGGCGTCATCACCGTGGTCGACACGCCCGCGGTCGCCGCGGGCCGCTTCGCCGACGATCCGGACGAGGTGCGACGCGCCCGCGAGGCCGACCCGTCGCTCGACCACGACAACCCGCTCGCCGAGGTCTTCGAGGACCAGTTGTCCTCCGCCGACCTCGTGATCCTGAACAAGGCCGACCATCGCGAGGCGGTCGCCGCCGCACACGCCGCGATCGCCGCCCGGCTCCGCCCCGGCGTCCGCGTGATCGAGGCCTCGCACGGCGCCGTCCCGCTCGCCGCCCTGCTCGGGATCGGTGCCGCCGCCGAGGACGATCTCGCGACCCGCCCCTCGCATCACGATGCCGAGGACGGCGCGCACGAGCACGACGATTTCTCCTCGTTCGTCGCCGAGCTCGCCGAGACCGCCGAGCCGGACGTCCTCCTCGCCCGCATCGGCGACGCGGTCCGCCGTCACGACATCCTCCGCGTCAAGGGCTTCGCCGCCGTGGCCGGCAAGCCGTCCCGCCTCGCGATCGAGGGCGTCGGTCCGCGGATCCGGCGCGAGTACGGCCGCCTCTGGCGAGCGGACGAGGACCGCGCCGGCCGCCTCGTGGTGATCGGCCGGACCCCGCTCGACGCCGACGCGATTCGTCGCGCGCTCGCCTGATGCACCTCCTCGTCCGCGAGCGGGCAACGATCGACGAGGACGAGCCCGCGCTCGACCTCGCGCTCCAGCCTGCCGCGATCGTCTTCCTCTCGTTCTCCGACAGCGATCTCGCGACCATCCGCGCCGCCGAACGCCCGGACGGCCTCACGCTGGCGAGCGCCAACCTCCGCCTGCTCCGTCATCCGCTCTCGGTCGACCTGTTCAGCGAGCGGACGGTGCCGGACGCCGGCATCGTCGTCGCCCGCCTGCTCGGCGGCCTCGACTACTGGCGCTACGGCGCGGACGAACTCGGCGGCGCCTGTCGGCGGCACGGAACGCCGCTCGTGCTGCTCGCCGGCGACGGGACCGACGACGATCGCCTCGCCGCGCTGTCGACCGTCCCGACCGAGGCACGCGCCCGGCTCGACGCGATGTTCCGCCACGGTGGTCCCGACAACGCCGCACGCGCGCTCCGGCTCGCCCGCGCGCTGTCGGAGGGCACCGACACCGGCGAGGACGCGGTGCCGCTGCCCGACGCGCTCCGCGTCCCCGCGCTCTCCCGCGCGGGTACCGGCGCCGGTCGCGCGACACTCGTCCTCTACCGCTCGCACCTGCTGGCCGGCGACGTCGCCCCGCATCTCGCACTCGCCGACGCGCTCGCCCGGCGCGGTGTCGCGGTCGACGCGATCGCGGTCGCGAGCCCCAAGGGTGCGCGTGCGGCGGCCTTCCTCCGCGAAATCTTCCGCGAGACCCCGCCCGACGTGGTGCTGAACGCGACGGCGTTCTCCGCCCGGAACGCGGCGGGCGTGCCCCCGCTCGCCGCGGCCGGCCGTCCGGTGCTCCAGCTCGTGCTTGCCGGCACCACGCACGCCGAATGGCGCGCCTCGTCCCGCGGCCTCGCGCCGGCCGATCTCGCGATGCAGGTCGTGCTCCCCGAGCTCGACGGCGCGCTGGCGACCACCGCGATCGCCCACAAGGAGATCGACGGATCCGGCGCGCGCCGCCTCGTGCCCGACGCGGACGGGATCGCGCTCGCGGCCGACCGCGCCTCGGCCTGGGTCCGGCTCGGCCGCCTGCCCCGCGACGCGCGACGGATCGCGATCGTGCTGTCCGACTATCCCGGCGTCTCGGGTCATCGCCACGGCACCGGGCATGCGGTCGGCCTCGACACCTTCGAGAGCCTGCGCGCGATCCTGCATCTCCTGCGCGAGAGCGGATACGCGCTCGGCGCGGCGACGCTCCCCGACGCCGCGACCCTCGCCCGCCGGCTCGCCGCGGAGGGGACGCTCCGCTTCGGCAACGTCACCGCATCGCTGCAGCCCGAGCGCGGCGGCATCGACCGCAAGGCCGCCTAC
>CAXUBX010000122.1:0-6883 GCA_964249405.1 uncultured Acetobacteraceae bacterium | reverse complement strand
GCGCAGAGCAGGCCTCCGGCTCGATGGGACGGCCGATACGGCGTGCCGTCGAGCCGTGCCGTGAAGCCGCCGGCCTCCCGGAAGATGAGCTCCCCCGGCGCGTGGTCCCACGGCATGGTCGTCGAGTAGAGCAGGAAATGGCAGTGGCCGGAGGCCGCCATCCGGTATTCATGGGCGGCACAGCGATAGTCCCAGGTCGCGAGGGTCGACAGGAGATCGACCGCGAGCCTGGCGCTCCGTTGCCCGAAATGCCTGGGCGCCGCCTTGCCCGCCATCGCCTCGACCGGACCGCCTTCGGCGACCGTCAGCTCGTGGCGTTCGCCGTTTCCCGTCTCGATCCAAGCGCCCTGCCCCGCCGCCCCGAGCACGCTGTCTCCGCAGACCGGATCGTGGATCGACGCCGCGACCGCCTCGCCATGCTCGATCAGCGCCGCCATCGTGCCGAACATCGGCAGGCCGGCGGCGTAGTTCGCGGTGCCGTCGATCGGGTCGACGACGATCGCGAGCGAGGCGCCATCGAGCGCGTCGAGCAGCGTCGGATCGGCGGCGGCGGCCTCCTCGCCGACCAGCAGGGCATCCGGAAAATGTTCGACCAGGGCCGCGGCGATCGCGCGCTCGGCCGCTTCGTCGGCCTCCGTCACCATGTCGAGCGGGCCGCTCTTCGTGCGGATCGCATCCCGGTCGAGACGCCGGAAACGCGGCATGATCTCGCGCTTCGCGACGTCCCGCAGGACCGCGTCGAGCGCCAGTGCCGCTTTGCGCCTGTCGGTCACGTCTCGCCTCCGCCATCCGCGCGCCGCTCGAACCGCGCCCTGTCCTCGGGACGGAGACGGACGTCGAGGACGATCCGGTCTTCGTGGTCGACGCGCTCGATCACCTCCCCGTGTTCGTGGAGCCAGGCGATCGGCGCTCCGTCCGCCGGGTCGAGCTCGTAGCGAGCGATCTCCAAGCCGGCCGAGAGCCGGGCGTCGATCGCATCGAGCACGTCCGGCAGCCCCGTCCCGGTCAGGGCGGATACGCCGACGGTCCCGGGCGTGTGCGGCGATGGTGCGTCGGGCGTCAGGAGATCGATCTTGTTCAACACCTCGAAGCAGCGCCCGGCCCAGTCCGCGTCCAGCGCTCCGTCGGCGACCATGTTGTCGAGCACCGCGACGACGTCGCCGCGCTGCGCGGCGCTGTCCGGGTGCGCGACGTCACGCACGTGCAGGATGATGTCGGCCTCGGCGACTTCCTCCAGCGTCGCGCGGAAGGCGGCGACGAGCTCGGTCGGGAGCTCGCTGATGAAGCCCACGGTGTCCGACAGGATGACGCGACGACCGCTCGGCAGGACGAGGCCGCGCATGGTCGGGTCGAGCGTCGCGAAGAGCTGGTCCTCGGCGTGCACGGCGGCGCCGGTCAGGGCGTTGAACAGGGTCGATTTCCCGGCGTTCGTGTAGCCGACGAGCGCCACCACCGGGAACGGTACCCGCTTCCGCGCCGAGCGGTGCAGGCCGCGGGTGCGGCGCACCTGCTGGAGCTCGCGCTTGAGCTTGACGATGCGGTCGCCGATCAGACGGCGGTCCGCCTCGATCTGGGTTTCGCCGGGACCACCGAGGAAGCCGAAGCCGCCACGCTGGCGCTCGAGATGGGTCCAGGACCGGACCAGGCGGGACCGCTGGTATTCGAGGTGCGCGAGCTCGACCTGGAGCGATCCTTCGCGCGTCGCGGCGCGCTCGCCGAAGATGTCGAGGATCAACCCGGTGCGGTCGATCACCTTGCAGGACCAGGCCCGCTCGAGGTTCCGCTGCTGCACCGGGCTCAGCGAGGCGTCGACCACCACGAGGTCGACGTCACGCTCGGCGACCGTCGCCCGGAGGTTCTCGACCTGGCCTTCGCCGAGCAGCGTCGACGGCCGGCGCTGGCGGATCGGCACGATCCCGGAGACCACCACCACCAGACGGATCGACGCGCCGAGGCCGACGGCTTCGGCAAGCCGCGCCTCGGCCGCGCGACTGGCCTCGTGCCGCTCCCAGGGGAGGACGATCGCGGTCCGCGTCGGTGCCGCTTCGGTCTCGATCGTGGAGGTCACGAAGCCACGGCGCCCGCCACCCTAGCTGCCTTCGACGTAACCCGCCTCGCGGGTCGTGGCCGTTCCCGGTGGAGATGCCGCAGATCCTTCCTTCGCCGGGTCGAAGAGCTGGATCGGGGCGCCCGGCATCACGGTCGAGATCGCATGCTTGTAGACGAGCTGGGTGTGGCCATCCCGGCGCAGCAGCACGGAGAAATTGTCGAACCAGGTGATGATGCCTTGCAGCTTGACACCATTGACAAGGAAGACCGTGACCGGCGTCTTGCCTTTGCGGACATGGTTCAGGAACACGTCCTGAACGTTCTGTGAGCGCTCGTTCGCCACGGAAACCTCTTGATGTTCTTGTTCGCGCCGGACGACAGCGGCCCGGCGCCTTGCGACCGATCATAGCAGCCGCGGAAGGCTTCGTCACAGGTCGCGACAACCGGCAGGGGCATCGAGGGGCCGCTCGGACGCTCAGCCGGCGACCTGCCTGTCGTCGCCGCCGACGCCGAGCTGCTTCAGCTTGCGATGCAGCGCGCTCCGCTCCATGCCGACGAAACCGGCGGTCCGGCTGATGTTGCCGCCGAAGCGCACGAGCTGGGCCTGCAGGTACTGGGTCTCGAACAGGTCGCGGGCCTCCCGCAGCGGCAGCGCCATCACGTCCGCCCCGGGGTCGAAGTTCAGCAGCACGGGCGCACCCTGGCCGATTTCGGGCGGCAGCATCTCGGCACGCACCGGCTCCGACGGATTGCCGGACGCCATGATCAGCAGCCAGTCGATCAGGTTGCGGAGCTGGCGGACATTGCCGGGCCAGTCGTAGCCCTGCATGGCGGCGAGCGCGTCGGCCGAGAGGCTGCGGCGCGGGATGCCGGCGACCTCGGACGACCGCTCCGACAGCAGGCGCGCGAGTTCCGGGATGTCCTCGCGGCGTTCCCGGAGCGACGGCATCCGGAGCGGCACCACGGCGAGCCGGTAGTAGAGATCCTCCCGGAAGCGACCGCCGGCGATCTCGGCCTGGAGATCCCGATTGGTGGTCGCGAGGACGCGGATGTCGACCTTGACCCGTGCCGACCCGCCGAGCCGCTCGAAGGTCTGATCCTGCAGCGCGCGGACGATCTTCCCCTGCGTCTCCAAAGGCATGTCGGAGACCTCGTCGAGCAGCAGCGTGCCGCCATGGGCGCGCTCCAGCACGCCGGTGCGACGCGCGACCGAACCGTCCTGCGTACCCTCGATCCCGAACAGCTCCTCCTCGAAACGGGCCGGTGCGAGGGTCGCGCAATTGAGCGCGACGAACGGACCGTCGCTTCGGCGGGAGCGGCGATGGACCATCCGCGCCGCCACCTCCTTGCCCGACCCGGCAGCGCCGGTGATCAGGACGCGGGACCCCGTCGGCGCCACTCGCTCGATCTGCTGGCGGATCGCGGCGATCGCGGCGCTGTCGCCGTCGAGTGCGCTCTCGGGACCGGCGCGCAGCCGGAGCTCGGCATTCTCGCGTTCGAGGCGGGCCGCCTCGAGCGCCCGGTTGAGCACGAGCAGCAGCCGGTCGGACTGGAACGGCTTCTCGAGGAAGTCGTACGCGCCCTCCTGGATCGCGGTCACCGCCATCTCGATCGTGCCGTGGCCGGAGATCATCACGACGGGCACGCGGGGTGTCTCGCCGCTGATCGCCTTGAGGATCCCGAGACCGTCGAGACGGGATCCCTGGAGCCAGACGTCGAGCACCACGATCGCCGGACGCCGGGCGCGGAACGCGGCAATGGCCGCGTCGCTATCGCCGGCCTGCCGGGTCTCGAAGCCCTCGTCACGCAGGATGCCGTCGATCAGCAGGCGGATGTCGGGCTCGTCGTCGACGATCAGGACCTCATGCGCCATGGTCGTCTCGCGCAGGCAGGATCAAGGTGGCGATGGCTCCCGGTCCGTGGTCGTGGTCCTCGAGCATGAGGGCGCCGCCATGGTCCTCCATGATCTTCTTGACGATGGCAAGCCCCAGACCGGTGCCCTTCGGCTTGTGGGTCACGTAGGGCTCGGTGAGACGCGCGCGATCCTCGGCGGACGGCAGCCCGATCCCGTCGTCCCGGACCGTGATCCGGACGCGGGACGCGTCCTCGTCCACCACGACCTCGACCTGCCCTGCCCCGTCCCGTGCGTGCACGGCGTCGGCGGCGTTCAGCAGGAGGTTGGTGAGCGCCTGGCCGAGCAGCCGGCGGTCGCACGGGGCGTGGGGTCCGCTCGCCGGGATCGCCGTGGTCCAGGTGATGTCCGGCCGGCTGTCGCGCTGGAGCACCAGTGCCTCCCGCGCGATCCGTCCGACATCCTCGACCTTGATCACCGGCATCGGCATCCGGGCGAAGGCGGAGAACTCGTCGACCATCCGCCCGATATCGCCGACGTGGCGGACGATCGTGTCGGCGCACTGACGGAAGGTCTCGGGATCCGACGTGATCTCGCGGCCGAAGCGACGTTTCAGGCGTTCGGCGGAGAGCTGGATCGGGGTCAGCGGGTTCTTGATCTCGTGGGCGATCCGGCGCGCCACGTCGGCCCAGGCGGCCTTGCGCTGCGCGGACTGCAGCTCGGTGATGTCGTCGAAGGTGACCACGAACCCGTCGAGGCGATCACCCCGGCTCTCGACGCTGATCCGGACGGTGAGCGTCCGCCGCCGGTGGCCGGTGTCCACCTCGATCGCGGCCACGGAAGCACGGTCGGGCGTGCGGCGGGCCTCGTCGAGCAGGGGTGCGAAGGCGGGCGCGGTCTCACCGAGATCGTGCCCGACCGCCGCCAGCAAATCGATGCCGAGGAGCTCGCTCGCGACCCGGTTCGGAAGCTCGATCCGCCCCTCGGCGTCGAGGCCGATCACGCCGGCCGAGACGCCGGAGAGAACGGTCTCGGTGAACCGACGTCGCTCGTCGATCTGGCTGTAGGCGCCCATCAGCTCGCCGCGCTGGCTGTCGAGCTGGTCGGTCATCCGATTGAAGGCGCGGAGCAGGCCGGCGAGTTCGTCGTCGGCGCCGCGCTCGGGAACCCGCACCGCGAGGTCGCCGGTCCGAACCCTTTCGGCCGCCACGATCAGCGTGCCGAGCGGGCGCGCGATCTGGGTCGCCAGGATCAGACCCATCATCACCGCCGCCGCGAGGACGAGGAGTGCCACCAGGACGAAGATCAGCACGAAGGTGACCTGCAGCCCCGACCGGTTGCGGTCGAGGCGGTCATAGGCGGCGACCGCCTGCTCGGTCCGCTCCATGTGGCCGAGGATCACGCTGTCCACCGGCCGGGTGATCGCGAGCATCAGGAGCTGCTGGTCGGACGGACCGGGCAGCGTGATCACCGCACTCACCGTCGTGTGGTCGGGACTGTCGAGCACCGCGACCCCGCCCGACCGCGCCTTCAGGATCGCGGTCGCGGGCGGCAGCGACGCCGGACCATGGTTCATCGAAGCCATGATCTGGCCGGTGACCGGATCGAAGATGACGGCCTGCGTGAAGCCGTTCAGCAGCCCCTGGTCGAACAGGATCTGCGTCACCGCTTCCGGGTTCACGATCACGAGGCTGCCCGCGCCGGCGGTCGCGAGGTCCTCGGCGAGGCTCGCGGCGTCGGACCGGATCGCGTCGTTGTGCTCCTGTAGGTAGCCGCGCGCCGCGTCCAGGCTCTCGGCCAGCGCGGTTCGGACCCGGTCGTTGAACCAGGCCTGGATGCCGAGGTGGAAGAGCGCGGTCGCGAACACCGCGACCACGAGCGTCGGCACCACGGCAACCACGCTGAACAGCACCACCAGCCGGACATGCAGCCTGGCCGCCGCGAGGCCCCGGCGGCGTTCTCCCCAGACCCGCGCCACCCGCGCCCCGAGCGACACCACCAGCAGAATGAGCGCCACCGTGTTGGTGGCGAGGAGCACCACGTCGACGGGCTTGCGGCGCGCGAGCACCAGCCCGCCCGACAGGATCGCGAAGGTGGCGAGACCGGTCAGCAGCGCGATCGCCGTCAGCAGCAGCGTGGCCTGCCGCCCGAGCAGGATGTCGGCGAGCCGCCGGCCGAACGGCTCCTTCCGACCGATGGTGTCCGCGGCCCGCATCGCGAACGCCTCTAGCCCAGTCCGCGGACCACGGGGATCTCCAGGTCGCGGATCTTCTTGCGCAGCGTGTTCCGGTTCAGCCCGAGCACGGCGGCCGCCTTGATCTGGTTGCCCTTGGTGGCCGAAAGCGTCATCGCGATCAGCGGCCGCTCCACTTCGGCGATCACCCGGTCGTAGATGTCGCGCATCGGCATGCCGTCCTTGCTCGCCGACAGGAATTGCCGGATGTGCCGCTCGACGGCGCCGGAGAGGCTCTCCGACGCGCCCGGTCCCGGTGCACCGGAGGCCGTGTCCGATGGCGGGCTTGCCTCGGCGAGCTCGATCGCGATCACCTCCTCGGTGATCGCCTCCTGCGGATAGAGAGCGGCGAGCCGACGCATCAGGTTCTCGAGCTCACGGACGTTGCCGGGCCATCGATAGGCCCGGAGCGCCTCGATCGCGCCCTCGCTCAGGACCTTGCCCGGCAGCCCGCTCGCCTGGGCGCGCTCGAGGAAATGGCGCGCCAGGAGGGCCACGTCCTCGGAACGCTCGCGAAGCGGCGGCAGGCGGATCGGCACCACGTTGAGGCGGTAGAACAGATCCTCGCGGAACGTCCCGGAACGGATCGCCTGGCGAAGATCGCGATGCGTCGCGGCAACGATCCTGACGTTGGCGCGGATCGACTGGCGGCCGCCGACCGAGGTGAACTCGCCCTCCTGGAGGACGCGGAGCAGACGGGTCTGCGCCTCCGGTGGCATGTCGCCGATCTCGTCGAGGAACAGCGTGCC
>CAXUBX010000121.1:0-6928 GCA_964249405.1 uncultured Acetobacteraceae bacterium | reverse complement strand
GGCAGTGCCACTCGAACACCTGCCCGGTCGGCGTCTGCACGCAGGACGAGGCGCTGCGGGCGAAGTTCGAGGGCACGCCCGAGAAGGTGATCAACCTGTTCTCGTTCGTCGCCGAGGATGTCCGCAACATCCTGGCCTCGCTCGGCGTCACGCGGCTCGACGAGGTGATCGGGCGGACGGATCTCCTCCGGCAGATCAGCCGCGGCGCCGACTATCTCGACGACCTCGACCTGAACCCGATCCTGGCCCAGGCCGATCCCGGCCCCTACGCCCGCCACTGCACGCGCGAGGGGCGGAACGAGGTGCCCGACACGCTGGATGCGCGGATGATCGAGGACGCGAAGCCGTTCCTCGACCATGGCGAGAAGATGCAGCTCCAGTACAACGTGCAGAACGTGCATCGGGCGGTCGGCACGCGGTTCTCGCACCACATCCTCGCCCGTTGCGGCATGCGGGCGCTGCAGCCTGGGCACGTGACGGTGCGGCTTCGCGGGTCGGTCGGCCAGTCGCTCGGCGCCTTCGCGGTGCGCGGGCTGAAGCTCGAAGTGCTCGGCGACGCCAACGACTACGTGGGCAAGGGCCTGTCCGGGGCCACGATCGTGGTGCGGCCGGCGCCGTCGTCGCAGCTCAAGAGCCACGAGAACGCGATCATCGGGAACACGGTGCTGTACGGCGCGACCGAGGGCGAGCTCTACGCCGCCGGCCAGGCGGGCGAACGGTTCGCGGTCCGGAACTCGGGCGCGACCGCGGTGGTCGAGGGCTGCGGCTCGAATGCCTGCGAATACATGACCGGCGGCACCGTGGTGATCCTCGGCGGGGTCGGCGAGAACTTCGGCGCCGGCTTCACCGGCGGGATGGCGTTCGTCTACGACCCGGACGCGACCTTCGAGCAGCGGATCAACGGCGACACGCTGACCTGGCGGAAGCTCGAACCCGAGTGGGAGCCCACGCTTCGCGCGCTCGTCGAGACCCATGCGCGCGAGACCGGCAGCCGGTATGCCGAGCAGATCCTGCACGAGTGGGAGCGCGCCGCGGGCGCGTTCTGGCACATCGTGCCGACGGAGTATCTGAAGACGATCGGACGGACGCGCGAGCCGGCGAGCCGTTGGGCCGGCTAGCCGCGGCACGGGGGACCGCGGGATGGACCCTCCTGTCCCTCTTGCTCGCGGCGGTCAGCTACCGCTTCGTCGATCGACCGTTCAGCACGCTCGCCAACTCGTGGCACCATCCGGCGGTCGCGGTCGATCTCACCTATCTGGCCGACGTCCCGCTCCCGGCGTCCGTCCTCGTCGTGCTGGTCGCGTTCTTCCGGCGCCTGCCCCGTCCGGTCGTGACCGCCGCGGTGGCGACGCTCGCGGCGCTGGCGATGAAGGGCGAGTTGAAGTTCGTCTTCGGCCGTCCGTGGCCGGACACCTGGATCCACGACAACCCGTCCTGGATACGGAACCACGTGTTCGGCTTCTTCCCGTTCCATGGCGGGGCCGGCTACGCGTCGTTCCCGTCCGGGCATACCACCGCGATCACCGCGCCCTCAGCCGTGTGGTGGCGCGCCGCGCCGCGCTTCCGCCCGGTGGCGGCGATCCTGGTCGCGGCGGTCGCCTGCGGTCTGCTGGTGTCGGATTATCATTTCGTGAGCGACGTGATCGCCGGCCTGGCCCTCGGCGTCGCGGTCGCCCATCTCGTCGCTTCGCTGTCCGAGGTCTCCGTCGCCCGCGGCGGGACCAGCCGGCGACGTGACGTTCACGACCAGGGCTGATGCATCGTAGGGTGCCACCGTCGGATCGGACGACGCGCAAGAGGCACGTGGATCCCGATCCCGGCCCGTCACGCGGGAGCAACACCGCGCGGAGCCGAACAGGAGGGCGCCCATGATCACCAGGAACTATCGCTTCGTCGTGGCCGTGCTGCTGTTCGGCGCCGGCATCATCAACTACGCCGACCGTGCCGCGCTGGGCGTGGCGGCGCCGGTGATCCGCAAGGATCTCGCGCTCTCGCCGTCGGCGCTCGGCGTCGTCTTCAGCACGTTCTTCGTCGGCTACGCCATCTTCGCCTTCGTCGGCGGCCAGCTCGCCGACCGCTACGGGCCGCGGCGCGTCTACGTCTGGGCGGCGACCGGCTGGTCCCTGCTCAGCGCCCTGACCGGCGCCGCGACCGGCTTCGTCTCGCTGCTCGTGGTGCGCGCCCTGTTCGGCTTCGCCGAAGGCCCGATGAACTCGACCACCAATCGCACCATCACCAACTGGTTTCCGCGCGAGGAGACCGCGCGCACGATCGGCTTCACCTTCTCGGGCCAGACCATCGGCAGCGCGATCGCGGCGCCGGTCGTCGGCCTTCTCATGCTCGCCTACAGCTGGCGCGTGGCCTTCCTGCTGACCGGGCTTGCGGGCCTTCTCTGGGTGGTGGCGTGGCGGGTGCTCGTCACCGACCTCCCTCGACAGAACGCCCGCGTCGGACCGGACGAGGTCGCGATGGTGACGGCGAGCCGCACGGTGCCGGTGGTGCCGGCCTCCGACCGCGCCCTGCCGCTCGGGCGCTATCTGCTCCGCGCGAGCACGCTCTCGCTCGGTCTCGGGATGTTCGCCGTCAACTACACGCTCTACATCTTCCTCTCGTGGCTGCCGAGCTATCTCACCGGCGCGCTCCACCTGGACCTCAAGCAGATGTCCTTCGTCGCCGCCATTCCGTGGGCGTGCGGGTTCGTCGGCTATGTCGGCGGCGGCATCGTCGCCGACGCGCTCTATCGCCGCTTCTCCGACCGGTTGCTCGCGCGCAAGCTCACCACGATCGTCCCGCTGGCGCTCGCCGCGGCGGCGCTGATCGCGGTGAACGCGGCACACGGCCCGGCCCTCGCGGTGGCCCTGATCGCGGCGGCCGTCATGCTGCTGACCTGCTCGGTGCAGTCATGCTGGGCGACGATCCATGAACTGGTTCCCGAGACCCGGGTGGGTGCGGTCAGCGGCTTCATCCACCTGCTGAGCAACATCTCCGGGATCGTCGGGCCGATCGTCACCGGCCTCACGGTGCAGTATTTCGGCGGTTACGCCAGCGCCTTCGCGGTGGCTTCCACGCTGGCGCTGGCGGGGGTGGTGGCGATGAGCGTCTTCGTCCGCCGCCCGGCTGCCGCGGCGATGCCTCATGCCCTCCCGTCGGGGCGCGTCTGATCCGGCCCCGGGCCGGAGGGCGGGGCGGTCGCTACCGTCCCGCCGGGATCAGCGGCAGCGGCTCGATCCGCCCGACCACGAACAGGTAGGATGCCGCTCCGACCACGCACAACGCGCCCGCGGCCATCAGCGGGATGGCGAACGAACCGTGGGTGATGGTCAGCATCACGCCGGTGAAGCTCGTCGTCACCACGCCGGCGAGATTGGAGGCGAAGTTCTGGATCCCGCCGATCGAGGCGACCTGCGCCCGTGTCGGCGCGACGTCGCCGGGCAGCGACCAGATGCTGGCCGCGGTGAAGGCGAGCGCCGCGTAGGAGAGCGCGAACACCGCCAGCGCCATCCAGGCGGCCGGCACCAGCGCCGCCAGCGTGATGCTCGACGAGACCAGCATGCCGCCGATCAGGCAGGTCTTGCGGGCGACGGTCAGGCTCCAGCCGCGGGCGTACAGCCAGTCCGAGGTGAACCCGCCGAGCCATCCTCCCGGCACGGCGATCAGGCCGGGGATCAGGCCGAACACGCCGAACTGCTTGAGCGAGAAATGCCGTGCCGAGATCAGGTAGGTCGGAAACCAGGTGATGAAGAAATAGATCGCGAAGTTGAGGCAGAAGAACCCGATCATCATGCCCCAGATGGTGCGGTACCGGAACAGCGACGCCCATCGCATCGGCGCCTCGTCCGCCGGCGCCGTGGCGCGGCTTTCCTCCATTTCGCGGAGCGCCGCCGCGGTCACGTCCGGGTGGCGCTCCGGCTTGCGGTAGATGAGCAGCCAGCCCGCGATCCAGACGAAGCCGAGCAGCCCGGTCACCACGAAGGAGGTGCGCCACCCGAACGATCCCACCAGCCAGGCGCAGAGCGGGATCGCGACGAGGTTGCCGACGCGCGACCCGGAATCGAACACCGAGGACGCGAGGCCCCGCTCGTGCGACGGCATCCAGCGCGACACCACGCGCGCGCAGGAGGGATAGCCCCCGGCCTCGCCGGCGCCGAGCAGCAGACGCAGCCCGAACATCGTCGAGACCGAGTTCGCGACCGACATCAGCCCCGTGAACAACGACCACCAGCCGACCGCGAGCGGGAACACGAGACGGGCCCCGAAGCGGTCGGCGAGCCAGCCCGCCGGAAGCTGCATCAGCGCGTAGGTCCAGAAGAACGAGCCGAGCAGGAAGCCCATCGTGGTGTCGCCGACATGCAGGTCGTGCCGGATGCTGGGCGCGGCCACCGCGAGGTTGGCCCGGTCGGTGTAGTTCACGGCGAGCGCCGCGAAGCACAGCCACACCATCACCCACCGTGCGCGCGGCATCAGCGTCCGCCGCGGGGAGGCGGATGGCATCGTGGCGGCGCTCGACATGGTTTCCCCCGATCAGAGGCGCTTCGGCGCCGTTCTTGTCCGGGCGCTCAGGCGCCCTTCTGGAAGCGCGCCTCCACGGCGCGGAGATAGGCCTCCCGCGAGGGAGCCAGATGGTTCCGGCAGAGTGTCACAAGCGCCGCCCGGTCGCCACGCTCCAGCGCCCGGATCATCGCCTCGTGCTCGTCCCGGGCCCGCAGCAGATGCGGCCGGCTCGTCGCCGAGAAGAACCGGGCGCCATGCACCTTCTGCGCGGCGCCGCGGATCAGGCTCGAGAGGTAGGGGTTCCCGCAGAGGGAGAACAGCCGGTCGTGGAAGGCCAGGTTGGCGCGGAACGCGCCGCGCGGATCATGCGCCGCGACGGCGCCCGCGTAGGCCTCCTGGATCGCGCGGAGCGCATCGAGCAGGGAGCGGCCGGCCGGCAGCGGGATCTGCTCGGCGGCGAGCGTCTCGAGCGCTTCGCGCACCGCGTAGATCTGCCGCACCGCGTCGGGTTCCAGCAGGACCACCGCCGCGCCCCGGTTCGGAACCCGCTCCACGAGGCCCATCCGCTCGAGCTCGGACAGCACCTCGCGGACGACGTGCTTCTTGCACGCGAACTGCGCCGTCAGCCGGTCCTCGAGCAGCCGCTCGCGCGGCATCAGCCATCCGAGCACGATCTGCTCCTCGAGCGCGGCGATGATCTCGCGCACCCGGGCGGACGCGGGCGCCCGGGTCGGGAGCACCCCCGCGTCCCCGGCATCGTTCATCCCGGGTCCGGCCGCACGACGGGCGCGGTCGCCGTCGGCGGCGGCACGAACGACGCGAAGTCGCAGCCGCCATCCGCCTGCAGCACCTCGTTGTCCCAGAGGCGCCGGTAGCCGCGGACGGCGTCGGGCGACCGGCCGGGCGCCGCCTGGTCCCGTCGGCGTGCGGCGAGCGCGTCGTCGTCGAGCAGCACGTCGATCCGCCGCCCCTCGGTGTCGAGCCGGATCGTGTCGCCGGTGCGGACGAGCGAAAGCGGCCCGCCGGCGGCCGCCTCGGGCGAGACGTGCAGGACGATCGTGCCGAAGGCGGTCCCGCTCATGCGGGCGTCCGAGATCCGCACCATGTCCTTGATCCCGGCGCGCATCAGCTTCCGCGGGATCGGCAGGTAGCCGGCTTCCGGCATCCCCGGCGCGCCTCTGGGACCGGCATTCCGCAGCACGAGCACCGTGTCCGGCGTCACCGGCAGGGTCTCGTCGTCGATGCGCGCGGCGAGGTCGGCGAGGTCGGCGAACACCAGCGCCGGGCCCGTGTGCTGGAGCAGCGCCTGGTCGGCCGCGCATTGCTTGATGAGGGCGCCGTCCGGCGCGAGGTTGCCGCGAAGCACCGCCATCGCGCCGGACGGGTAGAGCGGGGAGGCGAGCGGCCGCACCACGGACTGCTCGAACGCCGCCTCGCCGTCGTCGATCCCGGCGCCCAGCGTGCGGCCGGTCACCGTGAGGCAGTCGAGCGACAGCATCGGCCGCAGCGCGCGCAGGATCGGCCGGAGCCCGCCGGCCCGGTGGAGGTCCTCCATGTAGCCCTGCCCGGTCGGCTTGAGGTCGACCAGCACCGGCGTCTCGCGGCCGAGCCGGTCGAAGCCGTCGAGGTCGACCCGGATCCCGGCGCGCCCGGCGATCGCCGTCAGATGGATCAGCGCGTTGGTCGAGCCGCCGACCGCCAGCACCGTCCGCAGCGCGTTGGTGACCGCGGCCGGGGTCACGATCCGGTCCGGGGTCAGCCGCTCCGCCGCGAGGGCGACGGCGCGGGTCCCGGTCTGCTCCGCGTGCCGGCGGCGCGCGGCGAGGACGGCCGGGATCGCGGCGCCCCCCGGCAGCATCATGCCGAGCGCCTCGGCGGCGAGCGCCATCGTGCTGGCCGTCCCCATCACCGAGCAGGTGCCGATCGTCGGCGCGAGCTCGTCGTTCACGGCGGCGATCGCCGCCGCGTCGATCGCGCCGCCCCGGTACTGCGCCCAGAACCGCCGGCAATCGGTGCAGGCGCCGAGCCGTTCGCCCCGCCAGCTCCCGGCGAGCATCGGGCCGGTCACCAGCAGGATCGCGGGAACGTTGGCGCTCACCGCACCCATCAGCAGCGCCGGCACCGTCTTGTCGCAGCCGCCGATCAGCACGACGGCGTCCATCGGCTGCGCCCGGATCATCTCCTCGGTGTCGATCGCCATCAGGTTCCGCAGGTACATGCTGGTCGGCGAGGAGAAGCTCTCCTGGATCGAGATCACCGGGAACGCGACGGGGATGCCGCCGCTCAGCATCACCCCGCGGCTCACCGCCTCGATCAGGTCCGGAACGTTCTGGTGGCAGGCGTTGAACCCGGACCGCGTGTCCACGATGCCGATCACCGGCCGCTCGAGCGCGTCGTCGGTGTAGCCGAGCGCCTTGATGAAGGCCTTGCGCAGGAA
>CAXUBX010000120.1:0-7511 GCA_964249405.1 uncultured Acetobacteraceae bacterium | reverse complement strand
GACATGCTGATGTTCGAGAAGGGCGGCCTCTCGATCGCGATGGGGCAGGCGGTCGACGAGGTGCGCGAGGCGGCCACCTTCGTGACCGACGACAGCGAGAACGAGGGCTTCGCCAAGGGCATCGAGCGGCATCTGTTGTAGGCGCTCGGGACGTCGTCGCCGAAGCGGGAGGGAGCCATGACCCAGATCGACAGCACCGAGATCGTGCCGGATGCCGAGGCTCTCGCCCGCCGCGCCGCGCAGTTCCTGCTCGATGCGTCCGCGGAGAGCCCCGACAGGCCGTTCGCCGTCGCGCTCTCCGGCGGCTCGACGCCGCGCCGGCTCTACGAGATCCTGGCTGCCGACCACCGCGAGGCCTTCCCATGGTCGCGCACCCATTTCTTCTTCGGCGACGAGCGTTTCGTGCCGCCCGACAGCGCCGACAGCAATTTCCGGATGGCCTCGGAAGCCATGCTGGACCGCGTGCCGGTGCCGCGCGCGAACGTCCATCCGATGCCGACCGACGGCGACCCCGTCGACGCGGCGCGCCGCTACCAGGCCGCCCTGGTCGCGTTCTACCGGAGCGAAAGCCTCGACAGCACCCGCCCGCTGTTCGACGTCGTGCTGCTCGGCCTCGGCGACAACGGCCACACCGCCTCGCTGTTTCCCGGCACCGACGTGCTGGAGAACACGCTCGACTGGGTGGCGACCTGCGTGCCGCTCGACGCGCCGAACACCCGCCTCACGCTGACCTACCCGACCATCGCCTGCTCGCGTCACGTCGTGTTCCTGGTCGGCGGTGCCGGCAAGAAGGACGCGCTCGCCCGCGTGCGCGCCGGCGACATCGCCCAGCCGGCGAGCCGGATCACCAGCATCGGCCGTGTCACCTGGCTGCTCGACCGCGCCGCCGCCGGCGAAGCCGCGTGAATGATCCGCGTGCCGCGTTGAAGCGACAGGCGGCCGATGCGGCGGCGCGCCTGGTGGAGGACGGCATGGTGGTCGGCCTCGGGACCGGCTCCACCGCCACCTTCCTGATCGACGCCCTGATCGCGCGCGTGCACGACGGGCTCCGCATCGGCGCCATCGCCACCTCCGAACGCAGCGCCGCCCGGGCCGCCGAGGGCGGCATCCGGCTGATCGGCTTCGCCGACGCGGAATGGATCGATCTCGCGATCGACGGCGCCGACGAGATCGAGCCGACCCGTCTCGACCTCATCAAGGGCCTCGGCGGCGCGCTGCTCCGCGAGAAGATCGTCGCCAATGCGAGCCGCCGTTTCGTGGTGATCGCCGACGAGGGAAAGCTCGTCGCGACGCTCGGCGAGCGCACGCCGGTCCCGGTCGAGGTCGCGCCGTTCGGCTGGGAGGCGACCGACCGCCAGCTCCGCGCGCTCGGCGCGACGCCACGCCCCAGGCGCGACCGCAACGGCGCGCTGTTCGTGACCGACGGCGGCAACCTGGTTCTCGATTGCCACATGGGACCTCTGGAGGATCCGGTCGCGCTCGAGCGCGACATGCGCGACATCGTGGGCGTGGTCGAGACCGGTCTGTTCCTCGGCCGCGCCGGCCTCGCGATCGTCGCCGGCGAGGACGGCACGCGCGAGCTCGCGGCGAGACTGCCATGACCGAGCCGTCCGCGAAGGAAGCGGGCGCCGGGATCCGTCCCCGCGTCCTGATCTGCATGGGTGTTTCGGGGGCGGGGAAGTCCACCGTCGCCACCCTCGTCGACCGGCTGCTCGACTGGCCGTTCCAGGAGGGCGACGAGCTCCACCCGTCCGGGAACGTCGAGAAGATGCGACGCGCGATCCCGCTGACCGACGCCGATCGCTGGCCCTGGCTCGACCGATGCAAGGAGTGGATCGACGGCAGGGTCGCGGCCGATGGCCGCGGCCTCATCACCTGCTCGGCGCTGAAGCGCATCTATCGGGACCGGCTGATCGACGGCAGGCGCGAGCAGGTGCGACTGCTCTACCTGAAGGCGTCGCGCGAGACCCTGCTCGACCGGCTCCGTCACCGCACCGGCCACTACATGCCGGTCGACCTTCTCGACAGCCAGCTCGCGACGCTCGAGGAGCCGGGTCCCGACGAGAACCCGATCGTCGTCAACGTCGAGCAGACCTCGGACGAGATGATCGACGAGGTGTTCCGGAAGCTCCGCGAACAGGCGTCCTGACGGTCAGCCCGGACACGCGGCGAGGTCCGGCGGGATCGCGTCCGCCGCGTTCGACCACCGCTCCGGTCGGGCGAGGCCGATCGCGAGTGCGAGCTGCCTGAGAAGGATCTCGGCCTGGTCGAGATGGAGTTCGCTCACGATGGTGCTCGTCGCCAGGTCGTGAATGAGAACCACGCGGTCGGGCAACGCGCGCGCCTGGAAGCTGCTCAAGGGCTGGTAATCTCCCCCATGGTTGCTCCGGGACCGGAAGAATCGATCCCGCACCGCAACTATGACGGCGGCCGCAACCGTCGCGCGACCAAATAACGACGCTCCCGATACCCGGGAGCGGCGCCGTCCGTCGGCGTGGAGCGCCCGGACGAAGTCGTGTGCTTCGTCCGGGTCCGGCCGATCAGGTCGGGCGGTCGGTCTCGGTGCGGCCCGGGCCGGTGATCTCGGCTTCCTCCTTCCGGACCGTGTCGCGCACCGTCTCGACGCGTTCCTCGACGTCCTTGTGGATGACGATCTCCTCGGCGACGTAGGCCTTTTTCGAGACGACGGCCTCCTCGTCGGTCTCGGTCATCTCGATCGTCCGATCGGTGAACGCGTCGGCGGCGACGTCGGCGCGGCCGGTTACCGGGCGCCGGAACACCGAGACGCGCTCGTCGCGAAGGCGGATCTGCTCCTCGACCGGGCGCTCGACCACGTAGCGGCGAACCCGCGTCATGCCGCGCTCGACGCTGCGCTTGCCGACCTCCAGCTGTTCCTCGGCGAGCGCCATCGTCTGGTCCGCATCGCGCCCGGCCGCGGTTCCCGGCACGCCCGCCGGCTCCATTCCGGGCCGGTCCATCTCGGCCCGCTCGAGGCCGGTCACGCCCATGCCGGACCGGCCGGTCTCCATCGGCTCCTCGCCGACCGTGGTGCCCGTGGGCGTGGTTCCCGTCACCGGCCGCGTCCCGTACGACGCGTCCGCCATCGTGCCTCCGGCCGTTGCGCCCGGCATCATGCCGGCGCCGCCCTCCGCGACCGGATCGCCCCCCATCGGCATGCTCATCGGCATCGGCATCGGCGCGACCCCGGGGGATCGTTCGAGACCCGGCTCGCCGGCGAGTTCGTCGCCGTGCTCGTCGAGTTCCAGCGGCGAATGCCGTTCGAGCGCCGCGATCGCGAGGGCGGAGTGTGCGACGTCCACGATCACGGTCACCACGTTGCGGCCGCCCTCGATCGACCGGTCGTACTCGTCGGCGTGCCGGGCATCGCTGCCGGTCTCGCCGCCGCTGAGCCAGTTCCAGAATCCGCCCGACGATCCGCTCGACCGCTGTTCCGTGAACGTGCCGCCGGTCTCGCGTCCATAATGCTCGACGGCGCTCCGCGGGATCCCGCTGCCGACGAGATCGGAGACCGCGGCCTCGGCCGCGGCTTCCGTCTCGTAGACGGCGACGATGGTTTCACTCGGCATTGTTGCACTCCTTCTGCTGCCGGCAGCGCCGGCCGTTTCGTTGACTTCCGTGGCGCCGCTCCGGGCCACCGAGGCCGTCTCGGACCGCAGCGACACCCGGTCCTCGTGGCGCCGCGCGGACCGCACCCGGCGCACCCGGATCTCCTCCTTGAGCAGGAGCCGCTTCACGACGATCTCTTCCAGGACCGGAACGACGAGCACGTCGCCCTCGCTCCGCACCGGTGGCGGCTCGTCGACGAAACGTCCGATCGGCACCCGTTCGACCTCGACGGCGTCCCGGGTCAGGGTCTCGTCGATCGTCACCTCGCGGCTCGATGTCGAGATCGAGACCGAGACGTGCCCGGTCGTGATCTTGCGGCGAGTGACCTCGAGACCCTCGACCGAGAGCGGAACCCTGATGTCGCGGTCGGGGTCGGACTCACCTTCCATCCAGGTTCCGCCACGCTCCGATGATCGCGATGCCGGTTCAAAGACCGGCGCGTCGGCCCGGTTTCGTTTGTTCCCCGGCTTCTTTCAGGAGGAGGCGCCGTCCCGAAACTGCGACGCGACCGCCACGAACAGCGACGCCGGATCGGTGCAGACCGCGACCTCGGCCCCGATCGGGCGTGGCACCGCGCGTCCCGGGTCGGGGTAGAGCACCACGCCGCCGCCGCCGCGCGCCGCGACGAGCTGCCTGACGTCATCTGCGTCGGACGCCGCGTCGCCGGCCAGCACGGTCACCCGCGGGGCGTCGCCGCCCGCGATCCGGGCGAGCGCCTCGCCGATGCTCCCCGCCGTGGCGATGCCGATCCCCGCCGCCGACAGCGCCGCCCGTTCCGCTGCCCCATGATCCGGGACGCCGTCCACCCACAACACCCCGCCGCCGGTGCCGGCGCGGGTCGCACGGGCCGCCGAGAGGAGCCCCACGACGCGGGCCGCCACCGACACGCCGCCGAGCGGCGTCGTCACCGAGACCGCGCTCGCGCGCGCGAGCAGGAGGGCGAGGCTGTGCCTGAACAGGATCGCGAGCCCGACCACCGCGGCGGGCCAGAACAGCGCGCGCAGCGTCTCGCCGATCTCGCGCACCACCGCGACCGACGTCGCGTCCACCTTCAAGTCCGCCGGTCCCACATCGTCCTCCTCCGCATGCTCGCCGGCGCCGCCGCTCTACGGGCCGAGGACCCGCGAGGTGAGGCCCAGCCGTTCGATCCGGTCATGCAGGAGCGTGTCGAACCGGTTCTGCCGCTGGACCGCCGTCCAGTCGATCGTCGCCCGATCGACCGTCGCCTTGCCCCCCGCGCCGACCCGGTCGCCGGCAGCGGTCACGTTGTCCCGGCCCGACGGCACGACCGGCAGGCCCATGCGCGTCATCAGCGCGGCCGCATCGGCTTCCATCCGGCCCTGGTGCCCCACGAACTCGAAATCCCGCCGGATGTTGTCGATCGCGAGATCGACGTGATCCTCGCGGATCCGGCCCGGCCCGGCCGCCTCCAGCGTCACCCCGGCGATCATCCGCACCATCATGTTGTCGAACTCGTCCGTCAGCCCCCCGTTCACCACCTCCGCCAACCCGAGCGCGTCGCCGCCCGACCGGAAGACCGTTCCGGCGGCGACGTGATGCGCGACGTTCGATCGCAGCCGGTCGAGCGGCTCGCGGACGAACGTCACGTAGCGGGCGGGCACGGCGAGACGGTGGTGCAGCCCGAAATAGGTGTGGCCGCAGATCCAGCGGAACCGCGCGCGTTGCGGCGGCGGCATGGCGAGGAGATCCTCGTAGGTCACGCCGAGACCGTGGTCCGGATACACGAACAGGGCCTCGCCCGGCGACGCGGCGGTCGCGAGCGCGTTCCGGAAGCTGGTGCCCGCGGTCTTCGGGATGTGCATCACGAGCCAGCGCGGCCGGTCCCCGGACGCCGATCGGGCCTCGTCCCCGCCGCGCGGCAGCGACACCGAGCGGCCGTTCCGGAGCAGTCGCCCGGACCGGTCGTGGACCGAGAACGCCGGCCCGAGTTCGACGAGGAGGTCCTGCGGAACGGCGAACGCCCGCACGCCGTCGACCCCGAAATACGCGCAGGCGTCGTCCCGCCGGCGGGTGGCGATGAACGAGAGGGCCTGCCCGGACCGGCCCCGGCAGACGATCGTCTCCCGGCGCTCGAGGGCCGCGAAATCGGCGATCCAGCCCCGCAGCTCGCCGTCGACCACGCCGTCCACGACGCCGAGCAGCCCCGCCGGCAGCGCCGGGCGGGGCGGCGCGCCGCGTCCGGCGATCCGGCCGAGCGCGCTCGCGATCCGTCCGGCGCGTGCTCCGGTCCTCATCGGCGCTGGATGCTCCCTTCCGACCCGCCGCCCTCAGGCGGCGGCCGCCATCTCGCCCCCGAGCGTGAGACCGTCCGGTCCGACCGAGACCTGCACCGTCTCGCCGTCCGCGATCGCGCCCTCGAGCAGCCGCCCCGCGAGCGGGTTCTGCAGCGAGCGCTGGATCACCCGCTTCAGCGGCCGCGCCCCGTACACCGGGTCGTAGCCCTCGTTGGCGAGCCAGTCCGTCGCCGCGCCGTCGAGCGTGAGCGCGATGTGCCGGTCGGCCAGCAGCGCCCGCAGACGGCCGAGCTGGATCTCGACGATCCGTGCCATGTCGTCCCGCTGCAGCCGGCGGAACAGGATGATCTCGTCGAGCCGGTTCAGGAACTCGGGCCGGAAATGATCGCGCACCACACGCATCACCTGCGCCTCGACCAGCGCCGACTGCTCGCCGTCCGGCTGGTTCGCCAGCACGTCCGATCCGAGATTGGAGGTCAGCACGATGATCGTGTTGCGGAAATCGACCGTGCGTCCCTGGCCGTCGGTGAGCCGCCCGTCGTCGAGCACCTGCAGCAGGATGTTGAAGACGTCCTCGTGCGCCTTCTCCACCTCGTCGAACAGGATCACCTGGTAGGGGCGCCGGCGCACCGCCTCGGTGAGCACGCCGCCCTCGTCGTAGCCCACGTAGCCGGGCGGCGCGCCGATCAGCCGCGACACCGCGTGCTTCTCCATGAACTCGCTCATGTCGACCCGCACCATCGCCCGCTCGTCGTCGAACAGGAAGCCGGCGAGCGCCTTCGTCAGCTCGGTCTTGCCGACCCCGGTGGGGCCGAGGAACAGGAACGAGCCGATCGGCCGGTTGGGGTCCTGCAGCCCGGCCCGCGCGCGCCGCACCGCGTTCGCCACCGCGCGCAGCGCGTCCTCCTGCCCGATCACCCGCTCGCGCAGCGTCTCCTCCATCCGGAGCAGCTTGGTGCGCTCGCCCTCCAGCATCCGCTCGACCGGCACGCCGGTCCAGCGCGACACCACGGAGGCCACCGCCTCCTCGTCGACACTTTCCCGCACCAGCGTGCCGTGCTCGCCTTCCTGCTTGGCCGCGATCTCGCTCTCGAGCGCCGGGATCACCCCGTGCATCAGTTCCGAGGCCCGGCCCCAGTCGCCGCGCCGCTGCACGATCTCGAGTTCGCTCTTCGCCGCGTCGAGACGCTCCTTCAGCCGCTGCGTCTCCTGGACGTTCGCCTTCTCGTTCTGCCACTCGGTCGACAGCGCGTCCGAGCGCTCGCCGAGCTCCGCGATCTCGCCTTCCAGTCGCGCCAGCCGCTCGCGCGACGCCGCGTCCTCCTCGCGCCGCAGCGCCTCGCGCTCGATCTTGAGCTGCACCAGCCTGCGGTCGAGCTCGTCGAGCGCCTCCGGCTTGCTGTCCACCTGCATCCTGAGGCGCGAACCCGCCTCGTCGATCAGGTCGATCGCCTTGTCCGGCAGGAACCGGTCGGTGATGTAGCGGTTCGACAGCGTCGCCGCCGCCACGATCGCGCCGTCGCTGATCCTGACCCCGTGATGCAGCTCGTACTTCTCGCGGATGCCGCGCAGGATCGAGATCGTGTCGGCGACGCTCGGCTCGCCCACGAACACCGGCTGGAAGCGCCG
>CAXUBX010000119.1:5568-7514 GCA_964249405.1 uncultured Acetobacteraceae bacterium | reverse complement strand
TCCATCGCGGTCATCGCGAGCAGCTGCATCAGGTGGTTCGGCACCATGTCGCGGAGCGCGCCGGTCTGCTCGTAGAACGCCGCGCGCTTCTCGACGCCGACCGTCTCGGCGGCCGTGATCTGCACGTGGTCGATGTTCTGCCGGCTCCAGAGCGGCTCGAAGATGCCGTTCGAGAAGCGGAGTGCGAGGATGTTCTGGACCGTTTCCTTGCCGAGATAATGGTCGATCCGGTAGATCTGGTTCTCCTCGAGCACAGCGAGGAGGCGCTTGTTGAGCGCGCGCGCCGACGCCAGATCGGAACCGAACGGTTTCTCGATGACGACGCGGCGGAAATGGCCTTCGGCCTCGGCCACGAGGCCCGCCCGACCGAGCTGCTCGACGGTCGGCGCGAAGAAGCGCGACGCGACGGCGAGATAGAACACCACGCTCTTGCCGGCGATCCGGCGTGCCAGCTCCTCGTAGGTCGAGGGATCGTCGAAGTCGCCGCGAACGTAGGAGACGCGGTCGCCGAGCCAGCCCCACAATCCGCGGTCGAGCGTGGTGTCTCCCCCGCCTTCCTTGCCGCGGCGCTCGACGACGAAGCGCTCCAGGCTGGCACCGTAGCGGGCGCGCAGCATGTCGTCGTCGAGCTCGACGCGATCGACGCCGATCACGCTGAACTCGCCGTCGAGCAGCCCGGCGCGTGCCAAATTGTAGAGCGCGGGAACCAGCAGGCGCGCCGTGAGATCCCCGGCGGCGCCGAAGATCACCACGGTCGAGGGGGGCGCCGCTCTGGGCTTTGCCTGCGGCTCGACCTCGCCCTCGGCGAAGCCGGCCAGCTCGTTGATATGGTTCAGCGCCAGGACACGCGCTCCGGCCGGACCTGCGATGGTCAGCCTGCCTTCGCGATTTCGACGCCTTCGCGGTCGACCACGCGGCCGTGCTTGTCGTCGACCTGGTGCTGCTCGACATGGCCGCCGAACTGGAAACGCATCGCCGACAGCAGCTTCTCGCCGAAATTGTTGTCGGTGCGGCTCCGGAAGCGGGCGAACAGCGAGGCGGACAGCACCGGCACCGGGACGGCCTCCTCGATCGCCGCCTCGATGGTCCAGCGTCCCTCGCCGCTGTCGGCGACCTTGCCGGAATAGTTCGACAGCGTCTCGTTCTGGGCGAGCGCGTTCGCGGTGAGGTCGAGTAGCCAGGAGGCGACCACCGAGCCGCGACGCCAGACCTCCGCGACGTCGGCGACGTCGAGTTCGAAACGCTCGTCCTCCGGGAGGTCGGCCGAACGCTTGCTGTTCAGGACGTCGAACCCTTCGGCGTAGGCCTGCATCATCCCGTACTCGATGCCGTTGTGGACCATCTTGACGAAATGGCCGGAACCGGCCGGTCCGCAATACATGTAGCCCTGCTCGGGACGCGGATCGCGTCCGTCGCGGTTCGGCGTCTTCTCGAGGTCGCCGGCACCCGGCGCGAGCACGGAGAGGATCGGGTCCAGGCGATCGACCGTCTCCCGCGGGCCGCCGATCATCATGCAGTAGCCGCGATCGAGGCCCCAGACGCCGCCCGACGTTCCGACGTCGACGAAGTCGATCCCCTTCGTGCGAAGCTCGCGGGCGTGACGGATGTCCTCCTTGTAGAAGGAATTGCCGCCGTCGATGATGCAGTCGCCGTGCTCGAGCAGCCCCGAGAGCTCGGTGATCGTCGAGTTGGTGATGTGTCCTGCCGGAAGCATCACCCAGATCGTGCGCGGCCGCGAAAGCTTCGAGACCATGTCCGCGAGATCGCGAGCCGCGACGCTGTTCTCGGCGCGCTGGCGGATCGCGGTCATCGCACGCTCGTCGCGGTCGAACAGCACGACGTGGTGGTCGTGCCGCGCGAGCCGGATGCTGATGTTGCCGCCCATCCGGCCAAGCCCGATCATGCCGATCTGCATCGATGTCTCCTCGAACGATGTTCCCGCGGAC
>CAXUBX010000119.1:0-5468 GCA_964249405.1 uncultured Acetobacteraceae bacterium | reverse complement strand
CGAGGGCGGCCAGGCCCGCCTCGAGATCGCCGGTCACGTGCACACGGAGCGCGCGTCGTCCGCGCTCGGCGAGCACGTCGAAATCGCCGCGCGCCTGCGCCGCCTTGACCACGCCGAACGTGTATTTGGCACCCGGCACCGGGAGGTCCGCGCGGTCGTCCGCCGTCACCTGGAGGAACACGCCGCTGTTCGGGCCGCCCTTGTAGGCCTGACCGGTCGAGTGCAGGAAACGGGGTCCGAACTCGGCCGTGGTCGCGACGTGCTTCGCATCGCGGATCGTCTCGCGCACCCGCTCGATCCAGCGCCGGGTTCCGGGCTCGCGCTCGACATAGGCGAGCACCCCGACATAGTCGCCCGGGCGGACGCGCCCGAGATGCGCGCGCAGGATGCCGACCGTGTCGGTGCCCTTCAGCTCGGACGCGTTGCGCGCGTCCGCGAAGAAGCGGAATGCGCCGTCCGAGGCGAACGGCTTCTCGTCGGGCAGGGTGCCGGTCTCGTTGTAGGCGTCGGTAAGCTTCTTCGTCTCGAGCTTGCTCGCCTCGACGTCGGGCTGGTCGAAGGCGTTGATGCCGATGATCGCGCCTGCAACCGCGGTCGCCATCTCCCAGCGGAAGAACTCCTGCACGATCGACTGCGTGTTCGGAAGCGTGATCGTGACCACCGGCTGCCCTGCCTCGGCCAGCGCCTTGACCGCCGAGTCCTGCTTCGGGTCGGGCTGGTCGGCAAGGCGGAGATAGGCGAACACGCGATCCGAGCCGTAGACCTCCGCGGCACCCGGCGCCTCGTTGTCGATCGGGATCAGGCCGTGACCGTCCTTGCCGGTGCTCTCGGCCAGGAGCTGCTCCAGCCAGGCGCCCATGTCGGCGATCGCCGGAGAGGCGACGAAGGTCACCTTGTCGCGCCCGAAATCGCGCGCCGCGACGCCGAGGATGGCGCCGAGATGCACGCCCGGGTTCTGCAGCGGCGGCACGCTGTCGGCGCAGGACCGCGCCATCGCGCGACCGGACTGGAGGAACTGGCGCACGTCGATGCCCGCGGCGGCGGCGGGCACCAGGCCGAAATTCGACAGCACCGAGTAGCGGCCGCCGATCCCCTTGTCGCCGTGGAAGATCCGGCGGAACCCGTCATCCTTCGCGACCTGCTCCATGTGCGAGCCGGGATCGGTGACGGCGACGAAATGGTGGCCGGCGCGCCCCTCGCCGAGGGCATCGGTCGCGAGCTTGAAGAAATATGCCTTGAGGATGTTGGGTTCCAACGTGCCGCCCGACTTCGACGACACGATGAACAGCGTGTTCGCGGGATCGATCCGGCCGGCGAAGCGCGCGACCTGCTGGGGATCGGTGCTGTCGAGCACGAGGAGCTCGGGCCAGCCGCCGCGATGGCCGAAGGTCTCGGCGAGAACCTCCGGGCCGAGCGACGAGCCGCCCATCCCGAGCAGCAGCGCGTGGCTGAAGCCGGAGCGCTGGACGTCGGCCGCGAAGGCTTCGAGCTCGTCGACATGCGCGAGGCGCTCGTCGATGATGTCAAGCCAGGCGAGCCATTTCGCCTCGTCCTTGCCGGTCCAGACCGAGGCGTCGCGCGCCCACAGCTTGCGGATCGTCCCCTGCTTGCGCCACTCGTCGAGCACCGCGCCGACCGCCTTCTCGAGGTCCGCCGGAAGCTTCGCGTCGGTGGCCGTGAGATGCGGGCCGAGCAGCGCCACGCGCTTGGCGGCGACCGCGCCGAGCAGGGCGTCGAACGCGTCGGCGAAGGACTGCACGCCTTCGGCGACGAGGCCCCGGGTGACGCCGGGAAGGTCGAGACCGAGACGGTCGGCCTCGGCGAGGGTGTGACGCGCCGCGTCGAGATCGGCGGCGAGCGTGGGGGCGACCGTGCCGTGATCGCGGAACGCGTCCATCGTCGCGGGCGGCATCGTGTTGACGGTGTCGGCGCCGATCAGCTGGTCGACGTACAGCACGTCGGAGTAGGCCTTGTCCTTGGTCCCGGTGGACGCCCAGAGCAGGCGCTGCGGATTGGCGCCGGCCGCCTTGAGCGCCTGCCAGCGCGGCGAGGCGGACACCTCGAGGTAGTGCTGGTAGGCGAGCTTCGCGTTGGCGATCGCGACCTTGCCGCGGACCGCCTTAAGCGCGTCCGCCTCCGGGTCGCCGGCGGCGACCCGCTTGTCGATCGCGCCGTCGATCTTGCCGTCGATGCGGCTCACGAAGAACGAGGCGACGGAGGCGAGATGCGAGATGTCCTCGCCCTTGCCGTGCCGCTCCTCGAGACCCTGGAGATAGGCTTCCAGCACCGCCTTGTAGGCGTCGAGCGAGAACAGCAGCGTCACGTTGATGTTGACGCCGTCGGCGATCAGGCGGCGGATGGCCGGAACGCCCTGGTCGGTGCCCGGCACCTTGACCATCAGGTTCCGGCGGTCGACGCGGCGCCAGAGGTCCTTCGCCTCCGTGATCGTCGGCTCGGTGGTGAGCGCGAGATAGGGCGACACCTCGAGGCTGACATAGCCGTCGGCGCCTTCCGTCTGGTCCCACACCGGCTTCAGCACGTCGGCGGCGGCACGGATGTCGGTGATCGCACAGGCCTGATACATGGCCGAGACGTCGTTCTCGCCCGCGCCCACGATCGACTTCATCTCGTCGTCGTATTCCGACCCGTGACCCATCGCCTTCTCGAAGATCGACGGGTTCGACGTCACGCCACGCAGTCCGTCCCGCTCGACCAGCTCCTTCAGCTTGCCGTCGGCGACGAAGCGCCGCTCGATGAAGTCGAGCCATGGGGCCTGGCCGGCCTCGCCGAGCGACTTCAGGGTGTTGGCGCCGTCGACCTTGGAGATCACGTTCATGGGTGGGCTCCTCAGATGGGTTCGCGTCCGCGTGGCGTCCGCGTCAATGGGTGCGCTTCGCCTGCTCGCGCGCCTTCTCGAGCACGGCGTCTGGGGTGAAGCCGAACTTCTTCGACAACGCCGAGAGCGGGGCCGAGGCGCCGAAGGTGTGCATCGCGATGACCGCGCCGCCTGGCCCGGCGTAGCGGTCCCAGCCGAGGCTCGCCGCCTGCTCGATGCAGACCCGGCCGATGACGGACGGCGGCAGCACCTCGTCGCGATAGGCCTGCGGCTGATGCTCGAAGAGGTCCCAGGACGGCAGCGACACCACGCGCGCCTTGACGCCCTCGGCGGTCAGCGTCTCGTAGGCGCCGACCGCGAGCGAGACCTCGCTGCCGGTGGCGATCAGGATCACGTCGGGCTTGCCGTCGGTCGCGTCGGCCATGACGTAGCCGCCCTTCGCGACCCCGGTGGCCGAGGCGTATTTCGTCCGGTCGTAGGTCGGCAGGTTCTGGCGGCTCAGGATCAGGCACGCCGGCTGCTCCTTGAGCGGCAGCAGGATCCGGTAGGCCTCGACCACCTCGTTCGCGTCGGCCGGCCGCATGGTGATCAGCCCTGGCGTCGCCCGGAGCTGGGCGATCTGCTCGATCGGCTGGTGGGTCGGGCCGTCCTCACCGACGCCGAAGCTGTCATGGGTGAAGATGTAGAGGACCGGCAGCTCCATGATCGCGGACAGCCGGATCGGCGCCTTCATGTAGTCCATGAAGATCAGGAAGCCGGAGCCGTAGACCCGGAGCCCGCTCACCGCCATGCCGTTCAGGACCGAGCCCATCGCGTGCTCGCGGATGCCGAAATGGAGGTTCCGGCCGCCGTAGCTTCCGCGCTCGAACGACCCGGCACCCTGGAACTTGAGATCGGTGTTGGTCGACGGGGACAGGTCGGCCGAGCCGCCGAGCATGAAGGGGATGTGCGGCGCGATCGCGTTCAGCACCTTGCCGGAGCTCACCCGCGAGGCGACGCCCTTGGGATCGGGGTCGAAGACGGGCATGTCGCGGTCCCAGCCCTCGGGCAGCGTGTGCTCGCGGATCATGTCGAGCTCGTCGGCAAGCTCGGGATGGTCCGCCCGGTAGCGTTCCATCATCGCCTGCCAGCCCCGGTGGGCGTCGCGGCCGCGCTTGCCGAAATGGGCGTCGAAATGCGCCGGCACTTCCGGAGGCACCAGGAACTGCGCGTCCTCGGGCCAGCCATAGGCGCGCTTGGTGCCGCGGATCTCCTCGTCGCCGAGCGGCGAGCCGTGCGCGCCGTGGGTCCCGGCCTTGGTCGGCGCACCCCAGGCGATCACCGAATGGACCATGATGAAGGTCGGCCGGTCGGTGACGCCCCGCGCCTCCTTGATCGCGGCGACGAACCCGTTGGTGTCGTTGGCGTCGGCGACCTCGATCGTGTGCCAGCCGTAGCCCTTGAAGCGGTCGAGCACGTGCTCGCTGAAGGCGAGCTCGGTGGAGCCCTCGATGGTGATGCGGTTGCTGTCGTAGATCCAGGTCAGGTTGCCGAGACCGAGATGGCCGGCGATCGAGGCCGCCTCGCCCGACACGCCCTCCATCATGTCTCCGTCCCCGGCGAGGGTGTACACGTGGTAGTCGAACACCGGGTAGTTCGGCTTGTTGTAGCGTTCGGCGAGGTATTTCTGGGCCATCGCCATGCCGACCGAGTTGCCGCAGCCCTGCCCGAGCGGACCGGTGGTGGTCTCGATCCCGGAGGTGAAGCGGTATTCGGGGTGGCCCGGCGTCTTGCTGTCGAGCTGACGGAACATCTTCAGGTCGTCGATGGTGAGCGCCGGCTTGCTGCGGTCCTCATGCTCGTTGACCGCCTTGATCCCGGTCAGGTGGATCAGGCTGTAGAGCAGCATCGAGGCATGGCCGACCGACAGCACGAACCGGTCGCGGTTCGGCCAGTTCGCGTCGTCCGGGTCGTAATGCATGAATTTCTGCCACAGGGCGTAGGCGACCGGGGCGAGCGCCATCGGCGTGCCGGGATGGCCGGAATTGGCCTTCTGGACGGCGTCCATCGCCAGCGTGCGCATCGTGTTGATGCACAGCATGTCGATCGCGGTGTCGGCGCCCATCGACACGCCTTCGGGCGCGAGCGTCGCCGCCTGTCTCGTCCAACCAGCCCCGACTGCTCCCGGCATCGGCATCTCCCTCTCCACCGTTCGTCGAGGCGACGCCCGTCGGACACGCGACAGCATCGCCTCGAACATTGTGCGGGGGCACCATGTTCCCGCTTGTCTCGACGACGCAACCCGGGAGCTTCCCCAGGGTTGCCGGACGCCGGAACTCCGTGGTGGCCAGACCGACGAGCCCGATACGACCTGAATGCGGACCGGGCGAAGTCGTTGCCGCCAGGAAAAAAATCACCCTGCAAAATACGACTGAAGCCGGTTGGTTACACGCCTACGCGGTTGGCGGCAGCGTTATCTTGACACCGCGGACGTGGATGGTGATTTCTTCGCCTTCTGATCGGAGCGGACGTCCGATGCTGCGTTCGAAGACGCGCGCGATGGCATCCTGCTCCCAGTCGCGTCCGCGGTCGCGCCGCGCACCGGTCGACGCGGGTCCCGGCAGACCGCCTCGTCGGCCGGTCCTGGTGTCGG
>CAXUBX010000118.1:0-7647 GCA_964249405.1 uncultured Acetobacteraceae bacterium | reverse complement strand
CGGCGGCGTCGAGGAGGGCGGCCTCGGTGCCGGCCTCGGCGGCAGCGGATGTCGCGGCCGGCGTTCCGGCCGGGGTCCCGTGGCCGAGCAGCGGCCCGATCGCGCCGCGGAGACGGGCGAGCGCCGCCTCGTGCGCCTCCCGGTCGGTGGTGAGGAAGGCGGAGGCGGTGTGCACCGAGGACACGGCGGGGAGCCGGGCGAGGCGCCGGCCGAGGCGGTCGGCGGCGGCGAGGTCCGGCGCGGCGACGTCGAGCGCCTCGATGCCGCTCGCCGGATCGTGCTGCAGGCGGTGCAGCGTCTCGACCGCCTCGCCGGTCGGGATCTGCATGTGGGTCGGGTCGAAGTCGAAGCGCGTGGACCGGAGGAGCGGCGAGGCGGCGACCACGGCGACGAGGGTGAGCACGACCACCTTGATGCGATGGCGCGCGAGGAAGCGGTCGAGCGGGGCGAGGCCCGCGAACCCCATCGGGCGCGGCTCCGCCGGCGGCCGGAGCAGGGCGAGGAGCGCGGGGAGCAGGGTCATCGTGGTCGCGAACGCGATCATCATGCCGATGCCGGCGACCAGGCCGAGCTCGGACACCCCGCGATAGGCGGTCGGCAGGAACGAGAAGAAGCCGACCGTGGTGCTGGTGGCGGCGAGGGCGAGCGGGATGCCGGCCCTGGTCGCGGTGCCGTGCAGCGCGGCGGCGAGGCCGGCGGCGCCCGGTCCGGCGCGATGCCGTTCGTCGCGGTAGCGGACGCTGAACTGGATGCCGAAATCGGCGCCGAGGCCGACGAACAGGATCGCGAAGGCGATCGAGATCAGGTTGAACGAGCCGACCGCGAGCAGCGCCGCCGCGCAGGTGAGGGCGAAGCCGGTGGCGAGCGACAGCCCGACCGCGAGGATGATCCGGAACGAGCGGAGCGCCAGCCAGAAGATCAGCAGCACCGCGCCGGCGGTGACCGCGAGGCCGAGCGTCTGGCCCTGGCGGACCGCGCCGAACTGCTCGTCGTTGACCGGGACCTCGCCGGTGAGCGCCATCGTGGCCCCCGCCCGCGTGCCGCCCGGGAGCGCGGCCCAGCGCGCCCGGACCAGCGCGGTCGCCGCGCCGCCCGGCTGGAGCGCGCGGTAGTCGAGCACCGGGTCCACCGCGATCAGCCGCCGCGTCCCGCTGGCTTCCGCGGCGCCGCCGGCCGGGGCGGCGGGGGCGGCGCCGAGCGCGTCCACCGGGGAGAACGGGACGCGGCCGCCGGTCGCGAGCGCCTCGGCGGCGGCGTCGAGGAGGTGGCCGAGGCCGCCGGGCGGCAGCAATCCGTCGGCGGCGCCGCCCGCCGCCTCGCCGATCGCGCGGGCGAACCCGTGCAGGGTCGGATCGCGCGCGACGATCGCGAGCAGCGGCCGGGCGGCCGCGATCCGGTTCGCGAGCGCGGTGGCGTCGGAGGCAGGGGCCAGCATCAGGGCGTTCCGCTCGAAGAACGGGCCGAAGCCGAGCGGCTGCGCGGACCGGACCGGACCGCCGGGGGCGACGGCGCGGTCGAGCGTCGCGAGGAGGGCGTCGGCCGCACGGTCGGCCTGCTCCGGCGTCCGCGCGTCGACCACGGCGAGCAGCCGGTCGGGCGGGAACAGCGTCTGGTAGCGGATCTGGTCGGCCCGCCAGCGCAGCGTCCGCGGCATCAGGCGCGCGGTGTCGGTGCTGATCGCGAAATGCCGGACCGCATGGATCGCGGCCGCGCCGCCGAGAGCGCCGGACACGAGAACCACCGCGAGCGCGTGACGGACGCTGAAGTCGACGACGCGCGCGAGCGCGGCCTTGATCATCCCGGGCGAGTTCCAACAGTGTCGTGCGGGCGGTTCATCGGCCGTTTGATCACGCGCGGCAAATCCCGAAGCGTGACCCGCGGCCCCGCATCGCTCCGTGCGGCGTCCCGCCGCCCGGTTTCCGGGCCTGCCCGCGCATTGACCGCCGCACGAGGCGTCTCCATGGTCCGCCGCGATGATCCTGCTGATCGACAACTACGACAGCTTCACCTTCAATCTCGTGCACCTGCTCGGCGGGCTCGGCGCGCGATCGGTGGTGCGGCGGAACGACGCGATCTCGGTCGAGGAGGCGATCGCGAGCCGGCCCGACGCGATCGTGATCTCGCCCGGCCCCTGCACGCCGCGCGAGGCCGGGATCTCGGTGGCGCTGGTCGGCGCCGCCGCGGCGGCGGGGGTGCCGCTGCTCGGCGTCTGCCTCGGCCACCAGGCGATCGCCGAGGCGTTCGGGGGCGAGGTGGTGCGGGCGCCGCGGCCGATGCACGGGAAGGTGGACCAGGTGCATCACGGAGACGCGGAGGACGAGGGGCGGGGGCTGTTCGCCGGGCTGCCGTCGCCGTTCGAGGCGACGCGCTACCACAGCCTGCACGTCCGGCCCGAGACGCTGCCGCCGTCGCTCCGGGCGACCGCCTGGACCGCGGACGGCGTGATCATGGCACTGCGGCACGTCGCGCACCCGGTGTTCGGGGTGCAGTTCCATCCCGAGAGCATCGCGTCGCCGTCGGGCGGCGCGATCGTCGCCAATTTCCTCCGGATCGCGTCGGCCCGGCGGCCGCGAGGGGTTCCGGACGCTGCCTGACCAGGCCGCCCCGCCCGCGCCGGTCGGGTCCGGGTCCGGGCATGCGCTGCGGGACGCGATCCGGATCCTCGCCGAGGGCGTCGAGGGGAGCGCGGACGGGCCGATCGGCGAGGATCTCGCCTTCCGCGCGTTCGGCGACGTGATCGACGGGCGCGGCTCGGACGGCGCGATCGCGGCGCTGCTGATGGGGCTCCGGATCCGCGGCGAGACGGCGGCCGAGCTCGCCGGCGCGGTGCGCGCGATCCGGGCCAGGATGGACACGGTGGAGGCGCCGGCGGGCGCGATCGACGTCTGCGGCACCGGCGGCGACGGCGCCGGGACGCTGAACGTCTCGACCGCGGTCGCCTTCGTGGCGCGCGCCGCGGGGGCGCCGGTCGCCAAGCACGGCAACGCGGCGCTGTCCTCCCGCTCGGGGGGCTCGGACGTCCTCCGCGCGCTCGGCATCGACCCCGACCCCGAGCCCGGACGGCAGCGCGCGCTGCTGGCGTCGCGGGGGATCGCGTTCCTCCATGCGCCGCGGCACCACGCGGCGCTCCGCCACGCCACCGCGGCGCGCCGGGCGCTCGGGATCCGGACGCTGCTCAACCTCGCCGGGCCGCTCTGCAACCCGGCCGGGGTCCGGCGCCAGCTGCTCGGCGTGTTCGACCGGCGCTGGCTGGTGCCGGTCGCCGACGCGCTGGCGGCACTCGGCGCCGAGCGGGCCTGGGTCGTGCACGGCGACGGGCTCGACGAGATGACGCTCGCGGGACCGACCGCGGTCGCGGTGCTGGACCGCGGCGAGGTCCGGCTCGGGACCGTGCTGCCGGAGGAGGCGGGGCTCGCCCGCTGCCCGGCCTCGATCCGGGGCGGCGAGCCGGAGCGCAACGCCGCGGCGCTCCTCGCTCTGCTGGAGGGCGAGGCGGGACCCTATCGCGACACGGTGCTGCTCAACGCGGCGGCCGCCCTGGTGGTGGCCGGCCTCGCGTCCGATCTCCGCGACGGCGCCGGCCGGGCCGCCGCGGCGATCGACGGCGGCACGGCGCTGGCGCTGCTGCGGGCGCTCCGGGGCGAGATCCCGGCCGAAGGGGGCCCCGATCGCGGGCCTCCCGTCCTGAGGGGAGGATGATGGCAGACGTTCTCGAGCGCATCTGCGCCGAAACCCGGACCGCGGTGGCGCGGCGGCGGCTGCAGCTGCCGGCCGAGGTGCTGCGGACGCGGATCCGGGAAGCGGGCCCGACGCGCGGCTTCGCGGGCGCGCTGAAGCGGGCGACCGGGGCCGGCATCCCCGGCCTGATCGCCGAGCTCAAGCGCGCCTCGCCGTCGGCCGGGGTGATCCGGCGGGCGTTCTCGCCCGCAGCACTCGCGGCGGCCTACGAGGAGGCGGGGGCGACCTGCCTGTCGGTGCTGACCGAGGAGCCGCACTTCCACGGCAAGGCCGCCGACCTCGAGGCGGCGCGCGCGGCGTCGTCGCTGCCGGTGCTGCGCAAGGACTTCATCCTCGATCCGTGGCAGGTCTACGAGAGCCGGGCGATCGGGGCGGACTGCATCCTGCTGATCATGGCGGCGCTCGAGAGCGAGGCGGCGATGGACCTGGCGCGGCTCGCCCACTCGCTCGATCTCGACGTGCTGGTCGAGGTGCACGACGAGCACGAGCTGGAGCGCGCGCTCGGGCTCGACACCGCGCTGATCGGCATCAACAACCGCGACCTCCGGACGCTGGCGACCGATCTCGCGGTCTGCCGGCAGCTGGCGCCGCTGGTGCCGCCCGACCGGGTGGTGGTGGGCGAGAGCGGGATCCGGACGCCGGACGACATCCGGATGCTGACCGACCACGGCGTGAGCTGCTTCCTGGTCGGCGAATGCCTGCTCCGCGAGCCCGATGTCGGGGCGGCGACGCGGGCGCTGATCGGCGCGCCGCCGCCGCCGGCGGCCGCCGGGCGGGGGTCGGCATGAGCGGGCTCACCCATCTCGACGCCGCGGGGCGGGTCCACATGGTCGAGGTCGGGGACAAGCCGGAGACCGCGCGGCGGGCGACCGCGGCCTGCCGGATCGTGATGGACCCGGCGACGCTCCGCCTCGTCACCGCCGGCGAGGCGCCGAAGGGCGACGTGCTGACAACGGCGCGTCTCGCGGGCATCATGGCGGCGAAGCGGACCGCCGACCTCGTTCCGCTCTGCCACCCGTTGCCGATCGGATCGGTCTCGGTGGAGCTGGAGCCGGACGAGACGGACGGCGTCGCCGCGGTCGCGATCCGCGCCACCGTCACCACCTGGGGCAGGACCGGGGTCGAGATGGAGGCGCTGACGGCGGCGTCCGTCGCGGCGCTCACCATCTACGACATGTGCAAGGCGGTGGACCGCGCCATGCGCGTGGACGGGCTTCGCGTGGTCGAGAAGTCGGGCGGGCGTTCGGGCGCGTTCGCGCAAGCGTGAGGAGCGGTGCGATGGCGGACGGCGGTGGTGGAAAGATCGCGGGCGGCGGCAAGCCCGCCGCGGCGAAGGCGGGCTCGGCGATCAAGGTCGAAGGCTCCGGCCAGCTCGGCCGCGAGCGTCTCCGCCGGGCGTGGGCCGACATGCTGCTGATCCGCCGCTTCGAGGAGCAGGCCGGCGTGCTCTACGGCATGGGGCTGATCGGCGGGTTCTGCCACCTCTACATCGGCCAGGAGGCGGTGGTGGTGGGCGTGCAGATGGCGCTCTCGCCGGGCGACCAGGTGGTGACGTCGTATCGCGACCACGGCCACATGCTGGCGACCGGGATGGACCCGCGCGGCGTGATGGCGGAGCTGACCGGCCGGGCCACGGGCTACTCGCGCGGCAAGGGCGGCTCGATGCACATGTTCTCGCGCGAGCAGAACTTCTTCGGCGGCCACGGGATCGTCGGCGCCCAGGTGCCGATCGGCGCCGGCCTCGCGTTCGCGAACCGGTATCGCGAGGCGCGCCACGTCAGCGTCACCTATTTCGGCGAAGGCGCCTCGAACCAGGGCCAGGTGTTCGAGGCGTTCAACCTGGCGGCGCTGATGAAGCTGCCGGCGCTGTTCGTGATCGAGAACAACCGCTACGGGATGGGGACCGCGGTGGAGCGGTCCTCGGCCTCGGCCGACCTGTCGCGGAACGGCGCGCCCTGGGCGATCCCGGGCCGCAAGGTGGACGGGATGGACGTGCTGGCGGTGCACGAGGCGGCGCGCGACGCGATCGAGCATTGCCGGAGCGGCCAGGGGCCGTTCCTGATCGAGGCCTCGACCTACCGGTTCCGCGGGCATTCGATGTCCGATCCGGCGAAGTACCGGACCCGCGAGGAGGTCGACCGGATGCGGGCCGAGCACGACCCGATCGAGAGCGCCAAGCGGCGGCTGGTCGAGCTCGGCGTCGCCGAGGCGGAGCTCAAGGCGGAGGAGGGCGCGATCCGGGCCCGCGTCACCGACGCCGTCGAGTTCGCCAAGACCAGCCCGGAGCCCGACCCCGCCGAGCTCTGGACCGACATCCTCCTGGAGGCGCGCTGAGCCATGTCGACCGAGGTCCTGATGCCGGCGCTGTCGCCGACGATGACGGAGGGGCGGCTGGCGCGCTGGCTGAAGAAGGTCGGCGACGACGTCGCCCCCGGCGACGTGCTGGCGGAGATCGAGACCGACAAGGCGACGATGGAGGTCGAGGCGGTCGACGAGGGCACGCTCGCCCGGATCCTGGTCGAGGAAGGCACCGACGGGGTCGCGGTGAACACGCCGATCGCGGTGCTGGACGGCGAGGCGGCGGGCGCGTCGGCCGCGGCGCCGCCGGCCACTTCCTCTGCGGCTCCGCCGGGGGGCCAGCCCGCCGGCGGGTCGACGCCCGCGCTGCCGCGGGTGGCGGCGGAAGGCGTGAAGGAGAACGCGGACCGGGCGCGCGACGCGCAGCAGGAGCGGTTCGCGCCGCCCGCGTCGCTCGCGGTGACCCCCGAGCCCGAGGCCGGCGAGACCCGCGAGATGACGGTGCGGGACGCGATCCGCGACGCGATGGCGTCCGAGATGCGACGCGACGACGACGTGTTCCTGATGGGCGAGGAGGTCGCCCAGTATCAGGGGGCGTACAAGGTCAGCCAGGGCCTGCTCGACGAGTTCGGGCCGCGCCGGGTGATCGACACTCCGATCACCGAGCACGGCTTCACCGGCCTTGCGGTGGGCGCCGCACTCGCCGGGCTGCGCCCGATCGTGGAGTTCATGACCTTCAACTTCGCGATGCAGGCGATCGACCAGATCGTGAATTCCGCAGCCAAGACGCTCTACATGTCGGGCGGCCAGATGGGCTGCCCGATCGTGTTCCGCGGCCCGAACGGGGCGGCGTCGCGCGTCGCCGCGCAGCACAGCCAGGACTACGCGTCGTGGTACGCGCACGTGCCGGGGCTGAAGGTGGTGGCGCCGTTCTCGGCCGCGGACGCGGCCGGGCTGCTCCGGGCGGCGATCCGCGACCCGAACCCGGTGATCGTGCTCGAGAACGAGATCCTCTACGGGCAGAGCTTCGCCGCGCCGGTGTCGGACGACTACGTGGTGCCGATCGGCCGGGCGAAGATCGAGCGCCGGGGCGACCGGGTGACGATCGTCGCCTACTCGATCATGGTCGGCGTGGCGCTCCGGGCCGCCGCCGCGCTCGCCGGGGAGGGGATCGAGGCGGAGGTGATCAACCTCCGTTCGCTGCGTCCGCTCGACGTGCCCACCGTGGTCGAGAGCGTGCGCAAGACGTCGCGGCTGGTCACCGTCGAGGAGGGCTGGCCCTATGCCGGGATCGGCGCCGAGATCGCGATGCGGGTGATCGAGGAGGCGTTCGACTGGCTGGATGCGCCGCCGGTCCGGGTCACGGGGGCCGACGTGCCGCTCCCGTATGCCGCGAACCTCGAGAAGCTGGCGCTGCCGCAGCCCGAATGGGTGGTGGATGCCGTGAAGAGGATCGTCTGAGCGTGGCGAGCAATGTCCTGATGCCGGCGCTGTCGCCGACGATGACGGAGGGCCGGCTGTCGCGCTGGCTGAAGCACGAGGGCGACGACGTGGCGCCCGGCGACGTGCTGGCGGAGATCGAGACCGACAAGGCGACGATGGAGGTCGAGG
>CAXUBX010000117.1:0-8083 GCA_964249405.1 uncultured Acetobacteraceae bacterium | reverse complement strand
TTCCGGATCGCGCTCAGCACGTCGGCGACCTGCTGGTAGGCGCCGATCGCGGTCTGCCGCCAGAGCGCGGCCTCCTCGCGCGCGGTCGCCTCGGCGGCGCGCTGGTTGTGCAGCAGCAGTCCCCCCTGGAAGATCGGCTGCACCGCCTGGATCAGGAAGGACGAGAGCCCGCCGCCGCCGGTGAACAAGTCCTGCGCGCCGATCGCCGCCGACCCGACCGAGGCCGCGATCGAGACCTGCGGCAGCCGCGCCGCGACCGCGACGCCGATCGCGGCGGTCGCGGCATGGAGGTTGGCCTCCGCCTCGGCGACGTCGGGACGATGATCGAGCAGCGAGGCGGGGAGCGCGAGCGGGAGTTCGGGCGGCAGTGCCAGCGCGTCGAGATCGATCGGCGGCAGCTCGGCGTCGGCCGGCGTGCGGCCGAGATAGGCGGCCAGCAGATGGCGGTCCTGCTCCAGCGTGATCCGGAGCGGCGGGATCACGGCCTGCTCCTGCGCGAGCGTCGTCTGTTCGAGTGCCACGTCGGTGCCGTTCACCGCCCCGGTCTGGAACTGCACCTGCAGGGTCGCGAGATAGCGGCGCGAATAGCCGACAAGATCGTCCTGCAGCCGGATCTGGCGCTCCAGCGAGGCGATCGCAATCGCGGTCGCGACGACGTTCGCGGTCAGCGTCAGGTCGGTCATCTCCAGCAACGATCGCTGGTAGGCGGCCATCGCCCGGCGTTCCTCGATACCCCGGCGGATGCCGCCCCAGACGTCGATGTTGTAGGTGATCGGCGAGAGCTCGGCCTGGTAGAAATGCGCCTGCAGACTGGCGCCCCCGATGTCGGTCGGCTGCACGCCCTCCTCGGCGGCGGGGACCTGCTCGTAGGTCCTGGCGAAGGTGCCGCTGACGGCGGGAAGCAGGCCGGAATACTGGGCGAGGGTCAGCTCCTCGGCGTTCCGCAGCGCCGCCTCGGCCGCGTCCACACCGGGATTGTTCCGGAGCGCCGTCACCACGAGCGAGGTCAGGGCCGGAGAGCGGAACAGATCCCACCAGTCACCGGCGACGTCGCGCCCGACCGTCAGCTGCTGCGCACGACCACCGGTGGTGCGGACCGCCGCGGTTCGCCGCGGCTCCAGGCCCTCCGAATAGCGGGGCGGCACCGGGAACGCCGGTCTCCGGTAGTCGGGACCGACCTCGCATCCGGCGAGCAGCAGGATGATCGCCGCGAGGGAAAACGGGCCCGGCCTGAGCGGAAAGGCTGCCGGAAGGCGAGGCATGATCGTCACGGGCAACCCTGACAGCAAGCTTCATGCCACCGTAACGAACAGCGTCGCGGCCGGGCACTGGCCACCTTCGCCATCAGATGGCGACCGCAGCGTCCTCGATGGCGAAACACACGCTCTCGTCGCCCTGCCAGGTTTCGACCCGGAGATGCCCGGCCAAATGCAGGGGCGGACCGCCCGGCGCGAGCAGCAGCTTCGCGACCGGGTTGGCCTCGCCGGCCCGGAACAGCATCGCCTTGACGCGGCCGCCGCCGGCAGCCCCCTCGACGACGGCGCGCACGACGTCGCCGTCCTTGCCGACCCGATCCGCCCGGACGACCCGCGCCCGGTTGAGGACGACCATCGGCTCCTCGTTGCCGGCACCGAACGGGGCGAGGCGGCCGAGCGGGCGGGCAAGGGCCAGCGTCGCCGCGGCGGGCGACAGGGTCGCCTCGCAGGCGAGGTCCTCGGCGTCGGGGCGGGCGGCGGACGCGGCGAGCCGGTCGTCGAGAAAGGCGTGGAAGGCGGCGGAGGCCCCGCGCCGGTGACCGTACCCCGCCGCCATCGCGTGGCCGCCGCCGGTGAGCAGCAGCCCGTGGGCGCGGGCGTCGATCACGGCGCTTCCGAGATCGAGGCCGGGGACGGAGCGGCCGGAGCCCCGGGTGAGATCACCCAGGACGGCGCCGACGCAGCACGGCCGGTTGAACCGCTCGCGGAGCCGGCTCGCGACGATGCCGACCACTCCCGGATGCCAATCCTCGCCCTCCAGCATGATCGTCGGATGGCCCCGTGCGATCTGCTCGCCGGCCGCGTCGATCGCGCGGACGAGGATCGCGGCCTCGACGATCCGGCGGGTGCGGTTCACCTCGTCGAGCGCGGCGGCGATCCGGCGCGCCTCGTCGGGATCGGTGGTGGTGAGCAGCCGGACGCCGAGCGCCGGATCGCCGAGCCGGCCGCCGGCATTGATCCTCGGTCCGAGCGCGTAGCCGCAGGTGAAGCCGTCGACCGGGCGCGGACCGCAGGCGAGCTCCTGCAGGGCCGCGAGGCCGGGCCGCTCGCGACGCGCGAGCACGCGGAGGCCGGTCGCGACGAAGGCGCGGTTCGCCCCGACCAGGGGCACGACGTCGCAGACCGTCGCCAGAGCCACCAGGTCGAGCCCGGCGAGGAGGTCGGGAGCGTCCGCGGCGAGCATGCCGGCGCGGCGGAGCTCGCGAAAGGTGGCGACCAGCGCGAGGAAGGTGACGCCCGCGGCGCAGAGATGGCCGTGGCCGGAGCGGTCCTCCGGACGGTTCGGGTTGACGGTGGCGACGATCCCGCGCGGCACGGACGCGGATTTGTGGTGGTCGAGCACGAGAAGGTCGACGACGCCCGCGAGCGGTTCCAGCACCTCGCCGGCGGCGGTCCCGCAATCGACGCAGACGACGAGGGTGGCCCCGCCCGCGACCAGGCGCTCGATCGCGGCGCGGTTGGGCCCGTAGCCTTCGGCGATCCGATCCGGGATGTGGACCCGGACGGTGCAGCCGAGGGCTGTCAGCGTGTCGGCCAGAAGCGCGCTCGCGCAGGCGCCGTCGACGTCGTAGTCGCCGAACACGCCGACGGTCTCGCGGCGCATCACCGCGCTCGCGAGGCGGGCGCTCGCGCGATCCATGTCGGCGAGACGCGAGGGATCGGGAAGCAGCCGGCGGAGCGTGGGCGCGAGGAAATCCCCGACATCGTCCGGGGTCACGCCGCGCCCCGCGAGCACGCGGCCGACCAGCTCGGGAAGCGCCTCCGCCTCTGCGAGTGCCAGGCCGATGCGCTCGGCCTCCGCCGCGGAGGCGGCGGCGCGCCAGATCCAGCTCCGGCCGGACGCGCTCCTGGCGACGCCGAGCACCGCCGGCCGGTTCGCTGGCGGGCCGATCGCGTTCAGGGTCGCGCGGCCGTCAGGTCGGAACCCAGGTCTTGGTTCCGAAATTGTGGTGGCCCTCGATGTAGCGGATCGTGCCCGACTTGCTGCGCATCACCAGCGAATGGGTGATCACGTTGTTGCCGTTCAGCCGCACGCCGCGGAGCATCGCGCCCGAGGTGACGCCGGTGGCCGAGAACAGGACGTCGCCGCGGGCGAGATCGGCGAGGCCGAGGATGCGGGTCGGATCGGCGCCGCCGGACATCTCCCTCGTGCGCTCGATCTGGGCGTCGTTCTCGAACATCAGCCGCGCCTGCATCTGTCCGTCGATGCAGCGGAGAGCGGCCGCCGACAGCACCCCCTCGGGGGCGCCACCGGAGCCGGCGTAGATGTCGATGCCGGTGTCGGGAAGGCCGGCGGCGATGATGCCGGCGACGTCGCCGTCCGGGATCAGCACGATCCGGGCGCCCGCCTCGCGCGCCTTCGCGATCAGCTCGGCGTGGCGTTCGCGTTCCAGCGTGCAGAGCACGAGCTCGCTGATGTTGCGCCGCTTGGCGCGGGCGAGCTCGCGGAGCGTCTTGCCGATCGGGGCGTCGATGTCGAGGATGTCGGGCGGCAGGTTCGGGCCGACCGCCATTTTGTCCATGTAGATGTCGGGGGCGTGCAGGAAGTTGCCCGCCTCGGCGAGCGCCACCACGGTGATCGCGTTCGGGCCGCCGTTGGCGGTCAGCGTGGTGCCCTCGAGCGGATCGACGGCGATGTCCATTCGGGGGCCGCCGGAGCCGACGCGCTCGCCGATGTAGAGCATCGGCGCCTCGTCCATCTCGCCTTCGCCGATCACCACGGTGCCGTCGATCTCGATCGTGTCGAAGGCGCGGCGCATCGCCTCGACGGCGGCGCCGTCGGCGTCGTTCTTCCGGCCGCGGCCCATCCAGCGGGCCGAGGCGACCGCGGCGGCTTCGGTGACGCGCACGAGCTCGAGGGCGAGATTGCGGTCGTCGGCGTGAAGGAGAGGCGTCTGCGACATGGGCGTCTCCCGAATCGAGGGGACCGGTCGAGGCGATGGTCTACCAGTCAACCGGGCCCGCTAGAAGCCGGGCCGGGAGACGGCGAGGCGAGCGCCGCCTTGTAGGCCGCGACGGTCGGCACGAACCCCCGGACGAGCGCGTCGGCGGTGAGCGCGTGGCCGATCGAGGCTTCCGCGATCCCGGGCACCGCGGCGACCAGGGCCGGGATGTTCACGAGGTCGAGATCGTGCCCGACATTGACCGCGAGGCCGATGCGTCGCGCGGCCTCGGCGGTGGCGGAAGCGGCAGCGAGCAGCGCCGCGGGGCGACCCTGTCGCGCCGCCTCGGCATAGCCGCCGGTATAGATCTCGATCGCGGCCGCGCCGAAGTCCCCGGCGCGGGCGGCGACCGCCGGGTCCGGGCCGACGAACAGCACGATCCTCGTCCCGAGGCCGGCGAGACGGCGGATCGGGAGCTCGAGCCGTCGCGCGTCGCGGTCGTCGAGCCGCCAGCCTTCCTCGGAGGTGAAGGCGTCGGGCGCGTCGGGCACCAGCGTGCACTGCTCGGGGCGCACCTCGTCGGCGATCGCGAGCAGGCGCTCGTCGGGGTAGCCTTCGATGTTGAGCTCGAAGCCCGGACGCCAGGGCGCCATCGCGTCGGCGATCCGGGCGACGTCGTCGCGCCGGACATGCCGCTCGTCCGGGCGCGGATGCAGCGTGATGCCGTCCGCGCCGGCGTCGCGCGCCAGCGTCACGAACGCGACGATGTCGGGAATGCCGGTGCGTCGGGCGTTGCGCAGCAGCGCCACCTTGTTGAGGTTCACGCTGAGGCGGGGTGCCGCCGCTCGGTTCATTCCAAACCTCCGCCGCTCAGCCCGGCTCGATCCGGATCGCGAGCGGATCCTCGACCACCACGTCGAGTGCCGCGATCCGGCGGACGGCGTCGCGCATGGCAAGCTCGCCCACCTCGTGAGTGACGAGCACGATCGGCACCGCCTCGCCCGGCGCGCGGCCGTGCTGGAGCATCGACTTCAGCGACACCCGGGCGTCGCGGAGGGCGGACGCGACCTCGGCGATGACGCCGGGCCGGTCGAGCACGACGAGGCGGAGATAGTACGCGCCGTGATGAGCGAGGATCGGCAGGACCGGCGGCGCGGCCGCGGCGGCGCGCGCGAACGCCGACAGCCGACGGCCGCGCGCGAGATCGATCAGGTCGGCGACCACGGCGGACGCGGTCGGGCCGCCGCCGGCACCCCTGCCCTCGAGCGTCATCCGGCCGGCGAAGTCGCCGTCGGCGACCACCGCGTTGTAGACGCCGTCGACGCGGGCAAGCGGAGAGGCGGCCGGGATCATGCAGGGGTGGACGCGGGCCTCGATCCCGTCGGCGGTGAGCCGCGCGATGCCGAGCAGCTTCAGCCGGAAGCCGAGCTCGCCCGCGAAGGCGATGTCGAGACCGCCGATCCGGCGGATCCCCTCGACGTGGATGTCCGCGAACGCGACGACGCGGTCGAAGGCGAGCGAGGCGAGGATCGCGAGCTTGTGGGCGGTGTCGATGCCGTCGATGTCGGACGCGGGGTCCGCCTCGGCGTAGCCCAGCGCCTGCGCCTCGGCGAGGACGTCGGCGAACTCGCGCCCCTGCTCGCGCATCACCGTCAGGATGTGGTTGCAGGTCCCGTTCAGGATCCCGGCGACCCGCGAGAAGCGATTGGCGGCCAGGCCCTCGCGAACCGCCTTGATCACCGGGATTCCGCCGGCGACGGCGGCCTCGAAGCAGAGCGCCGCCCCGTTCGCGTCGGCCAGTGCGGCGAGCGCGGCGCCGTGCACCGCGATCATCGCCTTGTTGGCGGTCACCACGTCGCGGCCGCGTCGGAGCGAAGCCTCGGCGAGGCGGAGGGCCGGACCCTCGGCGCCGCCGATCAGCTCGGCCACCACGTCGCAGTCGTCGTCCCCGGCGAGCGCCTCCGGGTCCTGATGCCAGGCGAGGCCGCCGAGATCGAGGCCGCGGTCGCGCGCCCGGTCGCGGGCGGCGACCGCGGTCGCGACGATCGGGCGGCCGGCGCGCGCGGCGAGGAGCTCGGCGTTCTCGCGGAGCAGCCGGAGCACCGCGGCGCCGACCGTGCCGAGGCCCGCGATCCCGACCCGGAGCGGCGTGCCCTCGCCGGCTCGGCTCAAGCCAGCGCCTCGGAGGGCTCGGCGTCCGCCACCTCCCGTCCCGCCAGGAAGGCGCGGATGTTGCGCGTCGCCTGACGGAGACGGTGGGTGTTCTCGACCAGGCCGATCCGGACGAAGCCCTCGCCGTGCTCGCCGAAGCCGAGCCCCGGGGCGACCGCCACCTTGGCGCCGGCGAGGAGGCGCTTGCTGAACGCGACCGAACCCTGCTCGCGGAAGCGGTCCGGGATCGGCGCCCAGGCGAACATCGAACCCTCCGGGCTCGGCACGTCCCAGCCGGCGGCGGCGAGGCCGCGGATCAGCACGTCGCGGCGCTCCCGGTAGAGGGCGCGGGTCGCGGCGACGCAGTCCTGCGGCCCGTTCAGCGCCGCAACCGAGGCGACCTGGATCGGGGTGAAGGCGCCGTAGTCGAGATAGGACTTCATGCGCTGGAGCGCGTTGACGAGGCGGGGATTGCCGGCCGCGAATCCCATCCGCCAGCCGGCCATCGAGTAGGTCTTGGACATCGAGGTGAACTCGACGGCGATCTCGCGCGCGCCCTCCACCTGGAGGATCGAGGGCGGCACGCGGTCGCCGAAATAGATCTCGGCATAGGCGAGGTCCGACAGGATCCAGATCTCGTGGCGTCGCGCGAAGGCGACCAGCGCGCGATAGAAATCGAGGTCGGCGACGGCGGCGGTGGGGTTCGACGGGAAGTTGACGATCAGCGCGGTCGGCTTCGGCACCGAGTGGCGGACCGCGCGGTCGAGCGCCGCGAGCATGGCCTCGCCGGGCTCGGCCGGGATCGAGCGGACCGAGGCGCCGGCGATGATGAAGCCGAACTGGTGGATCGGGTACGACGGGTTCGGCACCAGGATGGTGTCGCCGGGACTGGTGATCGCGGAGGCGAGATTGGCGAGGCCTTCCTTCGAGCCGAGCGTCGCGATCACCTCGGTCTCGGGATCGAGCCGGACGTCGAAGCGGCGGGCGTAGTAGGTCGCGAGCGCGCGGCGAAGGCCGGGGATCCCGCGGCTGACGGAATAGCGGTGGGCGCGGGGATCGGCGACGGTCTCGACCAGCTTGTCCACGATGTGGGGTGGCGTCGGGCTGTCGGGATTGCCCATGCCGAGATCGATGATGTCCTCGCCGGCCGCGCGCGCCCGCGCCTTCGCGTGGTTCACCTCGGCGAACACGTAGGGCGGCAGGCGCCGGATGCGGTGGAACTCTTCTGGCATGGCATCCCGGACGGGCTGGAGGACGCCGTCAGGGTAGCACCGTCACGTCACCGCCGCGACCGAAGGCGGCGGCGGCGAGCACGATGTCCCGTGACGGGACGCCGAGGCGCTCGAGCGCGGCCGAGATGGCGGCGGCACGCGCAAGGCCGAGACGGAGCGCCGCGGCCTGGTCGGACGGCGCGTCGGATGCCGCGTCGCCGAATCCGGTGACCCGGATGCGGCCCGTGCCGCGGGACGAGGCGGCGTGGAACAGCGCGCCCCGGGACGACCCGAGGAGGACGTCGGAGCCGGGCTCGAAGGCGAGATCGGCCGGCGGCGGCGATCCGAAATCGGGGTGGAGCGACGCGACCTCGGTGGTCGGCACGACGAAGTTCGGGAACCGGGGCGGCGCGGGCGGCGAGACCGGCATGGTCGGCAGCGGGCCGGCGGTCACCAGCGTGACGCCGGACGGCGCGGCCGGCATCGCGAGCATCGGCTGGCCGGCCTCCTGCTGCTCCGGCGTGGGCACGGGCCTGGCCGTGGCCGGCGCGTTCGGCGCGGCCCCGCCGGCCACGGCCAGGCC
>CAXUBX010000116.1:0-8135 GCA_964249405.1 uncultured Acetobacteraceae bacterium | reverse complement strand
GGCCCGGCGGGCCAGGCGCGGGACCTTCGCCCGGAGCCGCCTCGCGATGGGGCGGACCGCCGCGTCTGCTGCCGCCAGTGCCCGCTCGGCCCGCGCCGTCTCGCGGCGCTGGGCCAGCGATCGGGCGAGCTCCGCCATGCCGCCCTGCAAGACGCGGGCGCGAAGCGTCGCGGCAGCGAGATGCTCGCCGAACACGGGCACCGACAGCGTGCGCCACGCACCCGGAACGGTGATCACCAGACTGTCCCGGCCAGGACCGACGTCGAGGCCCCGGAGCAACGCGAGCGACAGCAGCGGCAGGCCGACCGACCTCGCGAGCCTGCGGGTGCGCCGCCTCGGTCTCGCCGCCCGGATGACCTCGCGCTCGCAGGCCTTCTGCAGACCGTAGCCGAGGCCCGCCGATCCGGACCGCATCTCGAAGGCGGCGAAGAACCGCTTGCAGCCCGTGGCGAAACCGCCCCACGCATCCGCGAGTTCCGAGAGCGGCTGCTCGGCGCCCACCGCCAGTCCCCCCAGGAACGAGGATCCCAGCCGCGCCGCGTCGATCCGGCCCCGCAGCCTCTTGTCCTCGAACGCGGCCGCGAGCACGGCGGCCGGATCGATCCGTTGTCCGATCGCCATGCCGGCGTTCCAGGCGAGCGAGGAGGCGAGAGCCTGCCGGCGCTCGTCGTCCTCGATCGCCGGATCTTCCGGCGGCATGAACTGGCGGACCCGCGCGCGGGCGGCCCGGTACGTCCGGATCATGAAGGGGCCGTTCCGCGTCAGCGACCCTGCCCGGCACCAGTAATGCACGAGAGGCGCGTCCTCGCGCGCGATCCGGATGCCGGCGGCTCCGAGCCGTGCCCAGAAATCCCAGTCCTCGTGGGCCCCGAGCATGGCCTCGAAACTGCCGATCGCGATCACCGCGGAGCGGCGGATGAACAACGCATGAAGCGGCGCCGGCACCATCTGGCGGCAGCTGGCACTGAGATCGACATCGATCCCGACCGGCCTCGACTGCTCGATCACCCGGCCCGTCCGGCTCAATCGCTGACTGCCGCAGCACGCGCCGTCGGCGCCGCCCGCGCGCGCGATCGCGCGGAGCATCCGCGAGATGTAGCTCGGCGCGATCGTGTCGTCCGCGTCGACGAACGCGACGTAGGTGCCGCTCGCATGGGCGAGGCCCGCGTTCCTCGCCGCCGACGGTCCCCCGTTCTGCTGGCGGAGGACCCGGATCCTCGGGTCGCGGCCCGACCAGGCGGCCGCCACTCCGAACGTCGCGTCGGTCGAACCGTCGTCGATCACGACCGCTTCCCACCGCCGGATCCGTTGCCGGCGGAGCGCGCGGAGCGTCCGCGCGAGCGTCCGTTCCGCGTTGAAGGCCGGCACGATGAACGAGACGACCGGCGAGATCGGAGCAGACGCGCCGAAGTCGTCCGCGCCGATGACGGCGCGCGGACGCGGCAGCCGGGGAGCAGGGTGGAGTTTCAGAAGCTTTCACCTGTGATGACGGTCGCCCCCTCCCTGATATAAGGGGCGTATTTGTTATATTGTATTATTATCCGAACGAACGTTCAATCCTGGCTCACGGGCCATCGCCGCCCCCGACCCCAGCAGGCGCCCGGGCGTTCCGGCCGCGACGTCCGGGAACGGTGCCCCGAGAAACGATGCGAGGGCGGCCGGATAGAGCACGTGCTCGGCCGCGAGCACCCGCGCCGCCAGGCTGTCCTCGGTGTCGCCGGGCATGACCGCGACGGCCGCCTGCGCCAGGATCGGACCCTCGTCCACGCGCTCGCTCACCAGGTGGACCGTGCATCCATGCAGCGCGACGCCGGCGGCGAGGGCGCGCGCGTGGGTGTGGAGTCCGGGAAAGGCGGGCAGCAGGCTCGGGTGGATGTTGAGCATCCGCCCGGCCCAGCGCCCGATCAGGAACGGTGTCAGCACGCGCATGTAGCCGGCGAGGCAGACCACCTGGCTTCCATGCGCGTCGAGCACCGCGTCGAGTGCCGCCTCGTGCGCCGCGCGGTCGCGTCCGAAGCCTTCGTGCGGAACGACCGCCGCCGGAATCGCGGCGTCCCTTGCGCGATCGAGCCCCGCGGCGTCGCTCCGGTTCGACACCACCACCGCGATCCGGGCCGGAAAGTCCGGGGCCGCCGCGGCGGTGATCAGGGCCTCGAGATTGCTGCCGCGGCCCGAGATCAGCACCGCGACCGGAACGCGTCCCGTCACGCGATGCCTGCGGGCAGCGCCTTCACACCGCGCCGTCCGTGAAGCGCACCGAGGGGGCCTCGCCCGGCACGGCCGCCTCGATCCGGCCGATCACCACCGGCTCCTCGCCGAGCTCGGACAGCAGCGCGGTCGCCGAGGCGACGTTCGACACCACCAGCGCCATGCCGATCCCGAGATTGAACACACGCTCCATCTCGTCCGGCGAGACCCCGCCCGCGCGGGCCAGCCACTCGAAGACCGGCGGCCGCGTCCAGGCGGCGCGATCGATCGCGGCCCGCGTTCCCGCCGGCAGCACGCGCGGCAGATTGCCCGGCAGGCCGCCCCCGGTGACGTGGGCGGCCGCCCGGAGCAGCCGCGCCTCGTGCAGCGCCAGCACGCTCCGGACGTAGATCCGGGTCGGCGTCATCAGGGCGGTCGCGAGCGTGCCGCCGCCGAACGGCGAGGGCGCGGACCAGCCGAGCCCGCTCGCCGCCACGATCCGGCGCACCAGGGAGAAGCCGTTGGCATGCACGCCGGTGCTCGGCAGGCCGATGACCGCGTCGCCGGGCGCGACCTCGCCCGGCAGCAGCGCGTCCCGCTCGGCGGCGCCGACCGCGAAGCCGGCGAGGTCATAGTGCCCGGCGGCGTAGAGGCCCGGCATCTCGGCGGTCTCGCCGCCGACCAGCGCGCAGCCGGCGAGCGTGCATCCGCGCGCGATCCCGGCCACCACGCGCGCGGCCGCGTCGACCGACAGCGCGCCGGTCGCGAGGTAGTCGAGAAAGAACAGCGGGGTCGCGCCGCCGACCACGAGGTCGTTGACGCACATCGCGACCAGGTCCTGCCCGACCCCGTCGGGCATCCCGGTCTCGATCGCGACGAGGAGCTTGGTGCCGACCCCGTCGGTCGAGGAGACGAGGACGGGATCGCGGAATCCGGCCGCCTTGAGGTCGAACAGCGCCCCGAAGCCGCCGATCCCGCCCATCACGCCGGGCCGGCGGGTCGCCGCGGCGTGCGGCCTGATCCGCTCGACCAGCGCCTCGCCCGCGCCGATGTCGACACCCGCCTCGGCATAGGTGAGCCCGTTCGTTCCGTTCGCGCCCAAAGCCCGCGTCTCCATTCCGGCGGCGTCCTCCTTATACTGTAAGAGGACCCGAGCGGGAGTGAGCGAGCTTGGACGCGATCGCACAGGGCACGCCGCGCCCACCGACCCCTGCCGAGGTTGCCGTCGCGCGCGTCACCCGCGCGCAGCGCATCGTTGCCCTGGTCGGGCTGGTGATCGCGGCCTGGCTCGCGCTCCGGCTGTTCGCCTCGATCCTGATGCCGTTCGTCGCCGCCGCCGGCATCGCCTACTTCCTCCATCCGCTCTGCTCGCGCCTCGTGCGGGCCGGCCTCGGACGAGGCACCGCCGCCTTCGTGGTCATCGTCGGCCTGGTCGCGGCCTGCCTCGTGGCGCTGCTGCTCCTCTATCCTCTCGCGATCGCGCAGATCGGGATCCTCGCCGAGCGGGTCCCCTCCTATGCGATCGCGATCCGGCATCTGGCCGACGGACTGATCGCGGACGCGACGCGCCATCTCGGCGCGCGCTACGTGAACGAGAAACTGCGCGATCTGGTGGCCAACCAGGCCGGCACGGTGATCGGCTTCGTCGGCGCGACGCTCACCCGCATCGTCGGCGGGGGCTTCGCGCTGTTCAACGTGCTCTCGCTCGCGCTCATCACCCCGATCGTCGCGTTCTACCTCTTGCGCGACTGGCCCGCGGTGATCGGCCGCCTCGATCTCTGGCTGCCGCGCCGCTACGCCGCCTCGCTGCGGGCCCAGGCCGCCGAGGTCGACCGGATCCTGTCGGCCTGGGTGCGCGGCCAGCTCGTCTGCTGCGTCCTGCTCGGCCTGTTCTACGCGGTCGGGCTGTCGCTCGCCGGGCTCGATCTCGGGCTGATCGTCGGCCTGCTGTCCGGCGGCCTCTCCTTCATCCCCTATGTCGGCACCATCACCGGCGCGGTGTCCTCGATCTCGCTGGCACTCGCGCAGTTCCCGACCTGGCACGGCGTGTTCGTGGTCGCCGCGGTGTTCGTGGCCGGGCAGCTCCTGGAGGGCTACGTGATCTACCCGCGCTTCCTCGGCGACCGGGTGGAGCTTCACGCGGTCTGGGTCATCTTCGCGCTGTTCGCCGGTGGGGCGGCGCTCGGCTTCGTCGGCGTGATGCTGGCGGTGCCGATGGCGGCGACGGTCGGCGTGCTCGCCCGCTACTGGCTCGTCCGCTATCTCGCGAGCCCGCTCTACCTCGACCAGGCCTGACCCGTTCGGGCGCCGCCGTGCAACAGCTCGCCCTCCCGTTCCTCCATCGCGAGGCCTTCGCGCCGGACGGCTTCATCGTCGCGGTGTCGAACGAGGAGGCGTTCGCCTCGCTCCGGCCCGGCGCCGACCGGTCATGGCCGCTCGGCCGGCTGGCGCTCTGGGGCGCGCCGGGCACCGGGAAGACGCATCTCCTCCGGATCTGGCTCGGCGGCCTCCGGGCGGCCGGGCGTGACGCGGCCCTGCTCGATGCGGCCGCGATCCGCCACCTGCCGCCGGATGCCGCCCTGCCGCAGGGCGGCGGCGGTCTCGCCGTCGATGACGCCGAGGCGGCGCTCGACCAGCCGGAAGCGCTGCTGCACCTCCTGAACCGCCTCGCCGAAGCCGGCGTCTCGCTGACGCTGGCCTTCCGCGACGCGCCGTCCCGCCTCGCGGTCGCGCTGCCCGATCTCGCGAGCCGGCTCCGCGCCACCTTCGCGATCGCGATCCGGCCGCCCGACGACGCGCTGCTCGATGCGCTGTTCCAGCGCCTGCTCGCCGAACGCCAGCTCGCGGTGCCGCCTCACGTGGCGCGCTACCTCCGCGACCGTCTGCCGCGCGAGGCGGCCGCGATGCGCGAGGCGGCCCGCCTGCTCGACACCGCGTCCCTCGAGGCGGGCCGGCGGGTCACCATGCCGCTCGCCGCCTCGCTGTTCGGCGGCCGATGCGGCGAGGCGGGCGGCACGCTGTTCGCCTGAGGCGTTGCGACGACCGCTCCTCGAGTGTCGGGCGGACGGAGCGACGACGCGGCCGCGATCGGGCCCGGTGCCCCGTGGGGCGGGCTCGCCTCGGAGTGAGGACCGCGCGACCGCTTTCCCCTATCTCGCGGGCCCGGCGGCCGGCATGATCAGCGGCGAGAATCCGCCGGGCGACGGCGCCTGACCATCCGATCAATCATCAAGCCGGGTCCCGGCGGTGCCGCGCGACCGGCGACGACCGAAGGAGGCACCATCGTGGACAAGAGCGTGGCATGCGTGATCGGGGCGGTGGGTGCGCTCGCCGCGTCCATCCCGGCGAGCGCGGAGGCCGCCATGCCGGGCGGGCTTCCGGCGCCGGCCTCCTATGCCGACCTGCTCCGACCGGTCCCGGACGCGCTGGCCCTGCTGCAGCGGACGGCCGGCGGCGAGGAGCCTGCGCCGGCGGCCGCCGTGGAGCAGGTGCAGTACTACCCCTATCACCATCACCATCATTATTACCGCCGGCGCTACCGCCACCATCACCACCATCACCACCATCACCACCATCACCATCACCACTACTGAGGGAGCCGGGCGCGGCGGGCGGCGGTGGTGGTGGATCGGAACCGGCCTCGTGAGCCGCTGGCGAGCGTCGCCCGGAGGAGCGTCTCGTGATCATCGTCCATCATCTGGCCGACAGCCGGTCGCAACGCATCCTCTGGCTGCTGGAGGAGCTCGGCCTGCCCTACGAGGTCCGACGCTACGAGCGGCACCCCGACACGATGCTGGCGCCGCGCTCGCTCAGGGAGGTCGACGGGCTCGGCAAGGCCCCGATCGTCGAGGAGGGTCCGATCACGATCTCGGAGTCGGGCGCGATCGTCGATTGGCTGCTCGAACGGCATGGCGGAGGCCGGCTGCAGCCCGCGCCCGGCACCGCGGACTGGGTGCTCTGCCGGAGCTTCGTGCACGCGGCCGAGGGTTCGTTCATGCCGCCGCTCCTGCTCGGCCTCGTGTTCGAGCGGACCTCCGGACCCGACGCCCCGTTGCTGCTGCGTCCGGTGGCGCGCGCGATCGCGCGCGCGGTGGACCAGCGCTTCATCTCGCCGCAGCTCCGTCTGCAGCTCGATCGTGCCGAAGCTGCGCTGGAGGACAGGCCGTTCCTGGCCGGCGACGCGTTGACGGTCGCCGACATCATGATGAGCTTCCCGCTCGAGGCGGCGGCGGCGCGTGGCAGGCTCGGTGCCGCGCGAACCGGGATCGCGGACTGGCTCGAACGCATCCACGCGCGCGAGCCCTGCAGGCGCGCCCTCGAACGGGGTGGTCCGTACGCATTCGTGCCCGCACCGCGCGGATGAGGGTGACCGCGGCCGGATGCCGAACTCGCGAGAGGAAAAGACTTTCTTCTCACGAGCGACAGCCCTGAGGATGAATGAAAACTTGACCGGCCGTGTTGCTCGCTGGGAGCGCCGTGGTCGCGGCGCAATTCCTGGGCGCGCGCTTCAGTCCAGCGCCGAACCATCCCCGGACCGCCGCCTGGTATGCGTGCTTGCGCAAACCCGGACTGACGCCGCCGGGGCCGGTTTTCGGCATCGTCTGGAGCGGGCTCGATGCGCTGTTCGGCTATTCTGGCTACCGGCTTCTGATCGCGCCCGCCTCCGGCCGGAGAACAGCGGCGCTGATCGCCTGGGCCGTGAACCTGTCCGGGATCGCGGGCTTCTCCTTCGTCCTGTTCGGAAGAAGGCAGGTCGGGGAGGCGTTCGGGTTCACGGCGTCGATGGTCGCAACGTCGGCCGCGGCGATCGGCACGGCGGCTCTGGTCGACCGCAAGGCGGCGCTCGCCGCAGCACCTCTCCTGCCATGGGTCGTCTTCGCGACAGCCATTCAGGAAGAGGTCTGGCGACGCAACGCATGACCGCGCGCGAGGGGCATTCGCGTCCGGACTGTTCTGCGGCTAACGCTCGTCGCCGCCCTTCGCCCTCGCGGCGGCCAGCAGCCTCCGATAGGTGCCGTCGAACACGGTGTCCGTGGCCGACGTCCAGACCGTGTCCGCGCCGAGCGTCGCGCGGCTCTCGTGGATGCGCCGCGACTGGATCTCCCGCTCGGCCGCCTCCGCTTCCGGCATCGGGACGAGCTCGGGCGGATCCTCGGCCCGCACCACCGTGACCTGCATGAACGGCTCGCCCGGGCGGAACACGTGCGCCGCCCCCTCCGCCGGCGACTTGAACACCACGAAGTAGATCATCGGCCACCAGGGCCGGATCAGCGCCGGCACCGCGATCGGCACGGTGCCGGTCCGGTCGGTGTAGAAGCGCGGGTGCGGCTCGGTCTTCAGCGCGAGCCCGTCGTCCACCTTGAGATCGAGCAGGATCCGGTAGGTGAAGTAGTCGGTGCCGAAGCTCCGGAACGGTGGCCGGCGGACCTCGTCCTCGCCGAACTCTCCTTCGAACCAGAGGGCGCCGTCGCGCATCGCGACGCGGAGTTCGTCCGCGTACGGATAGGCGAGTTCGATCCCGGCCCTCGCCGCCTCGGTGAACGGCACGCAGTGCCAGGCCTGCTCCATCGAGCCATCGGCTCTCGGCTCGGACCGGCCCGCCCAGCCGGGGATTTCCAGCTTCGTCCGGCGCGGCTCGAGGCCGGGGTGGTGGGAGCGGTATTTGACCAGTGCCACGCGTCGACCTCCGCCTCTGGGTCGTTCCGGCGGACCTCTCGTTCGTCGCTCCCGGCTCCTTGCGGACATTACTCTGAGAGAAGCCGCCACGCGACATCAGTCAGGAAGGAGACATGCGATGGATCTGTACGCCGGCGGATGCCTGTGCGGCGACGTCCGTGTTCAAGCGTCAGGCCGCCCGAACCGGGTTGGTCTCTGCCACTGCATGGACTGCCGGAAACATCACGGCGCGCTGTTCTTCGCAGCCGCGATCTTCCCTCGGGATTCGGTCA
>CAXUBX010000115.1:2344-8190 GCA_964249405.1 uncultured Acetobacteraceae bacterium | reverse complement strand
TCGACGATCGGCAGGATCTCGGCGCCGCCCATCCTGATCGCGTTCAGAATCTTCATCGACGATGTCGTCCCGATCTCTGGGTCAAAGCCCCGGGTCATGTCCCGGTCAGCGAGGAACGCCGAACACCGGACGCGGACGCATCCGGTGTTCGTTTGCGATCCCTACTCGACGGTTTCCTCGACCCGGCGCTCGCGGCCACCGCCGCCTTTCGGGCCGACCTGGTCGCTGATGTCGGCGCCCGACGCCTGATCGACCACCCGCATCGAGAGCTTCACCTTGCCGCGATCGTCGAAGCCGAGGACCTTGACCTTCACCTGATCGCCGACGGCGACGACGTCGGTGGTCCGGCCGACCCGCTTGTCGGCGAGCTCGCTGATGTGGACGAGCCCGTCCTTCGCGCCGAGGAAGTTCACGAAGGCGCCGAAATCGGCGGTCTTCACGACGCGGCCGTTGTAGATCACGCCGATCTCGGGCTCCGCGACGATGCCGCGGATGCGGTCGATCGCCCGCTGGGCCTGCTCGTCCGAGGTCGCCGCAATCTTGATCGTGCCGTCGTCCTCGATGTCGATCTTGCAGCCGGTGGTCTCGACGATCTCGCGGATCACCTTGCCGCCGGTCCCGATCACCTCGCGGATCTTCTCCTTCGGCACCGTGATCGTGGTGATCTTCGGCGCGGTTTTCGACACGCCGGAGCGCGCTCCGGTCAGCGCGATGGCCATCTCGCCCAGGATATGGAGCCGTCCCTCGCGGGCCTGGTCCAGCGCCACCCGCATGATGTCGGGCGTGATCGAGGTGATCTTGATGTCCATCTGCAGCGCGGTCACGCCCTGCTCGGTGCCGGCGACCTTGAAGTCCATGTCGCCGAGATGGTCCTCGTCACCGAGGATGTCGGAGAGCACCGCGTATCCGCGGTCCTCCTTGATCAGCCCCATGGCGATGCCGGCGACCGGGCGCACGAGCGGGACGCCAGCGTCCATCAGCGACAGCGAGGTGCCGCAGACGGTGGCCATCGACGACGAGCCGTTGCTCTCCAGGATCTCGGACACCACGCGAAGCGTGTAAGGGAAGGCGTCCTTGCCGGGGAGCAGCGGCCGGATCGCCCGCCAGGCGAGCTTCCCGTGGCCGATCTCGCGTCGGCCGGGCGAGCCCATCCGGCCGGCCTCGCCGACGGAGAACGGCGGGAAGTTGTAGTGCAGCATGAAATGCTGCCGGTACTCGCCGTCGAGCGCGTCGACCACCTGCTCGTCCTGGCCGGTGCCGAGGGTCGCGATGCAGAGCGCCTGCGTCTCGCCGCGCGTGAACAGGGCCGAGCCATGCGCGCGCGGCAGCACCCCGACCTCGGCCAGGATCGGGCGCACCGTCCTGGTATCGCGACCGTCGATCCGGATGCCGGTATCGAGAATGGCATTGCGGACGACGTCGGCCTCGAGATGCTTGAACACGGGCCTGGCCGCGGCGGTGTCGAAGCCTTCGGCGGCGAGCGTCTCGGCGGCGGCCTTCCTGGCGGCGCCGACACGCTCGACGCGGGCCTGCTTGACCCGTTCACCGTAGGCTTCGGCGATCGGCCCGCGGGCGATCTCGGCGACGCGGCTGGCGAGTGCCCGCTCCTCCGCGGTCTCCTCGGACAGTGCCCACGGGTCCTTCGCCGCGTGCTCGGCGAGCTCGATGATCGCGGTGATCACCGGCTGGAAGCTCCGGTGGCCGAAGGTGACGGCGCCGAGCATCACCTCCTCGGAGAGCTCGCGCGCCTCGCTCTCGACCATGAGCACGCCTTCGGCGGTGCCGGCGACCACGAGGTCGAGCGCGGAGCCGCCCTTGATCTGGTCCAGCGTCGGATTGAGCACGTACTCGCCATCGACGTAGCCGACGCGGCAGCCGGCGATCGGGCCGAAGAACGGGATGCCGGACAGCGTCAGCGCCGCCGAGCAGCCGATCATCGCGATCGCCGCCGGATCGTTCTCCATGTCATGGCTCAGCACGGTCGCGACCACCTGCACCTCGTTCCGGAAGTTCTCCGGAAACAGCGGGCGGATCGGGCGGTCGATCAGGCGGGAATTCAGGACCTCGGCTTCCGACGGACGCCCCTCGCGCTTGAAGAACCCGCCCGGGATCTTGCCCGCGGCGTAGGTCTTCTCCTGGTAGTTGACGGTGAGCGGGAAGAAGTCCTGACCGGGCTTGACGCTCCTCGCGCCGACCGCGGTGCACAGCACGATCGTGTCGCCGTAGGAGACGAGAACCGCGCCGTCGGCCTGACGGGCCATCTTGCCGGTCTCGAGCACGAGCCTGCGCCCGCCCCAGTCGAGTTCCTTGCGGAAATAGGTCTCAAACATCGGATGTCCTCTTGTCGTGGGACCCCGGCGTCGAACCGCGTCGTGGAAGGACGTGAGCGGCGCTTCGGACGAGACGGGCGATCTCCCGTCTCATCGGAAACGCCGGTCCGGACGGATGGTCTCGCCGCCGGATCGGATCACGCCTCACGCCGAAGCCCGGCCGGGGCATTTGCGGCGTCTCCGCGCCGCTCGGGCGCGGTGACGCCGCGCGGGTGTTATCGGCGCAGGCTGAGCCGGCCGATCAGGGTCTCGTAGCGGCCCTGGTCCTTCTTCTTCAGATAGTCGAGCAGACGCCGCCTGCGACCCACCAGCATCAGAAGACCGCGCCTCGAGTGGAAATCCTTGGCATGGGTCTTGAGGTGCTCGGTCAGGTTGACGATCCGTTCGCTGATGATCGCGACCTGGACCTCTGGGCTGCCGGTGTCGCCCGATGCCTGCGCGTATTCGCCGACGAGCGCCGTGCGGCGCTCCGCAGTGATCGACATCATCGTTCTCCGTGTGGGATGGGTTGCAGAAGCCGTTCCGGCTTGAGCCAGCCGTCCCGAAGACGGCAGAGGCCGAGAACGCGCTCTCCTGACATGACGCGGACCAGGGCCTCCTTGCCCGGGAGCACGTCAGGGATCCGGCCATCGAACGCGGAGAGCCCGACCGGGACCCCATTCGAGAGACGGTCTGCCTCCTCCGGTGTTGCGGCCAGCGCCGGGATGTCGGCCAGCGCGGTCGCGATCGGAAGAAACAGGTCCGGAGAGTGTCGCACGTTCTCCCCTTCCCGGAGGAGATTGTCCAGGGGAATCGCGGCCGCCTCGTCGAACGGTCCGACCCGGAGCCGACGGAGCGCCGAGACGTGGCCGACCGTCCCGCAGGCGAGCGCGAGGTCGCGGGCGAGGCTCCTCATGTAGACGCCCTTGCCCGACCGCACCGCGAACACCGCATGATCGGCATCGGGACGGAGCACGAGATCGAACCCCTCGACCCGTGCCGGCCGCGGCGCCAGCAGGACCGCCTCGCCGCCACGGGCCAGATCGTAGGCGCGTCGCCCCGCGATCTTGAGTGCCGAGAAGGCGGGGGGCACCTGCAGGATGTCGCCACGGAAGGCGGCCAGCGCGGCGACGACCGCGCTGTTTTCCGGCCGGTGCTCCGAGCGCCCGGTCACCTCGCCTTCCCGATCGTCCGTCGTGCGACTTTCGCCGAAGCGCAGGGTGAACCGGTAGGTCTTGGTGCCGTCCATCACGTAGGCGACGGTCCTGGTGGCCTGTCCGAAGGCGATGGGAAGCACGCCGGTCGCGATCGGATCGAGCGTGCCGCCGTGCCCCGCCTTCCTGGCATCGAAGGCATGGCGGACGCGGTTGACCACGCCGGCGCTGGTGATGCCCTCCGGCTTGTCGACCACGAGCCAGCCGTCGATCGCTCGGCCCTTCTTCCTCATGGAGCCCTCACCGCTGCCGCATCGCGAGGAGCCGCTCGGCGCGCGCGAGATCGGGCTCGGTGGTGATCTTGAAATTGTCCTCCGAACCCGGGACGACGGCGACGCGGAGGCCGCGGCGCTCGGCGAGCTGGGTGTCGTCGGTGAGGTCGGCGAGCGCCGGATCGGCGGCCGCCGCCTGGTGGGCAGCCAGGATCGCGGCGAAGCGGAACCCCTGCGGCGTCTGGGCGCGCCAGACGCCCGTCCGGTCGATCGTCGCCGCCACGAACCCGTCCTCGGCCCGCTTCAGCGTGTCGGGGACCGCGACGCAGGCCAGCGCCGCGCCGTGCCGTGCCGCGGCGTCGAGCACGCCGGAGACGGTCTCGGGATCGACGAACGGCCGCACCGCGTCGTGGATCAGCACCACGTCCGGCGCCGCGGCGGCCAGCGACAGCAGGCCGAGGCGGACCGACGCCTGCCTCGTCTCGCCGCCGGCGACCGGCGGGGCGAGGTCGAGGCCGGCGGTCGCCTCGGCGTAGAGCGCCGCGTCCGCGGGGTGGATGACGCAGCGGAGCGCGAAGCCCGCGCCGTGCGACAGGAAGATCGCGAGCGTGTGCCGGAGCACCGGCTCGCCGCCGATCCGCCGATACTGTTTCGGGATCGGGCCCCCGAGACGCCGCCCGCGTCCCGCGCCCACGATGATCGCCGCCGCCTTCATCGCCGCGCTCTAGAGCATTATCCGATCGGATGAAAATGCCCTGACGTCGTATCCGTGGAGCACGTTCATCGGCTCGTGCAGGGGAAGCTCGGTCCGACATCCGGCACGGCGCCGCGCGCAGAACGATGTAATGACGCGGTGGACTGCCGTATAGAAGTCCGTCGACCACCGATCGCGGGACGGATCATGCTCCGGAGTGCAGCCACCGAGCCGTCGGACGGATCACAGGTCCCGGTCCCGCGCGACGATGTCCGCTTCCGGCCGAGCCCTCGCGCGCCCGAACTCTCGATCGTCACGCCGACCTACAACGAACGGACCAACGTCCGTCCGCTGATCGACGCGGTCTCGGCGGCGATGGGCGACATTTCCTGGGAGATGATCTTCGTCGACGACGACAGTCCCGACGGCACCCATCGGGAGGTGGCCGCCGTCGCCCGGGAAGGCCTGCCGGTCCGCTGCATCCGGAGGGTGGGACGCCGCGGCCTCGCTTCGGCCGTCGTGGAAGGCGCGCTGGCCGCGACCGCCGACATCGTCGGCGTGATGGACGCCGACCTGCAGCATGACGAGACGCTGCTGCCGCGGATGCTCGGCATTCTCGGCAGCACGGACGCCGACGTCGTGGTCGCGAGCCGCCACGTCGAGGGCGGGGGGCTCGGCGAGTGGAACGCGAGGCGCCGGCGGATGAGCGCGTTCGCGACCTGGTCGTCGCGGGTGCTGATCGGCAACAGCGTCAGCGATCCGATGAGCGGCTTCTTCATGATGCGCCGCGCGGTGTTCGAGGCCTCGATCTACGACCTGTCCCAGCAGGGCTACAAGATCCTGCTCGACGTGCTGACCTCGTCGCCGCATCCGCTGAAGGTTGTCGAGACGCCCTACGTGTTCCGCGATCGCCACTCCGGCGAGAGCAAGGTCGACGCGATGATCGTCGTCGAATATGCGTTCCTGCTGATCGAGAAGTTCACCCGCGGCCTCGTCCCGCCCCGGTTCGTGCTGTTCGCGTCGATCGGCGTGCTCGGCATCGCCGTCGATCTCTTCGCCCTGAAGGCCATGCAGGTCGCCGGCGTGTCGTTCCTCCCGGCACAAGCGGTCGCGACGCTCTGCGCCATGACGTTCAACTTCGTGCTGAACAACCTGATCACCTACCGGACCGATCGACTGACGGGGGCGCGTTTCGTGCTCGGCTATCTCGTGTTCTGCCTCATCTGCAGCGTCGGCGCGGTCGCCAACATCAGCGTGGCCGACCTGACGATGACCGAGATGCACAGCTGGCCGCTGGCCGGGATCGCCGGCGCGCTGATGAGCTCGGTGTTCAATTTCGGCGTCGCCTCGCGTCTGGTGTGGCGCCGACCCCGTCGCCAGGCGGCGCCGCTGGTCGTCGCGGACGCGGCCTCCTGAC
>CAXUBX010000115.1:0-2244 GCA_964249405.1 uncultured Acetobacteraceae bacterium | reverse complement strand
TCCACCCGTTCCACCCGATGAGCGGACCGTTGAACTGGAGCGGCACCGCGGCGCCGATCTGGCACACCAACCAGCCGCACCTCTACTTCTATCTCCTCGCGCTCTGGGGGCGGATCTTCGGGTTCGGCGCGCCCGCCATGCACGCGCTGCAATCGGCCGCGACGCTCGCATGCGTGCTGCTGATGCACCGGCTGGCCCGCCTCGTCGCAGGCCCGCTCGCCGTCTGGGCGACGGCGATGCTGGTGCTCGGTCCGGCCTTCATCGTCGAACAGAACCTGATGGTGGACGTGCCGCTGCTCGCCGTCTGGCTGGCCTTCTTTGTCTTGCTGATCGGCGGGATCGACGATGCGCGGCAGACCAGGCGCTACGGGCTCGCCGGACTCGCCTGCGGAGCGGCGCTGCTGATCAAATACAGCAGCCTCGTGCTGTTCCCGATCCTCTGCCTGTCGCTGCTCCTCGAACGGCGACGCGCGCAGGTCTGGACCGCGGCGATCCCGGTGACGATGCTTCTGGCCTGGTCGGTCTTCAACCTGCTCGACTACGGCGGCGTCCACATCGCCGCACGCCCGCACGGCGCGGGACACGACGCGATCCGGCCTCTCCGCCTGGCGATCGAGTGGTGCGTCGGCCTCGGCGCGCTGACCCCGCTCGGCGTCATCGCGGCGGTGGAGAGCCGGCCCGCCCTGCGGGAACGCGACGCCCTGGTCTATGCCGCGCTCGGGCTCGGGCTCGGGGTCCTGGTCGCGTCGACGGCACTCGGCCTCGGGACCGCACGCGGGTCGGACCGGCTGCTCTGGCTGGCATTCGCGATCAATGGCGCGCTGACCGTGCTGGCCCTCGCGCCCGACGCGATGGCCGCGGCGACCAGCGGACCCTGGCGGCTCGATCTCAGGCCGGACGCCGCGCCAAGGCTCTATCTCCTGCTCTGGATCGGGGCCACGGGCCTGTTCTACGTGCTTCTGTCGCCGTTCATGGCGGCCCGGCACGTGCTGCTCGTGCTTCCTCCGGTCGTGCTGCTGCTCGCGCGACGGTGGGGTTCCGGCGTCGGCCGGCGGCCGCTTCGGTTCGCCCTCGCGCTCACGGTCCTGGTCTCCGCCGGGCTCTGCCTTTCGGACTGGGACTTCGCCGCGTTCTATCGCTCGGAAGCCCGACGCCTCGCGGCTTCGCTGCCCTCGACGACGAGCGGCACCGTCTGGGCCAGCGGACACTGGGGATGGCAGTGGTATGCCGGACGTGAGGGGTTCCAGGAAGTCGACGTTCGGTCCTCGAAGCTGCGGCCGGGGGACCTCCTGGTGGTGGCCGAGGACATAAACCACCAGGCCCTGACACAGCCCGTGCGGCTGGCCGAGGTGCGGACCGATGTCGAGCGCGGCTCGCTCCGCGACCTGTTCTGCACCGCCCGGCCTGCGCGATTCTACTTCTACACGTCGAGGCAGGGGCCGTGGTCGCTCAGCCGCGAGTGCCGCGGTCGGATCGTGGTGTTCCGGATCGTCGCCGCCGGAGGAGGAGGACGCTGACCAATCCGGTCGGCGGACGGGATCTACAGGTCGCGAGCGACATCCGGCAATCGGAGCAGGGCGGCGATCTCGGAGGCGTGGTCGATCGCCTCGTCGGCGCGGAACGAGAGGTCCGGCACGATGCGGAGCCGGAGCGCCGCTCCGAGCTCGCGCCGGAGATAGGGCGTCACGCGCCGCAACGCCGGCATCAGCGGCACGATCGGCTCTCCGCCGAGCAGCGAGACGAACACCGTCGCCTGCCGGAGATCGGGTCCGACCCGCACCTCGGCGATCGTCACGTGGCTGCCGGCGAGATCGGGATCGCGGAACTCGGCGCGGGCGAACACGCCCGCCAGCACGTGGCGGATCTCCTCGGCGACGCGAAGCTGGCGCTGGGTCGGTGCGCCGGCCTGATGGCGCGCCGCCCGGCTCACCAGGCCCGATCCTGCCGGGCCCGGCGACCGCTACGCAGGGACCAGCTCCATCTCGAAGCACTCGACCTGGTCGCCTTCGCGGAGATCGTTGGTGCTGTGGAAGGAGAGCCCGCACTCGTAGCCGCGCGCCACCTCGCGGACGTCGTCCTTGAAGCGCTTGAGCTGGCTCAGCTCGCCCTCGTGGATCACCACGCCGTCGCGCAGCAGCCGCGTGCCGCAGCCGCGCTTCACCAGCCCCTCGGTCACCATGCAGCCGGCCACCTTGCCGACCTTGGTGATCTCGAACACCCGGCGGATCTCGGCGTAGCCGAGGA
>CAXUBX010000114.1:0-8344 GCA_964249405.1 uncultured Acetobacteraceae bacterium | reverse complement strand
GCAGCCTGCTAGCGCTGCCTGTCGGCAGCCGGCCGCTCGGAAGGCGCCCCCGCACGGGCGCTCGCCGTGGCATCGGCCGTGAGTTCGGCGGCCTCGACCTGATCGCCTTGCCGGCCGGCGGCGACCGCCGCGAGACGGAGCGCGCGGCGCATGCCGCGGTAATCGAGCGCGGTGCGGCGGAAATCGACCGCGTGCCGCGCCTCCGCGAGCGCCGTCGTCGCATTCCCGCTCGCGAGCGCGAGACGCGCGGCGAGTTCCGCCCGGTCCGCCCGCTCGGTGTCGTCCGGCCGCTTGCCCGCATCCGTCTCGACACGCTCGAGGCAGGCGGCGAGCGTCGTGCGGTCGCCGAGCGCGTCCGCGGCCAAGCCTTCCAGGAACAGCGCCCGCTCGCGCGTCGGCACGTCGGCGGATTGCTCGGCCGGAGCGGCGAGACGGGCGGCGTCGGACGCACGACCGAGCTGCAGCAGGGCGGCGGCCTCGGCGAGATCCAGCAGCGCGGGGGACGGCGTGCGCCGACGCGCGAGATCGATCCGGGTCCGTTCGGCGGCATCGAGCGCCGCCGCGGGACGACCGTCCCTCTCGAGCGCGATCGCCCGTCCGACGCCTGCGGTCGCGAGCGAGGCCGCGTCGTCGCGGGCGAGCGCCCGATCATAGGCGCCGGCATAGGCGCGCGCGGCATCGGGGAATCGCGCGAGCGTCATCGCGTCGGCCCCGCTCTCGAGCGCGACCTCGAGCGCCTCGTCCGTCGGGGGCGCCGGGCGCGCGCCGCCGCAGCCGGCCAGCAGCACCAGCACGAGCAGGCAGGCCCCCGGTCTCAAGGCGCGACGTCGGACGGGCCGAGCGCGCCGGCCGGGGTGCGAGCCGCGCCACCACCGCCGAGCAGCCACGAGCCGCGGAGCTGGTCGATGAGCTTGCGGAGATGGTCGGCGGTGACCGTGGTCTCGGCGATCAGCGCGGGCAGGCTTTCCGTGCTCGCGCGGGCATTGCGGCTGATCGCCGGCAGCGATCGCGCGGCCTCCCGGACGTTGCCCGAGGCGGCCTGCAGATTGGCGACCGTGCGGTCGGTGCGCACGAGGACCCCGGAGGCCCGCGCCTCGATCGGATCGAGGCCGGCGAGTGCGGTGTCGAGGGTCGCGAGCGCCTGCTCGGCCCGGTCGACCAGCGTGTCGTCGACGAGCAGCCTGCCGGCACTCCCCTGCCCTTTCTGCAGGTTGGCGACGAGCGTCTGCAGCGACGCGGCGGTCTCGTGCGCGGCGGCGAGCGTCGGCAGGAGCTCGCCGCGGATCTGGTCGATCGTCCGCGTGATCGTGGTGATCGGATCGGGCTCGGTGGTCGCCTGCAGCACGGCGTAATGCCAGTCGAGCGGCATGCCGCGGCCGCGCGAGATGTCGACGTAGGTGGCTCCCGCGACCGCGAAGCGGCGGCGGATCACCGCCCGGCTGTCGCGCCGGATGAAGGGCCTCGCCTCGGCGTCGATCTCGGCCACCGCATACATCCCGCCGTCCGGGTTGAGGCGGACACGCCGGATCGTGCCGGCGTGGATCCCGATCACCTCGACGTCGGCGCCGAGCCCGAGCCCGTCGGTGCCCGTCTGCGGCAGGAGCAGCGTCAGGCGCACGCCCGGATTGAACCAGCGCTGCAGCACCCCGGCCTCGAACGCCGCGGCCCCGAACAGCGCGATCGCGGCGAGCACGAGAAGCCCGACCCACTCGTCGGTGAAGCGGAGCCGCACGCCGGTCGCGACGTCACGCGCGCGCGCCATCGACCGCGGGCGGGCGGGCGAAGCGTCGTCCGGCATCAGTGGGCGCCCGCCCGGCTGAGACCGCCGTCGTGCAGGCGGAGATGGCGGGTGACGAAGGGAAGGTAGGGGGCCCAGACCGCGCGTTCGCGGGTGAGGCAGATGGCGGCGGTCCCCCGCTCGCGGGCGTCGGTCAGCGCGCGGAGCAGCGGCACGACCAGGCTCGCCTGGGAGGCGCCGAGCGGGTTTTCCAGCAGGAGCAGCGAGGGCGAACCGAGAAAGGCACGCACCGCGGCGGCGCGGACCGCGTCGTCCTCGCTGAGCGCCGCCGTCCGGTCGGCCGGAAGCCCGGGCAGGCCGAACCCGCGCGCGAGCCCGAGCGCCTCGTCGGCCAGGCTCGCGCGGGAGACCCTCGTGTGGTGGAGGCGCGGCAGCAGGATGTCGGCGTCCGCCCCGCGGGACCCGGTCCAGCTTCCCTGGCCATAGAGACGGCCGATCCGGCCCCGCAGGGCCGCCAGCTGCGGCCGGGGAGGATCGCGCCAGTCGATGCCCTCGAAGCGGACCGCGCCATCGGCGAGCGGCAGCAGCCCGGTGCAGAGGTCGGCGAAGGCGCGCGCGCGACGCCTCTCGGCCGCCTCCACCAGGACGCAGTCCCCCGGCATCACGCAGAGCCCGAGCGGCGCGTCGGTCAGGAACGATGCGCCGGGCAACGGCCTGGCCTCGGCGAGCTCGAGGACCGGCGCGCGCGCGGTCCTTCGGAGGGTGTCACGCACCGAGCACCGTGAACGCGATGTCGATCGCCATCACCGTCAGCATGCCACGCGCGAAGCCGCGCGGCAGCAGGATCGCGATCGGCGCATCCGGCTCGCCCTCGAGGCCGGACAGGCACGAGCACACGCCGACGCCGAAGCCGATCAGCACGAACTTGGCAGGGATCACCACGTAGTCGCGCGCGCCCATCGCGCCGAGCACGTGGGCGAGGAACGACCACCACGAGCCGTAGACGTCGCCGAGGCCGGCGCTCACGGCGTAGCCGGCGACCAGCGAGACGAGCGCGAAGGCGATGCCGAGGGTGAAGGCGGCCGTCGCGAAGGCCAGCGTCCGAGGCACGATCAGGAGGTCGAACGGGTCGATCCCGTCGGCGACCAGGGTGCGGATCTGACCGCGGGCGCGCCGGAGGCCGAGCTCGGCGACCGCGAGCATGCCGCTCCGACCGAGCAGGATGACGCCCACCAGCACCGGAGCCAGCTCGCGAAGCAGCACGGTCGCGAGAAGGCCCCCGGTGAGCTGGCCGAGGCCGGCGAGGCCGAGCCAGTAGAGCATCTGGCTGACCATGCCGATGCCGGCGAGAGCCGCGGTGAACAGGGTGGCGGCCAGGCCGCCGCCGGCCGCCTGGCGGAGCACGGAAGCGAACTCGGCCCGCGTGGTGCGCCGCCAGGTGGACGGCCGCGCGCCCTCGAACACGACGCCCCAGGACACGGCGCTGAACATCAGGAGGAAGCCGGTCTGCTCGCGGGCGAAGGCGCCGGTGGCGGCCAGCGCCCGACGGGTCGGCCCCAGCAGGACCGCGCCGGTCATCGTCGCGACGCCGTCATCGTGGACCCGCGAGCACGAAGCAGGCCGAGACGCCGGTGCGCGGCATGAAGAAGCGCCCGCGCTGACGGAGCAGGAAGCGCGAGCGGATGATCGCGTAGGCCGCCTCCGTCACCTGGACGGTGCCCGGGTCGGCGGCGGTCCTCGCCATCAGCTCGGCGCCGCGGACCGCGTCACCCCAGAGATTGAACACCGCCGGATCGGTGCCGAGCGCCCGGCCAACCGCGCGCCCGACGTCGAGACCGATCGTGAAGAACGCATCGAGATCGGCGCGCTCGGAAGCCTCGAGGCAGGCGCTCCGGAGCGCGAGCGCCGCCTCCGCGAGGCGGAAGGCGGCGCTGCCGTCGGCATCTTCCGAGAGCCCGCAGGCCGCCATGAGCCCGTGCCCGAGGATCTTGAGATAGGGCAGTTCGAAACGGCGACCGATCTCCTGCACGGCGCGCGCGATCGCATCGGCCGCTTCGACCGCACCGGCCGCGTCCTGCCGGGACGCCACGACCGGATCGGCGAACGAGAGCACGAGCACGCACGCGGCCGGGTAGATCGCGGTGCCGCCGCCGAGTTCGGAGCCGAGCGCGCGGTCGGAGCCGAGCAGGCTCGCGACCCGGACCCGCGCGCGCGTGTCCTCGACGGGCGGAGCGTCGCTCGCCTCGCCGCGATCGACGCTCCTCGCGTCGGCTTGCCCGGCGCCGGCGGCGAAGCGGAGCGACGCCACCGCGGCCACGGCGCGGAGCAGGTTCCGCGCCCGACCCAGGCTTTCGGCGTCCTCCACCACGACGGCGCCGAGCGGAGCCTCGGCGCCGCCGATCGGGTGCAGCGCCAGCGTCCGCGTGGCGGCGTCGCGCATCGCAAGACGGTGGAATTCGGCGGTGCGGTTGTCGCGGGCGGCCTCGGCGACCTCGACCGGCTCGCCGCCATCGATGGCCTCGAACAGGCGCGGCAGCTCGTCGCGGGCGAGCGCGAACCCGCCGACATGGCCGTTCCCGGCGCGGTCGAACTGGTCCTCGCAGGCGAGGGAACGCCCGTCGCCGCTGATCCGCCAGATCGCGGCCCGACGGGCCCCGGCGAGCTCGGCCAGCGTCTCGGTCAGACGCGGCGCTTCCTGTCCGGGGTCGAACAGGCCGGGCGAGCCGGCCAGGTCGGCCAGCGCGGCGCTCTCCTCGCGGCTCCGTCCGCGCTGCTCGGCGAGCAGACGGCCGAGCCGGTCGGCACGCAGCCCGCTCCGGACGGCGGTTCCCGCGATCAGGAGGGCCAGGGCCACGATCACGAGCGAGAACAGGAGGTTCTGCTGGCCGCCCGCGGCGGCGAAGGCCGCGAAGTCGCGCTCGGGCGCGGCAAGCAGCAGCACCCAGCCGGGGGCGGCGGCGTGGAGGGGGGTGCCGATGGTGACGAACTCCGTGCCGCCCTCGGTGATCTCGCGGGCGCCCGCGCCGAGCGCGCGGAACCGGTCCCAGGTCCCGCTCAGCACCGGATCCCGCGCAGGGTCGAGCGCGATCTTCGAAGGGTCGACGCCGCCGCGCGCCAGTTCGGGCGCGGCGACCAGGTGGCCGTCCGCATCCACCACGGCGGCGCGGCCGCTGGCGCCGATCCGCAGGTCGCCCACGAAACGCGACAGCTCGTCGAGTGCCACGTCGACCGCGGCCACGTGCGAGGTGCCGTCGGCGTCCCGCCGGGCGAGCGAGACGGTGATGACCGGACGCCCGGTGGGCCGGAACAGGTACGGGCTCGACCAGAACGGTTTGCCGCCGGCGGCCACCGCGCCGGTGAACCAGGGGCGGGTTCGCGGGTCGAAGCTGTCATCCGGATCGGCACGCCGGTCGAGGAGGTTGCCGGCCGCGTCGCGATGTTCGGTGGACACCGTGCGCGTCCCGCCCGGCCCGACCTCGAGCAGCCTCGTTTCGGTCCCGCCGCCCGGCGCCCGCCGGATCGCCGCGAACTCGCCCGCGGCGTTGGCGAGATAGAAGGCCTCGATCGAGCCGATCTCCCGGAGCGTGCTCGCGGCGTAGGCGCGGAACGCGACCGGACGGTCGGCGGCGTTGGTGTGGGCCAGCAGGTCGTTGGCGATCGCGGTCGAGCGGATCGCCGGGGCGATGTAGGAGGCGACCTTCTCCGAGACGCCGTCCCCGGTCGCGCGCAGCAGGTCGCGGGTGAGGCGGAGCGCGCCGTTCCGGTTGACCTGGTAGGAGTGGAGCGCGATCAGGCCGATCGCGCCGATCACCGTGCCCACCAGCGCGAACGGCAGCGCCACACGGAGTGCCGCCGAGCGACGACGTCCCTGTCGGATCCCGGTCGGATCCACGATCTCGTCCGGACGCCGCACCGCGTCTAATCGCGAGCGTTACACATCGAAATGGTGATCGCAGGAGACGGCCGAGGTGGCAAGTCCGCACCCGGATGACCGAACATGACTGAATGTTCACTCTCGTAACATCGGGGCGCAAGCACGCCGCACGCCTTCTCCATCCCGCGAGGTTGCAGGGGAGACATCATGCGCATTCTGCTTGTGGAGGACGACCCGACGGTGGGCGGGTTCGTCTCGAAGGGGCTCCGCGAGGCCGGCCACGTGGTGGAGCGCGCCGACAACGGCAAGGACGGGCTGTTCCTCGCCGTCTCGGAGCCGTTCGATGCGATCGTGCTCGACCGCATGCTGCCTGGGGGGATCGACGGTCTCCGGATCCTCGAGATGCTGCGCTCGCAGAACAACACCACGCCGGTGCTGCTGCTTTCGGCGCTCGGCGAGGTCGAGGAGCGCGTCGCGGGGCTGAAGGCGGGCGGCGACGACTACCTCACCAAGCCGTTCGCCTTCGCCGAACTCCTGGCGAGGATCGAGGCGTTGAGCCGCCGCGGGCGGTCGGAAGCGCCGCAGACCCGGCTCGTGGTGGGCGACCTGGAGATGGACCTGCTGTCGCGGGGCGTGAAGCGCGCGAGCCAGAAGATCGATCTCCAGCCGCGCGAGTTCAGGCTGCTCGAATACCTGATGCGTCATGCCGGGCAGGTCGTGACGCGGACGATGTTGCTCGAGGGGGTGTGGGACTACCACTTCGACCCGCAGACCAACGTGATCGACGTGCATGTCTCCCGTCTCCGCCAGAAGATCGACCGGCCGTTCCCGATGCCGATGATCCAGACCGTCCGGAACGCGGGCTACATGCTGCGGGCCGATTGAGGATGTCGATGTCGGGGGTCGTCCTGACCCCCTTCCCTTCCGCCCGCGCCCGGCTCAGGCGAGCCTCGTTGTGGCTTCGCTCGGCGAGCGTCCGCCTTGCCGTCGGCTTCGCGTTCCTGTTCGGACTGTCGGCCGTCGTGTTCATGATGTTCATGTGGTGGGCGAGCACCGGGCTGCTGGAGCGCCAGGTCGAGGCGGCGATCCGGACCGACGCCAACGAGTTGTCCGCGCAGTGGCAGGAGGGCGGCCTCGGCGCGCTGATGCTGACCATCCAGGCGCGGCTCGACCAGGACGTGGACGACAGCGCGATCTACCTGCTGCAGGACGCGACGGGGGGACGGCTGGCCGGCAACCTCCAGCATTGGCCGGCCACGATCACGCGGACCGATCTCTGGTACGAGCTGCCGATCTCGCGCGCCGGAGCTCGCGAGATCGCCGAGATGCACGCGTTCCAGCTCCCGAACGGCGACCGCCTGCTGGTCGGACGCGACATCCGGGGCCGCGACCTGCTCCGTCGCCTGCTCGGACAGACCCTGCTCTACGCGCTCGCGGTGGTGTTCGGGCTCGCGGCGTTCGGCGCCGTCGTGGTCCGCAACCTGTTCGACCGGATGGTGCGCGACGTCGCGTCCACCGCGGGACGGATCGCGAGCGGCGACCTCGCCGGCCGGGTCCCGCTCGCCGGCACCGGCGACGAATTCGATCAGGTGGCGGCCACCATCAACGACATGCTCGACCGGATGGCCCGCCTGATGGACGGCGTGCGCCAGGTCTCGAACTCGATCGCGCACGATCTCCGGACCCCGATCACCCGCGCCCGCACGCTGCTGGAGGACGCGCTCCGGGCGGGGCGGACACCGGACGAGCTCCGGGAGGCGATCGGCACGGCGGTCGACAACCTGGACGGGATCACCAAGGTGTTCGAGGCGCTGCTCCGGATCTCGGAGATCGAGGCCGGCTCGCGCCGCTCCGCCTTCGCCTCGTTCGATCTCGTGCCGGTGCTGACCACGCTCGCCGACTTCTATCTCGCGCTGGCCGAGGAGAAGGAGATCGCGATCGAGGTCGCCGTCCCGGAGCGCCTGGTCGTGAACGGCGACCGCGCCCTGCTGCAGCAGGCGATCGCGAACCTGCTCGACAACGCGATCAAGTTCTCGACGGCCTCCGCGACCATCCGGCTCGCGGCGACCAGCGAGGGCAGCGCCGCCGTGGTCCGGGTGGTGGATCGCGGTCCCGGCATTCCGGCGGTCGATCTCGACCGGGCGACGGAACGGTTCTTCCGCGGCGAGACGGCGCGCTCGACGCCCGGCTCCGGCCTCGGCCTTGCCCTGGTCCAGGCGGTGGTGCAGCTGCATGGCGGCGAGCTCCGCCTGGCCGACGCCGCGCCGGGGCTTTCCGCGACCGTGGCCATCCCGCTCGGGCCGCGCCCGCGCGGCGAGCGGTGATGCTCGCGCGTCGGTGATCGCCCCGATGCAGCGTTCCCGCCGGCCGGGACGTTGATGCGTCACGAACCCGAAAGGAATTTCGATCCATGACGCTGAACCGTGCGATCCTGTCGATCGGCCTCCCCGTCCTTCTGGCCGCGGCGGCGCCGGCGCTGGCCCAGAACGCGGCCATCACGGTCGGCGGCACCGCCAGCGCCAGCAACGGAGGCCGCGCGACGGGCGAGATGCAGACGAACCAGTCCCGCAACCAGGCCGCACCGGTCGGCACCGTGCTCGGGGTCCCGGTGGTGATCAGCGCGCCGGTCGACGCTCCCTACAACTCTGCCGCCGCCTACTCGACCTACGAAGGTCAACCCGGCTACGGCCCGAATGCGGTGCTGGCCGCGAGCGACGCCGGCGCACCCTGAA
>CAXUBX010000113.1:0-8665 GCA_964249405.1 uncultured Acetobacteraceae bacterium | reverse complement strand
AGCATCCAGGGCCGGTAGCCGCCGAGATCGCCGAGCGCCAGGTGGGCGCGTGCGGCCCAGAAGGCGGCGCCCGCGCGCTGGCTTTCCGCGATCAGCCCGGCACGCGTCGCCGTCTCGAACAGGTCCGCGGCATCCTCGGTGCGGCCGAGCCGCCACGCCGCGAGGCCGGCGATGAAGGATGCGGCGCCCACCTTGTCGCCGGTGCGCGCGGCCGCGTCAGACGCCGTCCGCAACGCCTCCGCGTCGCGGCCCTGCGTGAGCAGAGCGCGCGCGACCGAAGCCCGGAGGACGGCGCCGTAGATGACCGCAATGCCGCGCGTCGCGCCGATCAGGCGGAGCGCCGCCGCGGCGTGCCCGGCGGCGGCGAGCGCGTCCACTTCGGCGTCGAGAGCGGGGCGTCGCTTGTAGGTGGTGGCGGCTGGATCCTCCTCGTCCGGGTCGGGACTGCCGGCGAGCTCGGCGCCGAGTGCTGGCGTCACGGTCGGCAGGACCGCCGTGACGGCCCGCCGCGGCGAGACGCGCTTGAGCGCCGCGAGGATCGGGGCCGTCTCGTACTGGTCGCCGTAGCGTTGCAGCCAGTCGCCGAGCGCCGCCGCGGTGGGCCTGGCCGCGGGGGCGAGATAGCGGGCGGCGAGGATGTCGCCGAGGAGCGACCGATCGTCGAGGACCCGGATCAGCCGGTCGGCGTCGGCGAACGCGCCGAGGTCCTGAAGGGCGAAGATCCGCCGGATCCGCGCGGCGTCGGCCGGGCTGAGCGGTTGTGGCAGGCCGACGCCACCCCAGCGGCCGCCGGGCGGCGAGACGCGCGGAATAGCGAAGGCCAGCTCCTCGTTCGATGCCGCCTGATCGGCGTCGCGGGCTCCCGACCATGGTCCCGGGGTCCGGGCCCGCGCCGGCGAGGCCCCGAAGACGCCGAGCAGGGCCGCGCCGGCGAGCACGGCGCCGGCCGCGACGTGTCGCCTCGCTCGCCCCGGGTTCGGACGGGCTGGATCGCGGCGACCTGGATTTCGGCGGATGGATGGCATGGGCGGCGCGCTCTACGATCCGCGAGCGGGCGCTGGCAAGCACTGTCTGTCACAACACCCCTTGAAGGTAAGAAGAGCCGGGCGCGGGCAAGCATCGGATCGACCCGTCGTCGTTTCGGACTACGAGATGCAACAAGCCTTATCATCAACCACTTAGGATTGGTCATGAACGCGAGACCCGATTGACCGGGCTGCGTGGCGTCGTGATTGTTCCGGGACCTCTGGATCACTGGCTTGTGAACGTCGAGCCGGCGATGCCGTCGAGCCGGAGACGGAGACCGAGAAGCCCGTGCCAGACCGCCTTGCGCAGCGTCGGCTCGGCCCGGATTTCTCCGATCGACGGCAGCAGCAGGGCAGGGATCTCGTGCTGCGTTCCCGCGACCGGACCCTCGACCGCGACCGTCGTCCAGGTGCCGGCCCGTTTGCGGGCGCTTCCCGCCGATCCGGCCAGGAGGCGAGTGGCCGCACCCCCCGCGACCAGCAGCGTGGCCGGGCGGAGAAGCCGGAGATGGGCCAGGAGGAACGGCAGGCAGGTGGCGTTCTCGGTGGCGTTCGCGGGCCGGTCCCCCGGTGGCCGCCAGGGCACGAGCGTCGCCACGCGGACGGACGGTCGCCCGATGTCGATCGAGGCCAGCATGCGGCCGAAGAACTCGCCGAGGGCGCCGCTCAGGGGGCGCCCGTTCGCGTCGTCCTCGGCGCTCGGCGCGTCGATCACGGTGACCAGCCGGGCGTCCTCGGGACCGTCGGCGAACGCCAGCGCCCCCGCCGTGTCCCGGAGCGGGCACAAGGTGAATCCGGCGACCGCCGTCTCCAGCTCCGCGAGCGTCCGGGCGGTTCCGGCGAGCGAAGCGGAGGCGACCGCAGCCGGTCGTCCGGCCGTCGGCGTCGGGGCCGGCCGGACCGGACGTTCCGGGGTCGCCTCCGACCTCGGCGACAGACGGTCGACCGCGAGCGGCTCGAGCGCGTCGTCGGCGCCCCATTCGACCAGCAGGCGAAGCCATTCGAGATCGTCGGGGACGCTCATCGGACCGAGCATCGCACATCGGAGCCCGTCCGACCCCTCGGTTGGAAATCCCGGTGCCGCCCTGGTAGCGTGACCGCGATGACAACGCCCCGATCACGCCCGGCGTCGACCCTCGGGGCTCTGGCGGGCCTGACGCTGATCGCGTGGTCGTCGGTCGCTTCGGCCGCCTCGGCCACGGCGCCGTCCTTCGGCGACTACCTCGCGGCCACCGTGGCATTGCACGACAACGATTTCTCCTATGCCGCCGAGCATCTGCTCCGGGCGCTCGCCGCCGATCCGAGGAATCCCGGCCTGCGGCAGCAGGCGTTTCTCGCGTCCGCTCTCGCCGGCCGGCCGGAGGCGGTCCGGCTCGCGTCGGGGCTGCCCGGGGACGAGGCGGCCTCGCTGCTCGGCGGCGACACGCTGGCGCTCGCCGGTCGTTGGGACGAGGCGGCGAGGCTGTTCGCCAACATCCCGTCCGATGGCGGCCTGATCGACATGGTCCGCCCGCTCCTTGTCGCCTGGTCCGAGTTCGGGGCTGGGCGACCGGAACTGGCGCTCGGCACGCTGGAGCCGCTCGAGACCGGGTCGAGGCTTCCCGGGCTCTATGCTCTGCACGCGGCTGCGATCGCCGATCTCGGGGGGCGTGCCGAGCAAGCGGCGAGGGATTTCGGTCTCGTGCGCACCACGTCGCCGCTGCCCGGGCTCGAGACGGTCCGGATCGTCGCGAGCTACGAGGCCAGGCACGGACGGCTCGCCGACGCCGAGGCGCTGATCCGCGCGCTCGCCGACGACACCCCGGTGCTTGCCGTCGCCGAGGCGGGGCTGGAGGCCTCGCTGCTGACGCCCCCGATCGACAATGCGCGCGACGGCCTCGCCGAGGCCTATCTCGCCGTCGCCGCGCTGATCGCGTCCGAGGCCGAGGGAAGCACCAGCGCGCTCCTGCTGCTCCGTGACGCGCTGGCGCTCGATCCCGCGCTGACGGGCGCGCGCCTGCTCGCGAGCGACCTCGACCAGTCGCTCGGCGTGCCCGCGTCCGGTCTCGCGATCCTCGCCGCGGTGCGCCCGGCCGACCCGCTGGCGGCGCTCGTGCAGCTCCGGAGGGCCGAGCTCGACGAGGTGACCGGCAACGGCGGGGCGGCGCGCGCAGGCTTCGCGGCGCTCGCGTCGGTGCAACCCGGCGCCGCCGAGCCCTGGCGGGAACTCGGCGAGCTGCTGAGCGAGGAGGGCGACGAGACGGGTGCGGCGCATGCGTTCGACCAGGCGATCGCCGACACGCCGTCCGGCGCCGAGGGATCCTGGCAGCTGCTGTTCGACCGCGCGGTGGCGCTCGACCGGTCGAACCGCTGGCGGCAGGCGGAGGCGGACCTCGACGAGGCGCTGCGCCGTTCGCCGGACCAGCCTTACGTGCTCAACTACCTCGGCTACTCCTACGCGGAGCGTGGCCAGGACCTCGCGGAGGCGCGAAGTCTCGTGGAACGGGCGCTGAGCGCCAAGCCGGGAGATGCGGCGTTCCTCGACAGTCTCGGATGGATCATGCTGAAGCAGAACGATGTCGCGGGTGGCGTCCGCACGCTGGAGCGGGCGGCCGAGATGACGCCCGAGGATCCGACCGTCAACTACCATCTCGGGGTGGGATACTGGCGCGAGAACCGCCGGGCGGAGGCGGAGGAGAGTTGGCAGCAGGCGCTGATCCTCCATCCCGATGCCGCCGACCGGCCACGGATCGAGGCACGTCTCAGGATGGCCGGCGACGCGACGGCGGACGCCTCGCCGCCCGGCTCGGCGGCCACGCCGCGATCCGCGTCCCCGTGATCCCGGCCGCGGGTTCGCTCGCCGTCCCGATCGCGGAGAGCGGGGCGATCGCGGCCGAGGCGGCGCCCGCCAAGGTCAACCTCCATCTTCATCTGACCGGACGGCGCCCCGACGGCTATCATACCCTCGACAGCCTGGTCGTCTTCGCGCCGCTCGCGGCGGACCGCATCGAGGCGGTGTCCGCCACCGCGCTGACGCTCGCCGTCGACGGGATCCGCGGATCCGAGCTCTCCGCCGGCGAGGACAATCTCGTGCTCCGCGCCGCCCGGGCGCTGGCCTCGGCCGCCCCGGGGCAAGGCGTCGCGTTGCGGCTCGGCAAGACGCTGCCGGTCGCGTCGGGGATCGGCGGCGGGTCGGCGGATGCGGCCGCGACGCTTCGGCTCCTGACCCGGCTCTGGCGGCTCGATCCCGCGATCGCGCGGGCACGGGCGCTGTCGCTCGGGGCCGATGTGCCGGTTTGCCTCGAAGGGCGTCCGGCTCTCATGCGCGGGGTCGGCGAGGTGCTGCTGCCGGCACCCGGCCTGCCGCCGTTCGCACTGCTTCTCGTCAATCCGGGCGTCGCGGTCGCGACCGGGGCCGTGTTCCGGCTGGCCCGCGAGGCAGGCTTGCGTCCCGAGGCGGTGTTCCCGTCGGGGTGGGCGGACGCATCGGCGTTGTGTCGCGATCTCGCGGCCGCCACCGCGAACGACCTCGAATTGCCGGCCCGCCGTCTCGTGCCGGTGATCGGCGACGTCCTCGCCCGGATCCGCGACACCGCATCGTGCCTGCTGGCCCGGATGAGCGGATCGGGCGCGACGTGCTTCGGGATCTATCCCGACCTCGCGGCGGCGGAGGCGGCGTCGGCGGCGCTGGCGCCCACCGGCTGGTGGCGCCGGGCGAGCCCCGCCGGCTGACGCGCGCCGGAGGTCGCGAGCCCCGCGTCGGACGGCGGCTCAGAGGAACCTGATCGCGACGAAGCCGGCGACGATCGCGATCGCGACGACGCTGGTGGCGAGCGTCAGTCGTCGCTCGACGAAGTCGCGGACGGGGGCGCCGAAGCGGCGGAGCAGGCCGGCGATCAGGAAGAAGCGGACCCCTCGGGTAATCGCGCTCGCGACGATGAAGAGCGCGAGCGAGAAATGCGCGGCACCGGCCGCGATGCTGACGATCTTGTAGGGGATCGGCGTCAGTCCCTTGATCAGCACGACCTCGAGCCCGTATTCGCGGAACCGGGCCGCGAAGCGGAGCAGCGCGTTCTCCGCGTGGTAGAGCCGGGCGATCGGCAGCGCCACCCGCTCGAACAGCTCGGCGCCGATCACCCAGCCGAGGATGCCGCCGAGAACCGATCCGGCCGTGCACACGAGGGCGAGCGCCCAGGCGCGGCGCGGCGCGGCCACCACCATCGGGATCAGCAGGAGGTCGGGCGGCACCGGGAAGACGCTCGCTTCCGCGAACGCCACCGCGAACAGCCACCACACCGCATTCGGACCGGCCGCGACGGCCAGCAACCGGTCGTAGAACCGCCTCAGCATTCCGCTCCGATCCTGGGCCGAACGGGTGGCCTTGCCATGCGTCGTCGGACGCCGCAAGCGCGAGCCGGTTCAGGCGGGCAGCACCACCTCGGCGCGAAGTCCGCCGCCGGCGCGGTTCGACAGCGTGATCTCGCCGCCGTGCGCCCGCACGATGTCCCGGGCGATCGACAGCCCGAGCCCGGTGCCTCCGGTCTCGCGAGACCGGCTCGTCTCCAGCCGCCGGAACGGTTCGAACACGCGTTCGATCTCGGCCGGCGGGATTCCGGGACCGTCGTCCTCGACGAGCACGAGCGCGTCCGGCGTGGCGGCGGTGCGGGACAGCGTGACGCGGACATTGCCGCCATACGAGAGCGCGTTGCCGACCAGATTGGCGAAGCAGCGCTTCAACGCCAGCGTCCGGCCGCGTACCACGAGGTGCTCGCCGTCCCGCGTCGCCTCGAGCACGATGCGGTCGGCGGCCTCGGGTCTCGCGTCCGCCGCGTCGTCGAGAACGGTGCGGACCAGGGAGGCAAGGTCGAGCGAGACCGCCGGCTCCGATTGCGACGTCTCGCGGCCGAATGCGAGCGTCGACGAGATCATCTTCTCCAGCTCGTCGAGGTCGGCGAGGAAACGGGTGCGGAGCTCGTCGTCGTCGATGAATTCGCAGCGGAGCTTGAGGCGCGTGATCGGGGTGCGGAGATCGTGTCCCATCGCGGTGACGAGGAACGTCCGGTCGGACACGAAGCGCCGGATGCGTTCGGCCATGCGATTGAAGGCCGCCGCCGCGACCGCGATCTCCGCCGGACCGTCCTCCGGCAACGGCGGCGCGTTGACGTCGCGGCCGAGCTGTTCCGCGGCCTCGGCCAGCGTGCGGACCGGGGCGGCCAGCCGCCGCGTCGCCCAGAGCGCGAGCATGGTCGCGGTCACCGTCATCAGCAGCCACGACGCCGGGAAGTCGGGGTTGTCGAACAGGTGCGGCGGCATGTGGATGGTGGCGGTCAGCCAGCCCGAGCCGTCCGGCATCGCGAGCGCGAACACGAAATGGTGGGTGCCGCGCGTGCCGCCGATCAGGATCTGTTCGGGCCGGATGGCGCGCGGCAACGGCACGAAGTCGAGCTGGAAACGCATGACGCGCTGGAACTTCGGCGCGAGCGGGGCCGCGCCATCGAGATCGGGACCGGGCGTGATCAGCAGGCGCGTGAGACCGGGCGTGGTTCGTCGGAGGCGCTTGAGCTCGGAACCTCGCAACGCCGGCGCGGTGTCGAGCACGCTCCGGTAGAGGTTGATCACGCGCTGCCCGATATAGTGGTTGGCGATGATCCGGTAGGCGATGCGCTGGTCCTGGGTGTGGATGCCGAGGGCTGCCGCCTGCACGATGCCGAGCACCAGCAGCATGGTGACCGCGGTCCGGGTGGCGAGACTGATCGCCCGGCGCCGCGGACGCGGTTGCGGCGCCACGACGGTGACCAGGCGGCGCCACGCCGGCACGCCGGTCAGGCCACGCGATCGACGTCGGAGGCGAGAACGTAGCCCCCGCCGCGCACCGTCTTGATCACCTGGGCGTTGCGGCCGCCATCCTCGAGCTTCCGGCGGAGGCGCGAGATCGCGACGTCGATCGCGCGGTCGAATGGTCCGGCCTGTCGGCCGCGCAGCAGATCGAGCAGCATGTCGCGCGTCAGCACGCGGTTCGCGCGTTCGAGGAGGGCGAGGAGCAGGTCGTACTCGCCGCCGGTCAGCGCCACCTCGGCGTTCTCCGGATTGAGGAGGCGTCGCCGCGCCGGTTCCAGCACCCAGCCGCTGAAGCAGTAGCGGCGGTTGTCGAGCTCGGGTCCGTCGACGCGGGTCGCGCGGCGAAGCACGGCGCGGATCCGCGCGAGCAGCTCGCGCGGGTTGAAGGGCTTGGCGATGTAGTCGTCGGCCCCGAGTTCGAGGCCGATGATGCGGTCGGTCTCCTCGCCCATCGCGGTGAGCATGATGATCGGGACGTCCGCCTGCCCCCTGAGCCAGCGGGCGACATCGAGCCCGCCTTCGCCCGGCATCATCAGGTCGAGCACGACGAGGCTGAAATGACCCTGCGGCCAGATCCGGCGGGCTTCCCGCCCGTCCCGCGCGGTGCTGACCCGCAGCCGGTTGCGTTCCAGGAACCTCGCGAGGAGTTCGCGGATCTCGCGATCGTCGTCGACGATCAGGATGTGCGGCGGGGGCGTTTCCATGGCGGACGGATCATAACGCGTCCGTCGCGCCGATGGGTCAGCCGTTGCACTCCGTTTCGGATCGGGCGATTCCGGGTGCTCATTCGTCGGGCGCGTAGATCATCTTGCGGGTCATGCCGCCGTCGATCACGAACTCGGCCCCGGTCACGAAGCCGCTGTCGCGGCCGAGCAGGAAGGCGGCGAGGGCGGCCACGTCGTCGGGTGTTCCGACGCGCCCGGCGGGATGCTGCGCGTGATCCACCGGGCGCAGCGTCTCGCCGCCGGTGTCGATCCAGCCCGGGCTGATCGCATTGACGCGGACGTCCGGCGCGAGGCTGACCGCGAGCGCATGGGTGAGTGCGACCAGGCCTCCCTTGGAGGCGGCGTAGCTCTCGGTGTCGGGTTCCGACATCCGGGCGCGGGTGGACGCGATCGTGACGATGGCGCCACGACTCTCCCGGAGCAGCGGGGCGGCGGCCTTGGCGAGGAGGAAGGTGGCGGTGAGGTTGACCGCGAGGACGTGCCGGAACTCCGCGGCGGTGAGTTCGGCGAGCGGTTTCCGGACCATGATGCCGGCGTTGCACACGAGGCCGTCCAGCCGGTGGAGATGGACGCGCGCGGCGGTCATCGCGTGCTCGACGGCGCCCTCGTCCGCCAGATCCACCGCGAGCGCGTGCGCGCCGGCGCCGATCGCCTGTGCCGTCTCGTGCAGGCGTTCCTCGTCATGATCGAGCAGCAGCGTGTCCCAGCCTTCGCTGGCCAGACGTGACGCGATCGCGCGACCGATGCCGCGCGCGGCGCCTGTCACGAGTGCCACCGGCGGCGCCATCCTGGTGCGATCGGGCGCTGTCTGCTCGGCGACCGGTCCGGTCTCGCTCATGGGGGTTCTCCTCCGTCGAGAACGCCTGAACGCCGCGACGGCATCGAGGGATGCGGGTCCCGAGATCGGGTGCGGCCCCCCTTGTGCCTGGACCGGGCGCTCACCAGAGTGCGCCGCGTGACCCGGCCTGCCGACAGCGCTTCGCGATCGCTCAGCCGCTTCACCGCGGCGATGATCCTGGCCGTGTCCGGCGCCGCACACGGGGCCGCCGCCGCCCGGCCGCCACCGGCGGTCGCGCCGGCTCCGGCGCCGCTTCCTCC
>CAXUBX010000112.1:0-8706 GCA_964249405.1 uncultured Acetobacteraceae bacterium | reverse complement strand
CGGTCTCCAAAACCGGAGGCTGGGGGTTCGAGACCCTCCACCCCTGCCAGCCGCCGCGGCGCCGCACATCCAACCTTCAAGGCAGGATCTCGTGGCGGCCCAACCGATCAAGTTCGTGCGCGAAGTCCGGGCCGAGGTGGCGAAGGTCACCTGGCCGACGCGCCGTGACACGACGGTCGCGACCGGGCTCGTGCTGGCGATGACGGTTCTCGTCGCCGTGTTCTTTCTCGTGTTCGACCAGGCGATCGGCTTCGGCGTCCGCGCCCTGTTCGGTCTCGGGGGTTGAGGATCGTCTGATGGCCAAGCGCTGGTATGTCGTCCACGTCTATTCCGGCTTCGAGAAGAAGATCGCGCAGACGATCAAGGAGACCGCCGCCCAGAAGGGTCTCGCCGACCATTTCGACGACGTGCTGGTTCCGGCCGAGGACGTGGTCGAGGTCCGCCGCGGCCAGAAGGTCAACGCCGAACGGAAGTTCTTCCCGGGCTACGTGCTGGTGAAGATGGAGCTCACCGACGAGGCGTGGCATCTCGTCAAGGACACGCCCAAGGTGACGGGCTTCCTCGGCAGCCGGACCCGGCCGTCGCCGATCACCGAAGCCGAGGCCGAGCGGATCATCCGTCAGGCGCAGGAAGGCGTCGAGCGCCCGGCGCGTCCCTCGGTGCTGTTCGAGGTGGGCGAGCAGGTGCGGGTCGCGGACGGACCGTTCACCTCGTTCAACGGCACCGTCGAGGAGATCGACGAGGAGAAGGGCCGGCTCAAGGTATCGGTCTCGATCTTCGGCCGCTCGACCCCGGTCGACCTCGAATACGGGCAGGTCGAGAAGGCCTAGCAGATCAGCGCGGGGTTTCACCCCGCACCTCACCGGGCGCTGGGCGCCTGGACCCCGGCGACGTCGATCTACTGTCTCGCCGGAGGCGGCCCGCCGGTCGCCGCGTTGGTGGTGGTCATGGCGCCGGTCGTGAGACCGCCCCAGGCCTGACAGCCGGACAGGACGAGGGCCAGGCCGAGCAGAAGGTGACGCATGTCGGCCGCAACACGGCCGGCCCCTGCCGGTTCCGCGTCAGTCGGGGGTGCGGCGCCGGACCGCGAGCAGCGCGATCGCGACGAGGACCGCGACCCCGCCGGTGAACAGCGTCGCGAGCGCGTTGATCTCCGGGCTGATCCCGAGCCGCATCCGGGAGAGCAGCAGGACCGGGAGCGTCGTGCTGCCCGGGCCCGACAGGAACGACGCGATCACCACGTCGTCCAGCGAGACCGAGAACGCGAGCAGCCACGCGGCGACGAGCCCCGGGGCGAGCAGCGGGAGCGTCACCAGCAGGAACGCCGTCAGCGGGGCCGCGCCGAGATCGACGGCGGCCTCCTCCAGGTCGCGCGGCAGCACGGCGAGGCGGGCGCCGATCACCACGGACGCGAACGCCATCCCGAGGGTCGCGTGGCCGGCGACGATCGTGGCGATCCCCTGGCCGGCCGGAACGCCGAAGGCGGTCTCGCACAGGGTGAACATGAGCAGGAGCGCGATCCCGATCAGCACGTCGGGCATCACCAGCGGCGCGGCCAGCAGCGAGGCGAGCAGCGCGCGGCCCGGAAAGCGCGGCACGCGGTTGAAGGCGACCGCGGCCGGGAGGGCGACCAGGACGGCGACCGTCGCCGAGATCGCGGCGATGGCCAGCGACAGGCGGAAGGCGTCGCCGATCGCGGCGTCGCGCAGGAGCGCCCCGTACCAGCGCGTCGAGAACCCGCTCCACACCGCGACCAGGGCGGAGCGGTTGAACGAGAACATCACCAGCACCGCGACCGGCGCGTAGAGGAAGAGCAGACCGGCGGCGAGCGCGCCTCCGAAGACCACCTTCACGAGACTGGCCTCACGGGAGCGGCCTCAAGGGGCGTGCTCGCCGACCAGCCGCGCCCGGAGCCGGTCGAGGCGGACCAGCGGCGCGACCACGACCAGCAGGAGCAGCATCGCGAGCGCGGACGCCGTCGGCCAGTCGCCGTCCGGGAAGAACTCGTTCCAGAGCTCGCCCGCGATGGTCAGCGTCCGGCCGCCGCCGAGGACCGTCGGGATGACGTACTCGCCGAGCGACGGCACGAAGACGAGAAGCGCGCCGGCGGCGATCCCGGGGAGCGCGAGCGGCACCGTGACGTGGCGGAACACCGCGAGCGGGCTCGCCCCGAGATCGGCGGCCGCCTCGGCCAGCGCCGGATCGGACCGCTCCAGCACCGAGACGATCGGCAGCACCATGAACGGGAGATAGGCGTAGGTCATGCCGAGCAGCACCGCGAACGGCGTGTCGAGGATCATCGGCGCGGCGCGCGCGAGATGAAGCCCGGCGAGCAGCGAGGCGAGCAGGCCGTCCGGGCGGAGGATCTCGATCCAGGCGTAGAGCCGGATCAGGAAGCTGGTCCAGAACGGCAGGATCACGGCGGCGACCAGGACCAGGCGTGCGCGCGGCCGGGCGGTCGCGATCGCGTGCGCCATCGGCAGGCCGAGGGCCAGCGTCAGGATCGTGGTGGCCGTCGCGTAGGCCAGCGAATGGAGGAGGGCCGCACCGAACACCGGGTCCGCGAACAGCGCCCCGTAGGTCTCGGGGTGGAGAACCAGATGCGGCAGGCCGCCCGGCCGCGCTGCGGCCACCAGCAGCGGCGCGACCGGAGGGATGGAATCGGACGCGGTCGACAGGCTGATCGCGAGCAGCACGAGGCCGGGCACGAGCAGGAACACGCCGGTCCAGAGCGCCGGCACGGCGAGCAGGACGGGAAGCGCGAGACGCCGCGGTCGGGCGAGGAGGCGCGGCCTGCTAGGCAACCAGCCAGCCCGCATCCGCGGCGATCCCGAGTGTCACCGGCTCGCCCGGCGACGGGATGCGCGCGCGTCCGTCGAGCAGGACGCGCGCCGTCATCCCGCCGCCCAGCGTCACGGTGCACAGGTGGCGGCCGCCGCCGTAGGAGATCGCCTCGACGCGACCCGCGAGGGTGGCGGCGGCAAGCCCTCCGCCCTCCGCGCCGTGCTCCGGCGCGCCGAGGCTGATCCGGTCGGGGTGCACGGCGAGCGCCGCCTCGGCGCCGGCGGCGGGACGGGGGCCGTCGGCAAGCCGCACCATGAGCGCGCCGCCGGCGGCCGCGCAGTCGAGACGGACGACGTCGCTGTGCGCTTCGGCGACCCGTCCCTCGAACAGGTTGGCGCTCCCGATGAAGCGGGCGACCGTCCGGGTGGCCGGGCGTTCCCAGACGGTGGCGGGTTCGGCCACCTGGAGGATGCGGCCCCGGTCCATGACGGCGATCCGGGTCGCCATCGCCATCGCCTCCTCCTGGTCGTGCGTCACCGTCACCAGCGTGAGGCCGAGCGTGCGCTGAAGCTGGACGAGCTCGTCGGCGGTCTCGCGCCGGAGCTGTCGGTCGAGGGCGGAGAGCGGTTCGTCGAGCAGCAGCACGCGCGGCCGCTTCACCAGCGCGCGGGCGAGTGCCACGCGCTGCTTCTGCCCGCCGGACAGGGTATGCGGGCGGCGGCGCTCGAACCCGTCGAGCCGCACCAGGGCGAGGGCGGTCCCGGCGCGGCGAGCCGCCTCCTGCCGGCCGATGCCCTCGCGCCGGAGCCCGAAGGCCACGTTCGCGCCGACGTCGAGATGCGGGAACAGCGCGTAGGACTGGAACATCAGGTTCACCGGCCGACGGTGCGGCGGCAGCGCATCGAGCGGCTCGCCGTCGAGCGAGACGGTGCCACGGTCGGGACGCGCGAAGCCGGCGACCACGCGGAGCAGCGTCGTCTTGCCGCAACCCGACGGACCGAGCAGGGCCAGGCGCTCGCCGGCCCCCACGCTGAGCCCGACGCCGTCGAGCGCGGCCGCACCGTTCCAGGCCAGCGAGACGCCGGCGAGCTCGAGCGCGCCCGGGCGGGTGGCGGTCGTGGTCATTCCCCGGTCTTGATACGGGTCCAGACGCGGGTCATCAGGTGACGGAGCGCCAGCGGCCGGGGGATCGGCGTATAGAGCGTCCGCTCGACGGAGGCCGGTGGCGTGATGCCCGGGTCGTCCCGGATCGCGGCCGACAGGAACGGGGTCGACGCCGCGTTGCCGTTCGCGACACCGAGCGCGTTCGAGTTCGCCGCGATGACGTGCGGGTCCATCAGGAAGTTCATCCAGGCGAGCGCGTCGTCGAAATCGGGCGCGTCGCGCGGGATCGCGATCGTGTCGATCCAGCGCTGCGAGCCCTCGCGCGGGATGTGGTAGGCGATGACGACACCGTGCCCCGCCTCGCGGGCGCGCCGCCGCGCCTGCTCGATGTCGGTCGACCAGCCGAAGGCGATGCAGAGATCGCCGTTGGCGAGGTCGTTCACGTAGCCGGAGCTGTCGAACTTGCGGATGAACGGCCGGATCGGCGCGAACACCTCGGCGGCACGACGGATCTCGGCCGGATCGGTGGTGTTCGGATCGATGCCGAGAAAGATCAGCGCTTCGGGGATGACGTCCTCCTCGCTGTCGAGGAAGGACACGCCGCAGGACCGGAAACGGGACAGGATCTTCGGGTCGAACAGCAGCCGGAGACTGTCGACCGGCGCATCCGGCATGATCGCGTGGACCTCGGCGACGTTGATCGCGATGCCGTCGGTTCCGGTCATCCAGGGAACCGCGTAGCGGTTCCCGGGGTCCGCCACCTCCATCCGCCGCAGGATCGCGGGGTCGAGGTTCGGCCAGTTCGGCAGCTTCGAGCGGTCGAGCGGGCGGAGTGCGCCGGCCCGGATCTGGTCGGCGAGATAGGGCATCATCGAGGGCACGACGATGTCGTAGCCGGTGTGGCCGGCCTTGAGCTTGGCGTCGAGCGTGTCGTTGTCGTCGAAGGTGTCGTAGCGGACGTGGATGCCGGTCCTGGCCTCGAATTGCGGGATCGTCGAGGCGGCAATGTAGTTCGACCAGGAATAGACGTTGACGACGCCGGCGGCGCGGCCGGTGCGCGAGGCTCCGACGGCGAGGAGCGTGCAGGCCAGGAACGCGACGACCCGGGCCGCATGCCCGACCGGGGTTGCCAGAACCGGACCGATCCGGCAACGCTTCGCGCGGGCCAGACATAGCGAGGAACGGACGTTGATCACGATCCTTCTCATCATCCTGCTGATCCTCGCGTTCGGCGGCTTCGGTCACACCGGCTACCGGCGCGGCTGGTATGGCGGCTACAACCGGACCGGCGGTCCGGTCACGGGCGGCTGGACGGGCGGCGGCCTCGGGGTGTTCCTGCTGGTCATCGTGCTGATCCTGCTGCTGTCGGGCAGTTTCCACACCGGTCCCTGATCACGCTGGTCCGCTTCACGCTGGTCGGCGTCGCATCGACCGGAGCGCCAGCGGTCCGCGCAGGGCCGCGCGCCCGGACGGGAACATGAGAAGCACGATCGCGGTCGCCGCGTAGGAGAACGCGAGCCCGGCCGCGATCAGCAGCAGCCCGTGCGGCAGCCCGAGGCGGACCAGCCACTCCTCGACGGCGAGGCTGGCGAGCGCCGCCGCCACGAAAGGTGCGAGAGCGCGGAGATTGGTCGCGAGATCGACCGGTCCGGTGCGCGTCGAGGCCCAGATCAGGATCGGGGTCTGCAGGAGGTAGACCGAGACCGCGGAGTTCCTGGCGACGCCGACCGCGCCCCAGGGCAGGCCGGTCGCGTAGGCCGCGATGTTGATCACCGAGACGAGCGTGATGAAGTTCATCTGCTCGCGCGCCCGGCCCTGGCTGACGAACAGCCAGAAGACGCTGATGTTGAGCGGCGAGATGATCGCGCCGATGCACACCCAGGTGAACACCGGGACGGTGTCGGCCCATTTCGCGCCGAACAGGAACAGGATCAGCGGCTCGGCCATCACGAGCGCGAACACGAGTCCCGGCGTCGCGAGCAGCAGCAGGATCTGCAGCATCTGGACGAACACGTTCCGGTAGCGGTCGGCGTCGTGCTGGAGGCGTGACAGCACCGGCACGGCGAGGCGGTCGATCGGTGCGGTCAGCTGCTGCAGCGGTTGGACCGCGAGCCGCCAGGCCCGGTCGTAGATGCCGAGGCCGCTCTCGCCGACGGTCGCACCCAGCATCACCTTCTCGATCGAGGTGTTGAGGTATCCCGCGAGATTGGCGCCGGTGACGTGGCCGCCGAAGCGGAGCATCGCCCAGACCTCCGGGTCGCGCGCCGGACGGGACGGGCGCCAATGCGCGGACAGCCACAGGAGGGCCGACGACGTGAACGAGATCGCGACCTGGTTCAGCACCAGCGCCCAGTAGCCGAGGCCGGCATAGGCGCTGGCGACGCCCACCGAGACGCCGACGACGAGCGAGATCGCCTCGAAGATGGCGATCTGGACGAACCGGAGCCGCCGGTTCAGGAGCGCACCCTGCAGCGAGGTGACGCCGCCCACGATCAGCATCACGCTCAGCGTCAGCGTGACCGGGATCACCCGGCGATCGTGGTAGAGCCAGGCGAGCAATGGCGCGGTGGCGGCGAACACGGCCGCGAGCACGGTGCTGAACCCGGCGTTGATCCAGAACACCGCGCTCAGCTGGCTCTGCGTCACCCGGGGCCGCTGCACCACCGCCTGCATCAGCCCGAGATCGGCGAAGACGTTCACGAAGCCGAGCACCGGCGCCACCATCGCGATCAGGCCGAAATCCCGGGGCTCGAGCAGGCGGGCGAGCGCGATCTGCGATCCGAAGTTCAGGAAGAACTTCACCCCCTGACCGATCAGGATGGCGAAGCCGCCGCGGATCGATTTCTCCCGGAGCGAGCCGGTCTCCTCCTCGAGGTCCACGGTCAGGCCGCCCCGACGTTCAGGTGCGCGTCGAGCAGGTCGAAACGGTTCGCGCGCAGGAACGCGGCGAGCGACTGCGGGGTCGGGATCGTCTCGAGGGCGGCGGTTTCCCGGAACATCGAGGGATCGGCGACCTTGATCCAGCGATAGCCCGCGCGCTCGCAGACGAACAGCAGCACCCGCTCGATCGCGTGCGCGAGCGTTCCGCGCACCTGGTTCTCCTCCGGAGGAAACTCGGCCAGTCGCAGCCCGAGGTCGAGCAGCGGACGGAGGGCGGCCGAGCGCGCCCAGAACATCGATCCCGACGGCAGGTCGAGCACGTGACGAGGGGTGATCCGGAACCCCATGCGTCGGGCGAGGCGCCGCCCGGCGGGATAGTTGCCGTCCCAGTTCAGGTACGGACGGATCCCCTCGAAATGCTGGCACATCACGAGGCCGACCTCCGGGTGTCGTCCGAACACGTCGACGATGCTGCGGACCACGTCGGGCGTGCCGACGAGCGACCGTGTCAGGGTGTTCCGCCACTGGTCGCCGACCGGCGACGTCAGGCTCTTCTTCGAGTGGAGAAAGAGAACGAGGTCGTGGCGCGCATAGGCGTCCGCGAACCCCACGAACTTGGGGGCGATGTCGCGCCCGCGGTTCGGCACCACCCGGATCTCCGACGAGCCCCGGTCCCAGTCCGCGAAGGCGCGGGCGATCACCGCGCGCTTCGCCTCGGTGTCGGTCGAGAGGTGCAGATCGGCCGGAAAGGGAACGTTGCCGATCAGATCTCGCATCTCCCCGGCGAGGTCCTCGTGGAAGATGTGACAGATGATGCCGATCGGCCGCGATGGCGCGGCGACGCCGGACAGCGCGTAGCCGAACGGGACCACGGCGGCGCGGTCGGTCGCGGGATCGCGGGCGACGCCGACCACGGGCGGCAGGAGCCGGTCGCGGAGACGCACGAGACGTGACCGTAGACGCACCCGGGACCGAAAGGCCATCGCACCCGCCATCATCGACCCCCCCCCCGGTCAGGACGGCGGACCATAAGACAACACGCGCCGTGACGCGACCGAGGCGGCGGCGTCGGGGGAACCTTGCGGAGCACGCCGGAAATCCGGAAGCTTCCTAATCGACCGACCACGGGAATCGCGACGCTGGAAACCATCGAGGAGCAGGGTCCGCGGGAGATCGGCGTCGGCCGGGACACCGGCGTGCGTTACTCGATCTGCACGATCGTCAACGACCGGGCCGTTTACGACGCGGAGATCGCGCAGTTCCGGGCACGAGGGTTCTCGACGGCGGACTGCGAGTACCTGTTCGCGGACAACACGGTCACCAACCGTTACGACGCCTACGAAGCCTACAACCTATTCCTGGGCGAGGCTCGCGGACGTTACATCATCCTGTGCCACCAGGATCTCGTGCTGCTCGAAGACGATCGCACGACGCTCGACCGCCTGCTCGCCGGGCTCGACGCGCACGATCCGGACTGGGCGCTCTGCGGCAACGCCGGCGCGAGACCGGACGGCACTCTCGCGATCCGGATCACCGACCCGAACACGCCGGACGCGTCGATCGGCGGCCCGTTCCCGACAGAGGTCGTCGGGCTCGACGAGAACTTCATCGTGGTCCGTCGCGACGCCAACCTGGCCGTCTCGCACGATCTGCACGGCTACCACCTCTACGGATCGGATCTCTGCATCGTCGCCGACCTGCTCGGGCGGCCCGCCTACGTGATCGACTTCCATCTGCGGCATCTGAGCGGCGGCAGTCCGGACGACACGTTCCATCGGATGCACGCGGCGATGACGGCGAAGTACCGCCGGGCCTTCCGGTCGCGCTGGCAATACGTCACGACGGAACGGCCGCTCTATCTGTCAGGCTCCCCCGCGAGACGCTTCATCGCGCGCGTCGGCAGACGGCTCTCCCGGCGATCCGCCGCGTAAGCCAGCA
>CAXUBX010000111.1:0-9098 GCA_964249405.1 uncultured Acetobacteraceae bacterium | reverse complement strand
GGCCGATCGGGGTGCTGCTGATGGAGGACGAGAGCGGGCAGGACGAGAAGATCCTCTGCGTGCCGCACGACAAGATCCATCCGCAATGGACGGTGATCGAGCGGGTCGAGGACCTGCCGGACATCTACCGCAAGTCGATCGAGCACTTCTTCAGCCGCTACAAGGACCTGGAACCCGGCAAATGGGTGAAGGTCACGGGCTGGGCGGATCGCGAGCGGGCGGAAGAGGTGATCATGCAGGCGATCGCGGCGTACCGGACGTGAGGCGGCGCCCCGTCCGTCGGCCTATTCGTCGTAGCGCACGAGGGCGGTGAACGGGACGTCGATCCGGTCGCGGCCGCCGAGGAAGGCGAGCTCGATGATGGCGCACGCGCCGACCACCTCGGCGCCGGCCTGGCGAAGCAGCGCGATCGAGGCCGCCATGGTGCCGCCGGTGGCGAGCAGGTCGTCGACCAGCACGACGCGGGTGCCGGGGCGGAGCGCGTCGGCCTGCATCTCGATCCGGTCGGTGCCGTATTCGAGCGCGTAGTCGAGCCCGATCGTCTCGCCGGGCAGCTTGCCGCGCTTGCGGAGCATGGTGAAGCCGCAGGCCAGCCGGAGCGCCAGCGGGGCGGCGAGCAGGAAGCCGCGGCTCTCGATGCCGGCGATCATGTCGGGACCGAGCGCGCGGACCGCGGCGGTGAGACGGCCGACGGTGACCTGCCAGGCTTCCGGCTCCCGGAGCAGGGTCGAGATGTCGTAGAACAGGATCCCGGGCTTCGGGAAGTCCGGGACGCCTCGGATGTGGTCCTTGAGGTCCATGCCGTCCATCGGCATCGCGGCGCCTACAGCGAGCCCTTCACGGCGTTGGCGCCGTTGGTGATGCCGTGTCCGGCGCTGCCGACGTCCTGGCCGGCGCCGGCCACGGTGTTGCAGGCGGTGAGACCGAGCGCGGCCAGGAGAGCGGCGGCGGCGACGGCGCGACGAAGCGGGTTCGACATGACGGCGGGTCCGTTCGGTTGTTCAAGGCTTGCGTTGGACGACACTTGGTATGCGGCGCCCCGGTGTTCAGCGGATGGGAACAATTTCCGTCGCGTTGTCGCGCCGCCGCATCAGCACCGCGCCGAGGGACGCGGAGGCGGCGAACAGGACCGCCGCGAGCACGACGCGGGCGAGATGGCCGACGCCGACGCCGCTGCCGAGCAGGGCGAACACGACCGTCTGGGGAAGCGCGCCGAGCGCGGTGGCGAGTGCGAACGCGCCGAGCGGGGCGCGGGACAGGCCGGCGGCGAGACTGAGCAGGAGCGAGGAGCCGACCGGCAGCAGGCGGAGCGTCAGGATCGCGGCGAACGGCCGGGCGGCGACGGCGCGGTCGAGCGAGGCGAGACGGGTCGCCCGCGCGAGCACGGTCCGGCGGGTCCAGTCGCGGGCGACGGCGCGCGCCCAGGCGAAGTCGAGGAGGCAACCGGCGACGGTCGCGGCGAGGCCGATCGCGGTGCCGGCGGTCGCGCCCCAGGCGAGGCCGGCGGCGAAGCAGACCGCCTGGCGCGGCAGCCCGACGGCGCAGACCGCGGTGGCGAGAAGGAGGAACTCCGCGAGCCCGGCGGGGCCGCGATGGGCGAACGAGGCCGGGATCGCGGCGCCGTGCCCGTCGGCGCCGGCGACCAGATCGGGGGCGAGCACGCGGAACACGACGCCGCAGGCGGCGAGGCCCGCGGCGAGCAGCGAAGCCTTGAGGAGGGAACGGCCCAGATCGGTCATGGCACCAGATCGTTCATGGCTTCCGATCGCATCCGGGCGCCGGATTGGCAAGCACGCGCCGGCGTGCCCGGACCCGTCCCGCGGAGGCCTGCGGCGGAACAGCGTGGCGGGCGTTGTGCCGAGGCGTTGTGGCCGAAGCGTGGCGCTTGCGGGGCCGGGGCGCGGGAGAATATGTGGCGGATGCCCTTCGAGCCCACGCCGCCCGCATCCCCGCTCCATCGCATGCGCGAACGCGACCGGCGGGAGGTGTCGGCCTGGCTGTTCGCGATCTGCGCGATGTTCCTGGTGATGATCGCGCTCGGCGGCGCGACGCGGCTCACCGGGTCGGGGCTCTCGATCATGGAATGGGCGCCGCTCGACGGGGTGCTGCCGCCGCTCACGCACCGCGACTGGGCGCATCTCTACGCGCTCTACCAGCAGACGCCGCAGTACCGGCTGGAGCACGCCGGGTTCGGGATCGCCGGCTTCCGGCACATCTTCTGGCTGGAATGGATCCACCGCTTCTGGGGGCGGCTGATCGGGGTGGTGTTCCTCGTCCCGCTGGTGGTGTTCGCGCTGCGTCGGCAGATCCCGGCCGCGCTGATCCCACGGCTCGTGGGGCTGTTCCTGCTGGGCGGCCTGCAGGGGGCGGTCGGGTGGTTCATGGTGTCGTCGGGGTTCTTCCCGGACAACGTCTCGGTCGCGCCGGCGCGGCTGGTGATCCATCTCACCCTCGCCCTCCTGCTGTACGCGGCGATCCTGTGGACGGCGCTGTCGGTGCGGCGACCCGAGGCGGCGCGGCTGACGGGGGCGCGGAACGTGCTCGGGCTCGCGCAGGCGTCGACCGCCGCGGTCGCGGTGACCATCGTCGCCGGCGGGTTCGTCGCCGGCACCCATGCGGGGTTCGTCTACAACACGTTTCCGCTGATGGGCGGCCGGATCGTGCCGGCGGCCTGGGGCGCGCTCGATCCGTGGTGGCTGAACATGGTCGCGAACACGGCCGCCGTGCAGTTCGATCACCGGGTGATGGCGACCGTGTCGGCGGTGCTGGTGCTGGCCACCGTGATCCTCGGGCTGCGGGCGCCCGGGATCACCGGAGGCGCGCGGGCGGCGGTGGCGGCCCTCGGGATCGCGGTGGTGTGCCAGTACGCGCTCGGGGTGACGACGCTGCTGACCCATGTGCCGGTGGCGCTGGGCACGCTGCACCAGTCGGTCGCGGTGCTGCTGCTGACCGCGCTGATCGTGACGCTGCACGCGCTCCGCGGGGCGCGCTGACCTTGAAGGAACCGGAATGACGAACGCGATCTCGGCGCTGGCGACGACGGACCGGCTGTTCTTCGAGGGCCCGGAGGCGACGCTGGCGCGCGACGACGCCGAGCGGATCCTCGGCGAGACGCTGCACGGCGCGGACGACGGCGAGCTGTTCCTCGAATACCGCGAGAGCGAGGGGATCACGCTCGACGACGGGGTGATCCGGAACGCCACCTTCGACGCCAGCGCCGGGTTCGGGCTCCGCTGCGTCGCCGGCACCGAGCAGGGCTACGCGCACGCGGGCGAGATCACCGAGGCGGCGCTCGGCCGGGCGGCCGAGGCGGCGGGGGCGGCGCGACGGGGGCGCAGCGGGACCTGGGCGGCCGGCCCGTCGGCGACCAACCGGCGGCTCTACGACGACGCCAACCCGGTCGCGGAAGGCGACTTCGCGGCGCGGGCGGCGCTGCTCGGCCGGCTCGACGCCTATGCGCGCGGACGCGATCCGCACGTGGTGCAGGTCTCGGCGTCGCTCGGGGCGGAATGGCAGGCGGTGCAGATCCTGCGGGCGGACGGGACGCGGGTCGCCGATCTCCGGCCGATGGTGCGGCTGTTCGTCTCGGTGGTGCTGGAGCGCGACGGTCGGCGTGAGAGCGGCGGGCACGGCACGGGCGGGCGCGCCGCCTACGCGACGGTGCTCGACGAGGCGGTGTGGCGAGGCGCTGTCGACGAGGCGCTCCGGCAGGCCGGCGTCCGGCTCGAGGCCAGGCCGGCGCCGGCGGGCGAGATGGAGGTGGTGCTGGGCGCGGGATGGCCCGGGATCCTGCTGCACGAGGCGATCGGGCACGGGCTCGAGGGGGATTTCCACCGCAAGGGGACCTCGGCGTTCACCGGGCTGCGCGGGCAGCGGATCGCGTCCGACGCGGTGACGGTGGTCGACGACGGGACGATCCCGGACCGTCGCGGCTCGATCACGGTGGACGACGAGGGAACGCCGTCGGGCCGGACGGTGCTGATCGAGCGCGGCGTGTTCACCGCGGTGATGCAGGACCGGCTGAACGCGCGGCTGATGGGCGAGCGGGCGACCGGCAACGGCAGGCGGCAGTCCTACGCGCACGCGCCGATGCCGCGGATGACCAACACGCTGATGCTCGGCGGCGAGGCGACCGCCGACGAGATGATCCGGTCGGTCAAGCGGGGCTTGTACGCGGTGAACTTCGCGGGCGGCCAGGTCGACATCACGTCGGGAAAATTCGTGTTCTCGACGAGCGAGGCGTACCTGATCGAGGACGGACGGGTGACGGCGCCGGTGAAGGGGGCGACGCTGATCGGCAACGGGGCCGATGCGCTCACCAAGATCTCGATGGTGGGCGGCGACAGCGCGCTCGATCCCGGGATCGGCAGTTGCGGCAAGCAGGGCCAGTGGGTGCCGGTCGGCGTCGGGCAGCCGCACGTCAAGATGACGGGGCTCACGGTCGGCGGGACCTCTGCCGCCTAGCGCGCTGTTCCGGCGGCAGGCGGTCGCCGGGCCGGACGGGACGGGCACGCTCCGGCGGGTCCTCGGCCTGTGGCAGCTGACCGCGATCGGGCTCGGCGCGATCGTCGGCGTCGGGATCTTCGTGCTGACCGGGCTGGTCGCGGCGACGATGGCGGGGCCGGCGGTGATCCTGTCGTTCCTGCTCGCGGGCACGGTGAGCGGGGCCTCGGCGCTCGCCTACGCGGAGTTCGCCGGACGGGTGCCGCGGGCGGGCAGCGCCTACGCGTACGCCTACGCGTCGCTCGGCGAGCTGCCGGCGTGGATCATCGGCTGGGACCTGGTGGCGGAATACGCGCTGATCGTCTCGGTGGTCGCGATCGGCTGGTCGGCCTACGTGCGGTCGCTGCTGGGCCAGGCCGGGATCGTGCTGCCGGCCTCGCTCGGCGCGGTGCGGCCCGGGCATGTGGGCGACAGCGTCGACCTGCTGGCGGGGCTGGTGGCGCTCGCGACCGCGGTGCTGCTCGCGATCCGGGTGGAGCTCGGCGCCCGGGTGAACGGCGCGATCGTCGCGGTGAAGATCGCCGCCGTGGTCGCGGTGGTCGCGATCGGGGCGCCGCACGTCCGGGCGGCGCACTGGACGCCGTTCCTGCCGTTCGGCTGGGGCGGGGTGGTGCGCGGGGCGTCGGTCGTGTTCTTCGCGGTGTTCGGCTACGACGCGCTGACCGCGGCGGCCGAGGAGGCGCGCGATCCGCGACGCGACGTGCCGCGCGCGGTGCTGCTGTCGCTCGCGATCGCGATGGTGCTCTACGTCGCGATGTGCCTCGTGCTGACGGGGATCGTGCCCTATCGGGTGCTCGACGACGCGGCGCCGGTCGCGCACGCGTTCCGGCTGATCGGGCTCGGCGGGGCGGCGGCGCTGGTGTCGGTGGGCGCGGTCGCGGGGATCACCTCGGTGCTGTTCGGGTGCCTGCTCGCCTGCACGCGGGTCGGCTGGGCGATGGCGCGCGACGGGCTGCTGCCGGGGTGGCTCGCCGCGGTCCACCCGCGCTGGCGGACGCCGGTCCGGCCGACCCTGATCGCGGGCGTGCTGACCGCGGCGGCGGCGGCGCTGTTCCCGATCCGGTCGATTGCGGAGCTGGTGAACGCGGGGTCGCTCGCGGCCTTCGCGGCGATCAACGTCGCGGTGGTGGTGCAGCGCCGGCGTGACGGCCGGCCCACGGCGTCGTTCGCGGTGCCGGCGCTTCCCGCGGTGGCGTCGGTCGGGTTCGCGGGATCGGTGTTCCTGATCGCGGGGCTGCCGCTGGTGACCATCGGGCGGTTCGTCGTGTGGCTCGCGGTCGGGCTCGTGGTGTACGCGGCCTACGGGCGGCGGCACAGCGTGCTGGCGCGGCAGGCGGCCGGGCTTTCCTGACCGCGAGGCCGCCGGCCTCGCGGGGGAGAGGAAGGCAAGGGCGCTGCCCTTGACCCGCTGGGGCCGGCGGGCCCCAGACCCCGGGACGGCGAGCGGGCGTCGCGGGCCGCACGCCTCGGCGCTTCTGCGGATGACCTTGGTGCCTGGTTCTGGAACGTTCCGGGACCTCCGGGAGGTCCGCTCCTACGCCGCGATCGGCGGTGATTGGCCGCTTCAGGTAGATCGAAGGCACCCGCAGGAACAGGAAGCGTCGGGCCGTGCGGGCCAGCGTCCGCACGACCGAGTGGCCGCTCCGCAGCGGTCGGTCACATGGTTCGGCGACACATGAAGGATGCCCCGAGGCCGGATGGCGTTCGACAGCCGCATGGCCGTCTCCGGCAGCTTGCTACGGTTCGGATGCGGGGATGCCGGCGAGAGCCTGCGCGATGGCGCGGAGCCAGATCGACACCGCGACCGCTCCGGGATCGGGTTCTCCGCCGACCCGGTCCGCGAGGTAGCTCGAGCGTCCGCGGCGCGGCACCATCGAGGCGGTCGAGCGGGCGCCCTGGTCGGCCGCATCGGCGGCCGCCCGCACGGCTTCGTGGCCGCTCAGGCCGTGCTCGACCGCCGCCGCGAAGGCGGACGCGGCCGGCGACAGCGCGTCGAGCATGGTCCGGTCGCCGGGAGCCGAATCGCCGAGCTCGCCGATCGCCCGCCACCCCGCCTCGAACCCCGAGGCCCAGGCCTGCAGATCGGGCCCGTCGCCTCGCAGATGCGATGCCGCGCGGAGGAGAAGCACGGCATAGAGCGGGCCCGACGTCCCGCCGATCGTACGGCGAAGCGTTCCCGCGATGCCCTCCAGCGTCCGTCTCGGGCTGGCGAGATCGTAGGAGGGAAGCTCGGACTCGATCGCGGCGGCGCCGCGCGCGAGGCTGAGGCCGAGATCGCCGTCGCCCACCGCGCGGTCCATGCGGGTCAGTTCCGGTTCGGCCTCCCGGATCGCGCGGATCGCCGCGAGCAGGGCCGACCGGAAGAGCGGCGCGTCGCGGCCACGAGCCGCCGCGGCGGCTTCGGCCTCCGGCTCGTCCCCGCAGGGATCGTTCACCGGTCCTGGCCGGGCGGCCGGACCCGGCCAGCCCGGCGCCCGGGCGTCGGCGTCGAGCCGTTCGAGGCGCGTCCCGTCCACGCGCAGGAGCGACAGCGAACAGCCCTGCATGTCGAGCGCGGTCAGGAAGCTGCCCGACCAGCAGCGCTCGACGTCGATCCTGCGCTCCGCGAGCCCGCGAAGCGCCTCCCGTGCCACCACCAGGAGTTCCATCGGCGGCGTGGCCCCGAGCCCGTTGACCAGCAGGGCCACGCGCTCGCCTGACCGGAGACCGAGCCCGCGCACGATGCGTTCGAGAAGGGTGTCGACGAGCGACGCCGCGTCCGCCATCGGCAGCCGGCTCACCCCGCGCTCACCGTGGATGCCGAGGCCGAGCTCGATCTCCTCCGCTCCGAGAACGAACCCCGCCTCCCGGGCTCCCGGGATCGAGCAGCCGGAGAGGGCGACACCGACCGTGCCGAGGGCCGCCACCGCTTCGCGCGCCTCGGCCGCGACGGCATCGAGATCGAGCCCCGAGGCGGCCGCCGCGCCGGCGACCTTGTGGACGAGGACCGTTCCCGCGATGCCGCGCCGTCCTGCATGTCGAGGCCCGGCGTCGAGCGCCATGTCGTCGTCGACCACCACGATCTCGGTCCGGATCCCCTCGGCGCGCGCCAGCTCGGCGGCAAGGCCGAAGTTCAGCCGGTCGCCGGTATAGTTCTTGACGATCAGCAACACCCCGGCGGGGCCGCCGACGGCACGGATCGCCGCCAGCACCGCATCGGCCGAGGGCGAGGTGAAGACGTCGCCGCAGACCGCCGCCCGGAGCAGGCCGCGACCGACGAACCCCGCATGTGCGGGCTCGTGTCCCGAGCCGCCGCCCGAGATCAGCGCGACTTCGCCCGGCGCCCCCTCGCGCCACACGACGGCGTGCCGGCGGAGCAGGCGAAGCTCCGGCCGAAGCGCCACGACCGCCTCGAGCATGTCGGACACGACGCGCGACGGGTCGTTGATCAGCTTCTTCATCGGGCGGGCTCTCGGCTGTTCATCCGGGCGTCGCGGGCGGTCGCGGCGTCGATCATCGGCCGGAACGCGGCATAGGCCGCATCGTAGCGCGCCGACGCCGGATCCGCGCCCACCCGCCGGTGCGAGGATTTCGGCGAAACCGCGCTGGCTTCCTCGGCCGACAGAGCTCGCCCGGCGCCGCTGCTGCAGGGCCACGCCGCATCAGGCGGCGACACCCGTTGGCGCACCTGGTGGTCGGAGCGTGAGCCGGGCGTAGGCCAGGAGCGCGAGGCCGCCGAGGACGACCAGCGCGCCGAGCACCATGAACCCCGGCGTGAACGAGCCCGTCGCGCCCTCGAGAAGACCGACGAGGACGCCGGCGATCGTGCCGCCGCCGCCCGCGCCGATCCCGTTCATGAGGCCCGAGGCCGGCCCGATCGCCCTGGGGTCGATCGAGGCCTGCAGGATCGACCAGACGTTCGGCGTGAAGCTGGCGGCGTAGTAGCCGAGGGGGAGCGTGACCAGCGCCAGCTTGGCCGCGCCGCCATGCACCACCGGGAGGAGCAGGCCACCGGACACGATGAGCCCCACCGCGGCGACCAGCGCCCGCTTGCCGGTCCGATCGCTCAGCCGCGACAAGGGGAGCGCGAACGCGACCGCCGCGACGTAGGGGACGGAACTCGCGAGCTCCTGGCTCCAGCCGGTGAACCCCGGCGATCGGACGGCCAGCGGGATCCAGAGCGTGATCCCCAGAACAGCATGCCCCGCGTTAGATAGGCGAACACGAGCAGCAGGAAGGCCGGGCCGCCGAGCATCGCCAGCGTCGGTCGCTCCCGCGCGCGCTCGTCGCGCACGGTCGGGAACGGCGCCTCCGCCTCGGGACGCAGCGCTGCGGCGAACAGCGGGACGATCACGGGCAGGCCGAGACCGCCGCAACGAGCAGGCCGTGAAGCCTGCTCCGGTTGGCCCTCGTCCGCAGAGCCGAGTGAGATGCTTGAGCGCCTGGTGTCTCCATCCTGACCTCCCGACGGCTCTTGAGAAGACGAATGCTATATCGTAGCATAACCTCCGTCCAGAGGATCAAACGCCATAGCGTGTCGATGGCGCGCGGTCGGAGAAGCAAGCAGGATGCTGCGCCAGTGGGTCGCCGTGTTGATCTCGGGGACCGTCACGGCC
>CAXUBX010000110.1:0-9179 GCA_964249405.1 uncultured Acetobacteraceae bacterium | reverse complement strand
GGCGCTCACGCGGGCGCGCGGAGCAGCAGGCGGTTCGCACTCTCGAGCGTGCGGAACAGCGCGGGCCAGGTGCGGTCGAAGGCGCGGGCGTCGATGCCGAGCGCGGCCGCGGCGGCGGCGATCGCGGCGACGGTGCTGGTGCCGTCGACCAGCCGGAGCAGCGCGCCGGCACGCGGCGGCAGCGGCAACGGCAGCGGCAGCGTGCCGAAACGGGCGGGATACCGGCCGTCCCGGGTGATGCGGGCGGCAAGCGTCGCGGACGGCGTCTCGCGGGGGATCGGGACGCTGCCGGGGTCGAGCGGGTCGGCGGGCGACACCGGGCCGTCGGCGGCGCGGACCAGATAGGCGACGTGGGTCGCGATGTCGCCGGCGAGACGCTCGGCGAGCGACGCGCGGGCGAGCGGGTCGAGGCTGCCGGCGCGCTCGCGGAGGCGCGGGTCGGGGAGCAGGAGGTCGGGGTCGTAGCGCACCGGCTCGATCAGGGTCGCGATGCGCAGCCCGGCGGCGTCGACCAGGGATGCGAGGCCGGCGACGTCGAACGGGCGGTCCCGGGGGCTGAGCAGCAGGTCGTAGAGGCCGGCGTCGCCGCCCGAGAGATGGTCGGCGAAGTTGCGGTTGAGACGGAGCCAGGCGGTCTCCGGGAGATGGCGGAGGACGCGGCGGGCGGTGTCGAGGCGCACGGGCGGCGGGGCGTCGGCCGGCGCGAGGAGGCGGAGCGCGTCCTGGAGCTCGTAGACGCCGGTGCGGCCGTGCGGGGCGTAGACCATCAGGCCGATGCCGCCGCCGGGTGCCAGGCGGCGGGCGAGCGCCACGAGGCCGGCGACGGGATCGGCGAGGTGGTGGAGGACGCCGCAGCAGTCGATGTAGTCGAACGGCTCTCGGCTCGCGTCCGTTGCGGCGGGATCGAGCCCGTCGAGGAGCGAGCCGAGCTCGAAGCGGATGTTGGGGAGCTGGCGCGCCTCGGCCCGGGCGGCGGCGATCCGCGAGGCGGCATCCGACCGGTCGAGGTGGACCACGGTGCCGGGACGCGCGGCGTCGCGGAGCTGCGTCGCCAGCATGATCGCGCCGTCGCCGGTGCCGCCGCCGGCGAACAGCGCGTGGAGCGGGCGCGAGCGGGGCCGGCGCGCGCCGAACACCCAGTGATCGATCTCGCGGAGATGGCTCGGGCTGCCGACCACGAGTCGCCTCGCCTCGTCGCGCGGGTCGCGCGCCGGGTAGGGATAGGCGTCGTACTGGGCGGCGACGGCCCGGTCGACCGCGTCCGGCTCGGGGGGGCGACGATCGGTCATGCCGTTCGATAGGACGGACCGTCGCGGTTGTCTCGGGCCGCGCGTGTTCCGGAAAGGTTCCGGCCAGGGCGGCGGCTCTCGCATTTTGTTGCCCGGCGTTTTGTTGCAATGCGTTATGTCAGAACGATTCCGGAACGTCTCGGGACGGTATGGCGGACGGCGGGAGGGCGGGGCGGAACCGGTCGCTAACAGCGACGGACGCGGCGCGGCGCCGCACCGGGCGGCGCCCGAGCGCGCGAGGCCGCTACCCAGGGAGCGCCGGCTGGAGGATGATCGGCCGCGGCGTCGGGAGAGCGTGATGCGGATGCGGGGCGAGGGCATCTGGAACGCGGTCGTTCCTTGAGGCGGGGTCCTGGCCGATGCGGCTGATCGTGCTCCGTGCGACCTGGCTCGCGCTGGTGTCGGGCGCGGCGGACGCGGCGGGCTGGACGGGCACCGGCGTGTTCCCGGCGCACATGACCGGCAACACGGCGCTGATCGGGGTGTCGCTGTTCGAACGGCACTGGCATCTCGCCTTCGTACGCCTCGTCGTGGTCGCCGCGTTCTTCGCGGGGCTCCTGCTGTCGCCGGCGCTCGGAATGAGGAAGCGGCTGGGCACCCCGGCTTCGGTCTGGGGCGCCTCGGGCTTCGCGCTCGCGGCGGCGCTGGTCCGGGTGCAGCCCTGGGACGTGGTGCTGCTCGCGGTGGCGCTCGCGATGCAGAACGCGGCGCTGCACCAGTTCGGGGGCAAGAGCATCAACACGAGCTTCCTCACCGGGACCCTGCAGTCGCTCGCGATGACGGTGTCGCGCCACGCGCTCGGGCGGGACAACGGGGAGGACGCGGCGGGCGATCGGGTCACGATGCGGGTGGTGCCGGCGGTCTGGCTCACCTACGTCGCCGGGGCGGCGATCGGGGCGCTGCTGGCGGTCCGGCTGCATTACGGTCTGCTGCCGATCTCGCTCGCGATCCCCGTCGTGCTGCTGTTCCTCGGGCGGGACGACGAGAGAGGCCAGGGGTGAGGCGGAGGACGCGCCTCAGGCGCTGCGGCCGACCCCGACACGTCGGGCGATCCGCCTGCCGAGCCGGCCAGGGACCACGAGCAGGCGGAGGGCCTCGACCAGGCCTCCGGTGATCACGCCCGGCAAGGGCCGTCGGCGCCGGCCGAACCGACCGAGCACCCCGTCCACGAGCCCCTGGCGCGCCGCCTGCCATTGCGCGGCGGTCGCCCATCGCCGCACCTCGAGCTGCTCGTCGACCAGGTTCGCGAAGCTCTCCTTCCGGCCGCTGATCGAGACGCCGCGTCGCCAGGCCAGGAACCGGTTCCGGGTCCTGTAGTACGTCGAATCCGCTCCGCTGCCGGAGGCTTCCCCTCGATGCCGCGCCACCGAGCCGCCGTCGAGGAGGAGACGCCAGCCCCGCTGCGTCGCCCGGATGAACCACTCCGCCTCTTCCCAATAGAGGAAATGGTCCTCCGGAAAGGGCCCGAGCTCGGCGAACGCGCGCATGCTGATCGCGACGCCGGCACCGTGGAGGGTGCGTGCGGGGACGACGCCCGTCGGCGCGGACAGTGCAGCCCGCGCGGACCCGTCCAGGAAGAAGAAGTATTGTCCTGCAAAGTTGACGCTCCCGTCCGCCGCCAGGATGACGCTCCCGACGGCGGCCACGTCATCGCGGAACGCCGCGGCCGACCGCTCCACGGCGAAAGGCTGGAGAACGGCGTCGCTGTTCAGGAGGTAGGCGTGGGCGTGGCCTTCCTCCGCAACCAGCCGCAGCGCGCGGTTGTAGCCGCCCGCCCAGCCGAGATTGCTCGGATTGCGCACGACGCGGAGGTCGGGGAAGCGGCGACGGGCCTCGCCGGTCCGGTCTTCATCCGATCCGTTGTCGACGAGCCAGATGTTCGGGACATACTCCGCCATCGTCGCGATGTTGGCGAAGGTGTCGTCCCAACCGTTGTAGTTGAGGATGACGACCGGCATGCCGGCGACGCGGGCGGCCGTACGGGCTTGCCCGGTTGCTGCCGCCTGTGGACCGGACACGGACGTGGGCGACCTTCGGCCCCGGAGTGTCAGGCCGCGTATCGCCGGGACGGTACGACGCGGCTCGTCGTTTCGGCGCGTCCGGCCCCGCGACCCCGGTGGCCGATCCGATCCTCGATGCAGGCGACAACCTGCGGCGACGCGACCGGGCTCGACCCTCTCCAGTATTTCGCGCGCAGGTCGGCGATCTTCGCGCGCCAGTCCTCGCGACCGGCGTAGACATCTCCCCGCTCGACCGCTTCGCACAGCTCATCGAAATTCGAGAGCCTGAGGCCGGCGGTGTTCTCGATGAAGGGGTAGAGCATCTGTCGGTCGGTCGACACGTATTGATCGAGATCGAAAGTATACAGGACGATGCCGGCCGCCTTGTGGAAGATGTAGTCATAGAACAGGGAGGAGTAGTCCGTGACGAGCGAATCGATCCCGCTGAAGTAGGGAAAGATCTCGATCGCGTTCGGCCAGGCACGAATGTTGTCGAGGGTCGCCGGAAGGGTTTCCGCCGTCCAGGGATGCGTCTTCACGTAGAGCAAGGCGTCGGTGCTGCGAAGCGCGTCGGAGAGGCGCTCCAGGTCCGGAAGCGCGGCCTCGAGAAACGGCCGACCGGTGTCGCGCCACGTGGGCGCGTAGACGATGACCTTCCGAAAGTTCTCCGGGTTGAACGAGAACCCGGCCGACCGGTCGATGCGGTGCGACAGGGCCTGCAGAGCGGGGTCGGTGAGCGGATCCAGTCGCGGATAGCCAAGCTGGGGGCAGCGCACCGCCGGCATCTCGAACTGGCGTGCGAAATGGTCCTGCGTGAAGTCGGAGGTCGAGGCGACGATGTCGGGACGCTTCAGATACTCGTAGAACAGCGTCCGTCCGAACGCGGTGCCGGACCATTTCTGGTAGACCTTGGCCATGGGTCCGGTCTTGTCGCCGAACATCGTCGCCTTGATCCCGATGCCGTGCCACAGATTGACGAGGAGGGCGCCGCCGCTCAGGTAGGAGTTCACGTCCGGAAGGCCGTGGCAGAACACGAAAACCCGTGCGCGAAGCGTCACCAGCGCTCCGGCCACGGACCATCGGTGAACCGCCTCGAACCCGTTATCGGTCAATGTGCGCCTGACCTGATCGCTGTCCGCGACCCAGACCGCGCGGATGTCCGGACGATGGATCGACAGCCACAGGAAGAGACCGCGGCTGTTCCCTCCGAACACGCCGTCCCGGTGGCCGAACAGCCAAAGATCGCTCCGACGTGGAACGGCGCTCGTGAGCGAGACCAGCAGCAGGTGCAGCAGCCCGTTCCGGAAACGGCGAAGCTTCTTGAGCAGAAGCCCCACCATCAGTGCCGCACGATGTCGTAGACGAGACCCGAGGTGTCACCCGTGAGGATGCTCAGCGACTTCATCGCGATCTCGTCGGGATCGAGAAGGCTTCCCTCCGGCTCCATTCCGAACGCCTTGGTTCGCATCGGCGTCTTCGCCCGGGCCGGATTGACGCAGTTCACCTTGATGCCGTCGTCGTTCCACTCGTCGGCGAGCGCCTGGGTCAGGTTGACGACCGCGGCTTTCGAGGCGCTGTAGGTCGAGTAGAATGCCCGGCCGTAGGTGTAGCTGCTGGAAGAGAAGAACAGGAGATGTCCCCGGGTCTGTCGGAGGAACTCGTGACTGATGCTGGCGATGGTGACCGGACCAAGGAAGTTGGTGCGGATGTCGGTGTCGATGTCGTGCGCCGACATGTTCGCGAGCGGTTGCCGTGAAAGGATCCCGGCCGTGTTGACGACCGCGTCGACGCGGCCGAACGTCCGGGAGGTCTGTTCGAGGAGCCGGCGCACATCGGACGGCTTCGTGATGTCGACCCCGGACGACCGTCCGATGCTCACGACGTTCGCGCCGAACTCGGACGCCATCCGGCTGATCGACGCGCCGATGCCGCTCGTGCCGCCGAAGACGATCACCGTGCGCTCCTTCAGGGTGGAGAGCGCGATCTGCTCGCCTCCTTCCTTGAAGCTGCGGCCGGCGTTCGTCTGGAGAAGCTTGTCCATGACGAGCAGATCGTCGGAATAGGTGAGCTTCCGGTTCGAGGGCTCGCCTTCGACCACGAAGGTCTTGTACTGCGGCGCGTATTTCAGCACGACGCCGCAATCGTCGGTCGTCTTGAAATGCGGGTCCTCGAGCGCGCGGTCGTAGGCCTCCTTGATGACGCGGTAGTGGAAGCCTTGTGGCGTCTGGCCGAAGCGCAGGAGGTTGCGATCGGGAACGTCCTCGATCGTGTTCGTCCTGGGATCCACACGCACCACCGTGTCGACGGCAGGCGTGGCGGTGTCGACCGATCCATAGCCCTCGAGGGCGCCGAGCACGTCGGAGATGATGCGGTGGCTGACGAACGGGCGGACCGCATCGTGGAAGAGCAGACGGATATCCTCGTGGCCCGCTTCATCCTCGTAGGCGCGGATCGCCGCGAGCGAGGATTGGTACCGCTCGGTCCCACCGAGCAGGAGCTTCCGCACCTTCGTGAAGCGCTCGCGCATCACGAGGTTCTCGACCTCGTGCAGGCAGTCGTTGTTCAGGACGACCGCGATTTCGCTGATGCCCGGATGACCCTGGAACTGCTGAAGCGTGTGCGCAATGACCGGACGACCGCCGAGCTTGACGATCTGCTTGGGGCGGGAGAAGCCGGAGCGAAGTCCGAAACCGCCAGCGAGTACGACCGCGATCGCCTTCAATAGTCAAGCCTTCAAAAGAGTGTCATGAAGTTGTAACACTCGTGCCGCGCTGGTCGCAACGGCATTGTGCGCCGTGTCAATTCGCCGTGGTCACAAGGGCGTGGTTGCGCATCCGCACCGGGTCGCGTTGGATCGTGCCCCTGAGCGTGCCCGAGCCCGGCCCGTTCCGGGGCGGTCTCTCGTCAGGTATGCCGCGGCCTGCGAATCCGGGCGAGCAGGAGCTTTCCCTCGGCCAGGATCGGATGCCCAAGGATGGTCAGACCTGCGAACCACAGGAGAGCGCCGAGCGCGATCGAGGCGCCGGCGAGTTGAAGCGGCACGGACGACGAGAACCGGTATCGCAGCATGATCAACCCGGCAGGAGCCGTGGCCGCCAGGGCGAGAGCGGCGCTCCGGGCATAGATCGGGAGAAAGTCCCGGAGCGTCGTGTCGGTCATGCGGTCAAGATACGGCCGGTACAGGAAGAGCGCGAACAGCGCGTCGCCGATCCTGGCTGCCGCGGCCGCCGTCAGGCTGATCGTGCAGCCGCCCGCGAACAGGAGAACCGCGACGCCGGCGCGGATGAACTCGATCCTGGTCTGTTCACGGAGGCGCCCGGTGGCCGTGAACAACTCCCAGGTCATGGTGATCGAGACCAGGATGATCGAGGCAATCGCGAGCATCGCGAGTGGAAGAGCCGCCGGAACCCAGCGGGCGCCGTAGACGGTCCGGATGAACGGTGCGGCGAGGAGAGCGAAGCCCGCGAATGACGGCCAGAGAACCGCCGTGACGACTTCCACCGTCTGCATGTAGCGTGCGCGAAGTGGCGTTCCGCTTCGAACCAGTCTCGCGTAATCGACGAAGACCACCCTGCCGATCACCATGTGGATGTTCGACCAGAGCAGTCCGTTGAGAGAGCCTGCGCGGCTGTAGTAGCCGAGCGCGCCGAGCCCCTGGATGCGCCCGAGCACCACGTCGGACAGCCGCAGGCTTACCGAGTTCACGCCGGAGACCGCGAGCATCTGGAGGCCGAACTCGGCGATCGGACGCCAGGCGCCGAAGCCGACCCGGAAGCGCGCGTGCTCCCGACCGGCGAGATTGATCATGATCGTGTAGGCCAGTCCGCTCCCGAGACCGGCATAGGCGATGCTCATGTAGGAGAAGCCGGCGAAGGCGAACAGGATGGTGAGACAGGCATTGAACAGCCCGCTCACGGTCTGGACCACCGAGATCGCCTTGAACCGGCCTTCCCGCTCGAGCTTGGCGGTCGGCAGGAAGGTCACGACGCCGAACAGAGCGCCGATCGCAAGCACCCTCAGCACGCGCTCGACGCCCGGATTGTGCAGGAACGCGCTCCCGAACAACCCCGCCCCTGCGATGGCGAGCGCGAGCACGATCGAGATCAACGCGTTCACCGTGAAGGCGGTGGCCTCGATCTCTCGCGTCAGCGTGCGCTCGCGGACGATCAGGCCCTGGAGGCCGAAGGCCTGGATGATGGACAGGATCCCGGCCGTCGAGGCGCCGACGGCGTAGATCCCCGTCTCGAGCGGCGTGAGAAGACGGGCGAGAACGATGGTGCTGGCGAACTGCAGGATGAGCGAGACGGCCTGCGCCGCGCCCATCCAGGCGAGAGAGCGGGTCACGGACACGGATGATCTCTCCCATCGCCTGGCGCCCGGCCGACATGGGCGAGAACGTGGGCAAAGTCACCCGCGCCGAGGCGATGCCGGTCCGGCGGAGGACGACGGCTCAGAAGCGGAAGTCGAGGGTCGAAAGATAGTAGGTTCCGTCGGAGGCGCCGGCGTGTTCCAGCGCGCGCGAGGCGAAGAAGCGGGCGAGATCGTTGGTCCATGAGAGGTGTCGGGTGATCCGCCAGGCGAAGCTGGCCTGCGGGGTCACGCCGACGTAGCCGCCGTTGTCGTTGCCGAAGGTGTAGATGCGGCTGGAGCCGTAGACGGCGTCGTCGGTGCTGTCGCGCCAGAACACCGGGACCTTGATCCGGAGAAGCGTGTAGCGACTGGTCGTCAGGTTGAGCACCGGGCCGGTGTCGATGAGGTTCGAGGGCGCGAGGTAGGTGGTCGTGTCGAGGTAGTTCGTGCTCGGGTTGTAGGGCGCCGCGTAGGTGCCGACGCTTCCCGTGGTCCGGCGATCGTCGCCCCCGGAGTAGAGGTCGGTCTGCAGGGCGACGAGCGGATGGGTGTAGAGGCCGTTGAAGCGCCAGCCGACCACGGTGTTGATCGCGTAGGCGTCCACCGGGCGGGTGCCCCGGTCGTCGGCGTAGCGGAACTGGCCGCCCTGATAGATCGCGCCGAGCGAGAACTCGACCGGGCCGGCCTTGCCCCAGAACCGCGTGCCGACATTGTCGCGCAGCGTCGATCCCGACGCCGTTCCGGTCGCGGTCGGCATCGCGGCGGACGTGCCGCCGTATTCGTAGCCGAGATAGAAGAAGTCGAGGAACACGTGGCCGGGACGGCCGAGAAAATGGAAGTCCGGCGGCGCCCAGCTTTCGTAGGCGCCCCAGAGGCGCGCGTTCCAGTTCTCGTTGTCGCCGAACAGCTGGGGCGGGTTGTTGTTGGTCTCGACGAAGTCGAACAGGTCGATGCGGACGCGCGGCCAGAAGGCGTAGCCGCGCACCCCGTTCCAGGACAGCGGCACGTCCGGAGTCTCGCGGGCGAACAGCACGTAGTCCGGCGCGTCGAGAAACTGCTGGCGGCCGACCCGGAGGCCGGTCTTCGCTCCGGCCAGCGGCAGCGTGACCTCGCCGAACAGCTGCTCGAGATCGAGCCGGGTGCGGTAGGTGCCGTTGTAGCCGTAGGCGCTCCAGCCGCCCGCGTCGCCGTTCACGAGCTCCCCGAAGACGCGGAAATAGGGACCGAGGTGGAGGTCCGCGCCGTAGAGGCCCCGGACCGTCAGGCGCCCGGAATCGTTCGGCTTCTGGGTGCCGAGAAAGGGCCGGGTCTCGAACCAGTTCTTCAGCCTCTCGTCGCCGCTCAGCGTCAGGTAGATCCGTCCGGCCGGGTCGAGCGGGATGAACTTCAGCGGATCGAAGAAGTCGTTGCCGAGGACCGGGTTGCGGAGATAGCTCCAGTCCTCGGCGGAGAAGTCGACGCCGTAGCGCGCCACCGGGCCGAAGCCGGCGGGCGAGCCGCCGTCGCGATTGAAGACGCCCCAGGGGCCGGTGTGGATCTC
>CAXUBX010000109.1:0-9195 GCA_964249405.1 uncultured Acetobacteraceae bacterium | reverse complement strand
GCGTTTCGTCGTCGCGGGACACTCCATGGGTGCCAAGGTCGCGGCCGTGCTCGCCCGACGCGCCGAGGACGGCGAGCCCGGGCTCGGCGGCCTCGCCGGTCTGGTCCTCGTCGCCGGCTCGCCGCCCTCGCCGGAGCCGATGGACGAGGCACGCCGGCAGGAGATGCTGTCCTGGTTCGAGGGCACCGAGGCCGAGCACCGCGAGCAGGGCGACCGCTTCGTCTCCGCCGGCGTCGGCGCGCCCCTGCCTCCGGCGCTCCACGAGCGCACGGTGGCCGACGTTCTTCGCGCCGGTCGCGACGCCTGGCGCGCCTGGCTGCGGTCCGGCAGCAACGAGGACTGGTCCGGCATCGTGGGCCGGCTCCGCACCCCCGCGCTGATCGTCGCCGGCAGCGAGGACGCCGACCTCGGGCCGGACGCCCAGACGAGCCTGGTCGCGCCGCATTTCCGGACCGTGCGCCTGGTGACGCTCGACGGCGCGGCGCATCTCCTGCCGCTTGAACGCGCCGACGCGCTCGCGTCCCTGATCGCGGACTTCGCCGCGGCGGAACCCGCCGCGCCCCGCGCCGCCGCCGCGATCCCGCCCGACTTTCTCCGCCTCATCGAGAGCGACCGCGTCAGCGCACGCACGCGTGAGGTGCTGCTGGCCCGCGCCGGACCCGACGATCCGGACCGGTCGCCCGCCGCCCTGTCGCCGCCGGTCTTCGAGATCCTCCGCGCGGCACTCGACCGTGTCCTGCCCCAGGACGACGGGACGCGGATCGATCTCGCCGCGCGGATCGACGCGTCGCTCGCGGCGGGCGAGGGGGACGGCTGGCGCTACGCCGTTCTCCCGCCGGACCGGGAGGCGATGCGGAGCGGGCTCCTCACCCTCGACGCCGCCGCCCGGGCGGGCCCCGACGGCCGTCCGTTCGTCCTGCTCGACGCGGACCGCAAGGACGCCCTGCTCGCGGCCTGCGCCGCCGGCCGCGAGCAGGCCGGCGGACGCGGGCTCCTCGACCCGCCCCGGATGATCCTCTGGTTCGAGGATCTCCGGGCTCTCGCGGTCCGCTTCTGGATCCCGCATCCGGCGACGCTGGCCAGGCTCGGCCACGGCGGCATCGCCTACGGGGGCGACGGGCCGGTGAAGCCGGGCTTCGAGCGCGTCGGTCTCGGCGGGTGCGAGGACTGGGAGCCGGTGGCGCCATGAGGCTCGACGGGATGCGCCGCCACGCGCCGGGCGACGCGGTGGACGCGGTCGTGGTCGGCACCGGCGCCGGCGGCGCGCCGATCCTGTCCGAGCTCGCACGCGCCGGCTGCTCGGTGGTGGCGCTGGAGGCCGGCCGGAACTGGGACCCGGAGGATTTCACCGCCGACGAGACGACGCAGGCCGCCGATCTCAACTGGATGGGCGAGCGCCTGAGCGGCGGCGCGACGCCGCAGGCCTTCGGGTCGAACAACAGCGGGATCGGTGTCGGCGGCTCGATGCTGCATTGGGGGGCGTTCTGTCCGCGTGCCGACGCCGCCGATCTGGCGCTCCGGACCGAGACCGGGCTCGGCGCCGACTGGCCGGTCACCGCCGACGAGCTCCGCCCGCTCTACGAGCGCCTGGAGGCGTTCCTCGGCGTCTCCGGCCCCCGGGACTATCCGTGGGACCGGTCGCGGCGCTACGGGCTGCCGCCGGTCGCGCGCAACGCGCCGGCCGAGCTGATGGCGGCGTCCTGCGATCGTCTCGGGATCCGGGCCACCGACGCGCCGGCCGCCGTGCTCTCCCGGCCGCGGCGGCAGGAGCACGGCCCGGACCGTGCCGCCTGCATCAATTGCGGCCACTGCCACCAGGGCTGCCGCATCGGCGCCAAGACCAGCATGGACGTGACGTTCCTTCCCGACGCCGTGGCGCACGGCGCCGAGATCCGCCCCGGGTGCACGGTGCACGGTCTCGCGCGCGACCGCGACGGACGCATCAACGGCGTCATCTACCGCGGCCCGGACGGGGCGGACCACCGCCAGGCCTGCCGCGCCGTGTTCCTCGCGGCCGGCGCGGTCGAGACGCCGCGCCTGCTGCTGCACACCGGGCTCGCCAACGCGAGCGGGCAGGTCGGCCGGAACTACATGGCGCACGTCGCGACCCAGGTCTGGGGGACCTTCGATGCCGAGACCCGGCCCTACCACGGCTATCCGTCCTCGCTGATCAGCGAGGATTTCGTCCGCTGCGACGGGAGCGGGTTCGCCGGCGGCTACCTGATCCAGAGCCTCGGCACCCTGCCGCTCACCTGGGCGATCCAGGTCGCGCGCGGCCGCGGCCTCTGGGGCCACGCCCTCGTCGAGCATCTCCGCGAATACGACCACGTCGCCGGGATCGGCATCAACGGCGAGTGCCTGCCCTACGACGACAACCGGCTGGAGCTCGCCGAGGAAAGCGACGGGCTCGGGGTTCCGAAGGCGCGCGTGCTGTTCGGCACGAAGGAGAACGAGCGGGCGCTCGACCGGCATGCGACCGCGGTGATGCGCAGCATCTGGGAGGCGGCGGGCGCGCGCGACATCTGGGTCTGTCCGCGCTCGGCGCACACGATCGGCACCTGCCGGATGGGCGACGATCCGGACGACAGCGTCGTCGACCGCTGGGGCCGCTCCCACGAGATCGCCAATCTCTGGATCTGCGACAACTCGGTCTTCCCGAGCTCGCTCGCCGCCAATCCGGCGCTGACGATCATGGCGCTCTCGCTCAGGACCGCGGCGCGGTTCCTCGCCTGAGGAGGTGAGCCGGTCATCGCCTCCGCAGGAGGCGGCTATCGCCGCCGGAGGATGAAGCGCACCGGCCGGTCGGGCTGCACGGTGACGATGCCGCGCGGCAGCACGGCCTCGCTGCCGGGCGCGAGCTCGAAGCGGTAGCGCGCCAGCAGGCGCGCCAGCACCACGGTGGCCTCGATCAGCGCGAAGCGGGCCCCGATGCAGATCCGCGGACCGGCGCCGAACGGGAGATAGGCGAAGCGCGCGGGCGGGGTCGCGCCGGGCATGAAGCGCGCCGGGTCGAACCGTTCCGGCTCGGCCCAGAGCGCCCGGTGCCGGTGCAGCACGAAGGGCGAGATCGAGACCAACGTCCCCGGGCGGATCACATGATCGCCGATCCGGTCGGCCGCCTTCGCCTGCCGCGTGATCAGGAAGGCCGGCGGATAGAGCCGGAGCGTCTCGTCGACATGCGCGCGCGTCCGCGTGAGCCGGTCGAGCGCCTCGTGCGCGCCCTCCGGTGTCAGATCGGTGGCCCGGGCCTCGGCCGCGATCGCGTCGGCATCGCCGCGCCGCTGCGCCGCGATCCAGCACGCCCAGAACAGCGCGGTCGCGGTCGTCTCGTGACCGGCGAGCATCATCGTCGCGACCTCGTCGCGGAGCAGCGCGGGGGAAAGCGCCTCGCCGGTGTCGGGATCGCGGGCGGCGTCGAGCAGGTCGAAGAGGTCGCGTGGCGCGCCATCCTTCGGCGGCGCCGACCGTCGCATCGCGATGATCCGGTCGACCAGCCCGACCCAGCGCTCGCGGAACCGGGCTCGCGCCTGATCGGCCGGCGAGACGAAGCGACCGGGCAGCATGAGGTCGAGCAGGCCGGGGCGCGCGTGCGCGGTCCCGTACTCGAACAACAGCGACCGCAGCTCGGCACCGAACGCCGCACTCTCCAGCGAGAACATCGAGCGGGACGCGATGTGGAGTGCCAGGCGCTGGAGCACCGGCAGCAGCTCGACGATCCGACCGTCGCGTCCGTCGAGCGTCGCCTCGGTCTCGGCGCTGGCCACGGCGACGTGACGGGCGAGGAGATCGAGCGCCCGCGGCGCCATCGAGGGCGCGATGGCCCGGCGCTGGGCGCGCCAGCTCTCGCCTTCCGCGAGGAACAGCCCGTCGCCGAGGACCGGCCGAAGGATCCGCCGCGTCGCCTCGTTCCGCTCGTAGTTCTCGTGGTTCGCGACCAGCACGTGCCGGATCGCGTCCGGATCGTTCACCAGGACCTGCTCGCGGCCGAGGAACGAGCCGGCGAGGATGCCCTCGTCGTAGGCGGCGCGACCCCAGAGCTCGAGCGGGTTGCGCCGGAGCACGAGGAAGGATTCGATCTGCGAGCGGAGCCGGGTGACCGGGGCCGCGACGGGGAACGGCGCAGCCGGGAGATCGAGTGTCGCGTCGAGCATGCAAGCCAGATGGGGCCGCGTGCCGCTCCGCGAACCCCCCGCGCGATCAGTCCAGCAGCCGGTCGAGGGTCTTCTCGATCGCGACCGGCCGGGCGGTCCCGGCGATCGTCGTCCGGAGCTTGAACCGCGGGTCGAGCACGTAGACCAGATCGCTGTGCGCGATCACCCCGTTGTCGGCGCCCCCCGCTTCGGCATGGACCGCGACGCCGAACGCCCGCTCGGCCGCCGCGACATCGCCGGCGCTGCCGGTGAGCGGCAGCAGCGCGGGCGAGAACGCGGCCGCGTACGATCGGAGGCGGTCCGGGGTGTCGTGCGCCGGGTCGATCGTCACGAACACGTTCCGCACCAGGGCGGACCGCCCGCCGAGCTCGTCGCGGGCGCGCACCAGGTTCGCGAGCGTCGTCGGGCAGGAATCGGCGCAGCGCGTGTAGCCGAAATAGAGCAGGGTCCAGCGTCCCCGGAGCGTCCGTTCGGTCACCAGCTCCCCGTCGGGATCGCGGAGCCGAAAGCGGGTGCGTCCGGTCACCGCATCGCCCCAGAGCACGATCGCGACCGCGAGGCCGATGGCGCCGAGCGAGAAGCCGATCAGGAGCCTGTCGCCCTTCAAGATTTCTCCCTTCCGACCGGAGCGGTCGTCCGGCCCCGCGGCGAGACCGTAACATTGCCCGACCGCAATTTCGATGCCCACGGCTTGGGATCTTGCACGGCAGGGCCTCGCGGCTTCGGATCGGAGGATCGCGGCCGTCAGTGGGCCTCCGCCCAGCTCCGCCCGATCCCGGTCTCGACGAGCAGCGGCACGGAGAGGCGGGCGGCCTCCTCCATCACGCGTTTCGCGACCGTGGCGAGCGATGCCGCCTCGTGCTCGGGCGCCTCGAACACCAGCTCGTCGTGGACCTGCAGGAGGAGACGTGCGGCGAGGCCGCGCTCGCGGAGCGCGGCGGGCAGCCTGACCATCGCGCGCTTGATGATGTCGGCGGCACCCCCCTGCAGCGGCGCGTTGATCGCCTGCCGCTCGGCGTAGCCGCGACGCGGCCCGCTCTTCTCGGCGATCCCGGGGATCCAGCAGCGGCGGCCGAACGGGGTCAGCACGAAGCCGTGGATCCGTGCCTCCTCCCGCGTCCGCTCCATATACTCGCGGATCTCCGGGTAGCGCGCGAAGTAGGCATCGATGTAGGCGCGCGCCGTGCCGCCGTCGATCCCGAGGTTGCGCGCGAGGCCGAAGGCGGAGATCCCGTAGATGATGCCGAAATTGATCGCCTTGGCGCGTCGGCGCGTCAGGCCGTCCATCCCCGCCATCGGCACGCCGAACACCTCGCTCGCGGTGCGCGCGTGGATGTCCTCGCCGTTGGCGAAGCTCTCGCGGAGGGCCGCGATGTCCGCGACGTGGGCGAGCAGCCGGAGCTCGATCTGCGAGTAGTCCGCCGAGACCAGCACGTGGCCGGGCGCGGCGACGAAGGCCCGCCGGATCCGGCCTCCCTCCTCGGTGCGGATCGGGATGTTCTGCAGGTTGGGATCATTCGACGAGAGGCGGCCGGTCGACGTGATCGCCATCTGGAACGAGGTGTGGATCCGCCCCGTCTCCGGATGGATGTCGGTGACCAGGCTGTCGGCGTAGGTGCTCTTCAGCTTGTCGAGCTGCCGCCATTCGAGGATGCGCGCCGGCAGCGCATGGCCGGCCTCCGCGAGGGTCTGCAGCACGGTGCTGTCGGTGCCCCAGGCGCCGGTCTTCATCCGCTTGCCGCCCGGCAGTCCCTGCTCGTCGAACAGCACCTCGCCGAGCTGCTTCGGGCTGCCGAGATTGAACGGGCGGCCGGCGAGCGCGTGGACGTCGCGTTCCATCGCCGCCATCCGCTCGCCGAACTCCACCGACATCCGTCGGAGCTCGGGCGCGTCCACCGTGATGCCGGTCCGCTCCATCGCCGCGAGCACGTGGGTCAGCCGACGTTCGATCTGCTCGTACAGGGCGAGGGCGCGGTGCGGACGGAGCAGCGGCCGGAGCGCCTGCCAGAGCCGGAGCGTCACGTCGGCGTCCTCGCCGGCATAGGCGGTCGCGCGGTCGAGCGGCACGTGGTCGAAGGCGACGCGGTTCCGCCCGGTCCCCGTGACCTGGTCGCGGTTCATCGGCGTATGGCCGAGATGGCGGCTGGCGAGCTCGTCCGTCCCGTGCCCGTGCCGGCCGGCGTCCTGCGCGTAGGAGATCAGCATCGTGTCGTCGACCGGGCCGACCGGCGCGCAGGCCTCGCGCTCCAGCACCAGCAGGACGGACTTCGCGTTGTGGAACACCTTGAGCACGCCCGGGTCGGCGAGCATCGGTCCGAGGACCGACGCGAGGCGTTCGGGCGCGATCTGGGCGGCGATCGGCGCCTCGAGCGTGGCCTGGTGGCGGACCGGGACGTAGCAGGCGCGACCCGGCTCGAGGGCCAGCGAGAGGCCGACGAGGCGCGCCCGGAGCGGGTCGGCTCCGTCCGTCTCGGTTCCGATCGCGCACGCCCCGAGCGTCCGCGCGTCGGCGACCCATTCGGCGAGGCGGTCCTCGTCGCCCACCGTCTCGTACGGGCCATAGGGGGCGGTCGGCGCGGGCGGGGCAGGGACCTCGCCGCTCGCGCTCGCCGACGAGGCCGCCGGGTCGGTGCCGCCGAGGCCGAGACGCTGGCGGATCGAGTTGAAGCCCATCGCGCCGAGCCAGGCCCCGAGGCGTTCGGGCTCGGGCGGGGTGGCCGCCAGCGCCTCGATCGGCAGCGGGAGCGGGGTGTCGCGCGCGAGCTCGACCAGCCGGCGCGAAAGCCGCGCGTTCCCGGCGTGCTCGACCAGCATGTCGCGTTGCTTGCCGGGCTTCATCCGCCCGGCCTCCGCGGCCGCCAGCACCGCTTCGACGGTGCCGTGTTCGAGGACCAGGGCGGCCGCCTTCTTCGGCCCGACGCCCGGGACGCCGGGCACGTTGTCGACCGGATCGCCCATCAGCGCCTGCACCTCGACCATCAGCGCCGGCGGCACGCCGTACTTCTCCTCGACCTCGGCGGGCCCGATCGCCTTCTGCTTGATCGGATCCAGCATCTCGACGCGCGGCCCGACGAGCTGCATCAGGTCCTTGTCGGACGAGACGATCGTGCAGCGTCCGCCATCCGCGGTCGCCGCCTCGGCATAGGACGCGATCAGGTCGTCGGCCTCGTAGTCGGGAAGCTCGACCACGGGCACGCCGAACGCAGCCGTCGCTTCCCGGATCAGGCCGAACTGCGGCAGGAGCTCGGGCGGCGGCTCCGGCCGGTGCGCCTTGTATTGTTCGTAGAGCGCGTTCCGGAACGTCACCCGGCCGGCGTCGAACACCACCGCGAGGTGCGAGCCGACATGGTCGCGGAGCAGGCGCGCGAGCATGTTGCAGAAGCCGAACACGGCGTTCACCGGCGTCCCGTCGGCCCGCGTCATCGGCGGCAGCGCGTGGAACGCCCGGAAGATGAACCCGGACCCGTCGATCAGGACGAGGTGGCGGCCGGCGACCGGCGGGGTGGCGCCGTCGCCGTCGCCGGGCTCGGGGTCAGTGTCCGGAATCGTCGTGCGCTCCCGGCGCCAGCACGAAGACGCGGGAGCAGTACGGGCAGAAGGTCTGTGCCTCGACGATGCGAAGCCAGACGCGGGGATGGCCGAGCGGTCCCGCGCCGCCGTCGCAGGCGACCACCCGGCTCTGCACCTCGATCGTCTCGGTGAGGCCGAGCTGGGTATGCGGGGTTGATGCGCCGAACGCCATCTGCTCGCCTTGCCTCCTGTCGCGCCGAGCCATTCCGGCTGGTGCTGGAGAATACCGGGGATGACCGGTCGTTCAAAGCGAGGCGCCCTCGCCCTGCTGCTTCTCACGCTCGCGGGCTGCATCGCGGCCGGCCGACCACGCACCCTGCTCCGCCAGGACGCGCCGGTGACGGCGCCGGACCTGTTCATCGCCGAGGACGACGGTGCGCGCCTCCCGGCGCGGCTCTGGACGCCGCCGCCCGGCACGCCGCTCCGCGCGGTCGTGCTCGCGCTGCACGGCTACGGCGACAGTCGCGACGCCTGGGAAGGCGTCGGTCCGTTGTTCGCGGCGCACGGGGTCGCCCTCCTGGCCTACGACCAGCGCGGGTTCGGGGCGGCGCCCGGCCGCGGGCACTGGGCCGGGACCGGGCGCCTGCTCCGCGACGCGACCGGGGCCGCCGCGGCGGCGGCCGCGCGGTTTCCCGGAACCAGGCTGTTCCTGATGGGCGAGAGCATGGGCGGCGCCGAGCTGATGGTGCTGATTGCGGGGGACCGCCTGGAGCGGGCGGGTGTCGCGGTCGCCGGTACGATCCTGCTCGCCCCGGCGGTGTGGGGGCGCGCGCAGATCGGTCTCGCCGACGTCGCGGCGCTCGATGCCGCCGACCTGGTGGCGCCCGGCTGGCGGCTCACCGGGCGCGAGATCCCGCTCCACGTCCGGGCGAGCGACGACCGTGCGGCGCTGATCCGCCTCGCGCGCGATCCGCTGACCCTGACCGCGACGCCGGTGTCGATGCTGGCCGGGCTCGTCGACCTGATGACGGAGGCGCAGAGAGACGCCGCGCGTCTTCGCGGCCCCGTGCTGATCGCGACCGGCGCGCATGACGAGCTGGTGCCGCCGGCGGCGACGGCCGCGGCCTGGGAGAAGCTCCCCGCGGGCGTGCGCCGTGCCTGGTATGCGAACGGCTGGCACCTGATGCTGCGCGACCTCGACCGCCGGGCGGTGGAGCGCGACGTGCTGTCCTGGATCCTGCACCCCGACTGGCCGCTGCCGTCGGGCGCCGACGTGCTGGCCGCCGGCTGGATGAGCGCGCGGCCGTGGGAGGACGGTGCGCCCACGCCGCTTCCGGCCGCGCTGTCGGGCGCGCCGTTCGAGCCGGCCCGCGACCGCGGCCCGCCGTGACGCGAGGGCGGTCGGGCGCATCGGGACTGGCCATGGTCGGTGTTTCGGAGTACTGGGACGCCCGACGGACTCGTAGCTCAGCTGGATAGAGCGTCGCCCTCCGAAGGCGAAGGTCGAAGGTTCGAATCCTTTCGAGTCCGCCAT
>CAXUBX010000108.1:0-9367 GCA_964249405.1 uncultured Acetobacteraceae bacterium | reverse complement strand
GCCGCCGCCGCCATCAGCGCCGCGTCCTCGGGGTTCGGCGCCAGCGGCTTCTCGCACCACACATGCTTGCCGCAGGCGATCGCGGCGAGCGCCATCTCCTTGTGGAGCATGTTGGGCGTGGTGACCGAGACGATCTGCACCTCGGGATCGGCGACCAGCTGCCGCCAGTCGCCGGTCGAGCGGGCGAAGCCGAACGCGTCCGCGGCGCGGGCGGCGCGCTCGTCGTCGACCTCGGCGAGCAGGCGGAGCTCGATCCGGCAGGGCAGTGAAAACAGCTTGTCGACGTTGAGGAAGGCGAGCGAGTGGGTGCGTCCCATGAAGCCCGACCCGATCAGCCCGACACCGAGGACGGGCCTGGCCGCGGCAGGCCGACCCTCGCGGGACCCGGTCGTCATCGCCGTCATCCCAGCGTCGGCATCACGAATTCGGCGCCGCCCCGCATGCCGCCCGGCCAGCGCGACGTCACAGTCTTGAGCTTCGTGAAGAAGCGGATCCCCTCCGGCCCGTGCATGTGGTGGTCGCCGAACAGCGACGCCTTCCAGCCGCCGAAGGAATGGAACGCCATCGGCACCGGGATCGGCACGTTCACCCCCACCATGCCCGCCTGCACCCCGTGCACGAAGGCTCGCGCGCTGTCGCCGTCGCGGGTGAAGATCGCGGCGCCGTTGCCGAACTCGTGCTCGTTGACCAGCCGGATGGCGTGCGCGAAGTCCGGTGCGCGGACCACCGCGAGCACCGGTCCGAAGATCTCCTCGCGGTAGATCCGCATCTCGGGCTCGACGCGGTCGAACAGCGACCCGCCGATGAAGAACCCGTCCTCGTAGCCCTGGAGGCGGAGATCGCGCCCGTCGACAACCAGCTCGGCGCCCTCCGCGACGCCGGCATCGATCAGCGAGCGCACCTTGTCGCGATGTGCCCCGGTGACGAGCGGACCCATCTCGCTCTCGCGGTCGGTGCCGGGCCCGATCTTCAGCTGCCGGACGCGCGGGGCGAGCGTCTCCACGAGCCGGTCGCCGGCGTTGCCCACCGCGACCGCGACCGAGATCGCCATGCAGCGCTCGCCCGCCGATCCGTAGGCGGCACCCATCAGCGCGTCCGCCGTCTTGTCGAGATCGCAGTCCGGCATCACCACCGCGTGGTTCTTGGCGCCGCCCAGCGCCTGCACCCGCTTGCCGTGTCCGGTGCCGGTCCGGTGCACGTGACGCGCGATCGGCGTCGAGCCGACGAAGCTCACGGACGCGATCCCGTCATGCGCGAGGATCGCCTCCACCATGGCCTTGTCGCCCTGCACGACCTGGAACACGCCGTTCGGCAGGCCGCTTTCGGCCAGCAGCTCGCCGATCAGGAGCGAGGGCGAGGGATCGCGCTCGGACGGCTTGAGGATGAAGCAGTTTCCGGCCGCGATCGCCATCGGCAGCATCCAGAGCGGCACCATCACGGGGAAGTTGAACGGCGTGATTCCGGCCGAGACGCCGAGCGGCTGCCGCATCGACCAGGCATCGATGCCGCGTCCCGCCTGCTCCGTGAAATCGCCCTTCAGGAGCTCCGGCGCCGCGGTCGCGTATTCGACGACCTCCATGCCGCGGGTGACCTCGCCCATCGCGTCCGACAGCACCTTGCCGTGCTCGGCGGTGATCAGCCGCGCCAGCCTGTCGGCGTTCCGCTCGAGCGCGTCGCGGAACCGGAACATGACGCGCGCGCGGCCGAGCGGCGTCGTCGCGGCCCAGCCGGGCCAGGCGCGATGCGCCGCCGCGACCGCCCGGTCCAGATCCTCCGCCTCGCCGAGCGCCACCTGCCGCGCCACCGCTCCGGCCACCGGGTCGAAGATGTCGGCCCGGCGCATGCCGACGCCTTCCGTCCGCTCGCCTGCGATCAGGTGCCCGACCGTCTCCATCCGCGTTCTCCTCGGCTCGTCCGTCAGTAGGGGCCCGTGTCGTCAGTAGGGCAGGTGGGCGTGGTCGGGCGACAGCGTGAACCTCCATTCGCGCCGCGGCCCCGCCATGACGTTCAGATACCAGAGATCGAAGCCGTGCGGCGCGCCGACCGGGTGGTAGCCGCGCGGCACCAGCACGACGTCGCGGTCGCCGACCGCCATCGTCTCGTCGAGCGTCCCGTCGTCGGTCCAGACGCGCTGCACCGCGAAGCCCGCGCCGCGCGCCAGCCGGTGGTAGTAGGTCTCCTCGAGGGCGGTCTCGCGCCCCGGCACGTCGGTGTCGTGCTTGTGCGGCGGATAGCTCGACCAATGGCCGCCCGGCGTCACCACCTCGACCACGAGCAGCGCCTCCGCGGCTGCGCTGTCCGGCAGGATGTTGCGCACGTGGCGGAGATTGGTGCCCTGCCCCCGGTCCAGCGTCTCGACCGACGCGGCCGGGATCACGCGCGCCGGGAACCGACCGGCGGGCGCCGGTGCGGCGCACACCGCGAGCTCGGCCGGCCCGTGCTCCGCGGCGGCGCGCCAGGTGGTGCGCGGCGGCACGTAGACCGCGTCAGGCGGCCCCTCGAACGGCCCGGTCCGGCCACCCAGCACGCCGAGGTCGACCCCGCCGACGGTGATCCGCGCGCGCCCCGAGACGAGCACGAGGCAGCGTTCGTGCCCGTCGCCCTCGCCGGCCCGCGTGCGCCCGGGCGCGAGGTCGACCGCCTCGAACCCGACATGGCCCCAGCCCGCGTTCTCCGGCGTGACTCGCTGCACGATCCCGTCCGCCGGCGCGACCGCGGGCCGGCGCAGGAGGGATGCGGTCATCGTCCCCGTCCCGCCGCGTCGAGCAGCCGCGCGAGGTTCCGCCGGCCGAGCGTCGCGTAGTGGAGCGGCTCGGCCTTCGCCGGATCCTGCTCGGCCTCGACGACGATCCAGCCTGCATAGGGACCGAGCGCCTCGAAGACCGGCGCGTAGTCGACCGAGCCGTCGCCGGGCACCGTGAACACCCCCGCGACCACCGCGTCGAGGAAGCTCCAGTCCGCCGCGTCCGCCGCCGCGCGGACCGCGGCGCGGACGTCCTTCGCATGGACGTGCGCGATCCGGTCGCGGTGGCGCCGCGCGAGCCGCACGGGGTCGGCGCCGCCCCAGGCGGCGTGCCCGGTGTCGAGCAGGAGATGCACCGCTGGTCCCGTCGCGCCCATCAGCGCGTCGATCTCGTCCTCGGTCTGCACGACGGTTCCCATGTGGTGGTGGAACGCGAGGCGGAGCCCGTCGGCCGCGAAACGTTCGGCGAGCGTGGTCAGCTTCGCCCCGTAGGACGTCCAGTCGCCCGCCGCGAGCGTCGGCCGCCGCGACAACGGGACCGAGCGGTCGCCATGCACGGTCCCGGCGGTCTCGGCGAACACCACGACGTCGCTGCCCATCGCGCGGAGGAGGCCGCGATGCGCGCGCGACGCCTCGACCTCCTCGGCGACGCTCCGGCCAAGGAGCTCGCCCCCGTGCCAGCCCGAGACGCAGGCGAGGCCGAACGGCGCCAGCGCGTCGCGGAGCGACGCGGCGTCGCGCGGGAACTTGCCGCCGAGCTCCACCCCCTCGTAGCCCGCCTCGCGCGCCTCGCGGAGGCAGGTCTCGAGCGGCGTCGCGCCACCGAGCTCCGGCATGTCGTCGTTCGACCAGCCGATCGGGTTGATGCCGATGCGGAGTGCCATCGCGGCGCCTTCAGCGCCCGACTCGTTGCGCCGCGCGCCGCGCGACATAGTCCTCGCGCGCCCGGCCGACCGCGTCGCGCACCGACACCTCCGGCACCGCCACGTCCCACCAGTGCCCGCCCGCCTCGGTCGTGGCATCGGGATCGGTCTCGATCACGATCACGGTCGAGCGCTCGGCCTCGCGCGCCCGTCCGATCGCGGCCTCGAGGTCGGCGAGGTCGGCGACCTTCTCCGCCCGGGCGCCGAGGCTTCGCGCATGCTGCGCGAAGTCGATGTCCGGGACCTCCCGCAGGCCCTGGCTGTCCGCCCAGAGATTGTTGAAGGGCGCGCCCCCGCACGCCGACTGCAGCCGGTTGATGCAGCCGAAGCCGTGATTGTCGAGCAGGACCACGATGATCCGGATCCCGAGCATGACCGAGGTCGCGAGCTCGGAGTTGAGCATGAGGTAGGAGCCGTCGCCCACCATCACGATCACCTCGCGTCCGGGCGCCGCCATCCTGGCGCCGAGCCCGCCCGCGATCTCGTAGCCCATGCACGAGAACCCGTATTCCATGTGGTAGCCGAGCGGCTCCGCCGCGTCCCAGTGCTTCTGCAGTTCGGCGGGCAGGCCGCCGGCGGCGGCGACCAGGATGTCGGTCGGAAGCGACGCGCGCCGGACCGCGCCGACCACCTCGGGGTCGGACGGCTTGCGCGCAGCGTTGACGCCTCCGGCGGTGAACCGGGACGCCGCGTCGCGCCAGGTCGCCCGACCGCGCGCGGCGCGCGCGGTCCACGCGGGATCGGCGCGCCATCCGCCGAGCGCCGCCTCCAGCGCCTCGATCCCGGCCAGCGCGTCGGCGACCAGCGGCACGGCGGCGTGCTTGCCCGCATCGAAGGCCTGCGTGTTGAGCCCGACGATCCGGAGGTCGTCCGCGCCGAACAGCGACCACGACCCGGTCGTGAAATCCTGCAGTCTCGTGCCGGCTGCGATCAGCACGTCGGCGTCCGTCGCCAGTGCATTCGCCGCACCCGTGCCGGAGACCCCGACGCCGCCCATCGCCATCGGGTTCGACGGCGCGAGCGAGGACTTGCCGGCCTGCGTCTCGCCCGCCGGAACGCCACGCTCCGCGCAGAACCGCGCCAGCGCCGCCTCGGCGCCGGCGTGCAGCACGCCGCCGCCCGCGATCACCATCGGCCGCTTGGCGCCGCGGATCAGCGCCGCCGCGTCGTCGAGCTCGCGCGGGTCGGGACACGGCCGGCGGATCCGGTGCACGCGCTCGGCGAACAGCGTGGCCGGGAAGTCGTACGCCTCGGCCTGGACGTCCTGGCAGAGCGCCAGCGTCACCGGTCCGCATTCCGCCGGATCCGTCAGCACCGCCATCGCGCGATGGAAGGCCGCCACGAGCTGCTCGGGCCGCGCGATGCGGTCGAAGTAGCGCGAGACCGGCCGGAAGCAGTCGTTGGCCGAGACCGTGCCGTCGCTCCAGTCCTCGATCTGCTGGAGCACCGGATCCGGCCGCCGGTTCGCGAACACGTCGCCCGGCAGCAGCAGCAGCGGCAGGCGGTTCACGTGCGCGACCGCCGCCCCGGTCACCATGTTGAGCGCGCCCGGCCCGATCGAGGAGGTGCAGGCCATGAAGCGGCGCCGGCGCGACGTCTTCGCGAACGCCGTCGCGGCATGCACCATGCCCTGCTCGTTGTGCGCGCGGAAGGTGGGCAGTCGGTCGCCGATCCCATGCAGCGCCTCGCCGAGTGCCGCCACGTTGCCGTGGCCGAAGATCGCCCATACGCCGGCGAAGATCGGCACCGCGGCGCCGTCGATGTCGGTCATCTGCGCCGCCATCGCGCGCACCAGCGCCTGCGCCGTGGTCAGGCGAACCGTGTCGGCGCCTCGTCGCGCAACCGTGCCCGTGTCCATCGTTTCCCGCCTCACGCCGCCGCCTGGGCATCGCGTCCGCCGCGGGACGCCCAGCACCCGACCAATGCCTCGAACCGTTCCGACATCCGCGCCACCGCGTCGTCGTCGCCGATCCGTCCGGCGAGCCAGTCGCGTGCGGGATCGGCGAAGATGGTGCGCCCGACGGCAAAACCCTTGACCCAGGGCGTCGCGGCCGCGGCGGCGAACGCCTGCGCCAAGGCGTCGGCGGGCGCGTCGAGGCCGAGCACCAGAATGCCGCGGCAGAGCCGGTCTCCGCGCTCGACCGCGTCGCCGACCGCGCGCCACGCCGCCTCGCTCCGCTGCGGTTCGAGCTTCCACCAGTCCGGCCTGAGCCCGATCGCGTAGAGGCGTTCGAGCACGCGCGAGACGGTGTCCTCGCCGAGCGGGCCGTGCCGTCCGGCGATGATCTCGACCAGCAGCTCGCGCCCGATCCGCCGGCACGCGTCCTGCGCGCGGAGCAGCTGGGCCTCCTGTCGCTCGCGAAGCGTCGCGTCGTCGTCCGGGTGATAGAAGCAGAGGCATTTCGCGACGTGGTCGGCGGGCCATTCGACGAGCCACGCGCCGAGGCTGCCGCCGGTCTCGAAGTCGAGCGGACGCGATCCGGTCCGCTCGATCGGGCGCGCGGTCCAGAGCCCGGCGCGCGACGCCGCGAACAGCGCGTCGCGTCCGTAGCGTCCGTCCATGAAGATGCCGTAGCCCGGACGGCCCCGCGCCACGTCCGCCGCGGCGCGGACCGCGAGCACCTTGAAGGCGGCGATGCGGTTCCGGTCGGCGCCCGTCTCGTCGGCGATCGCCTCGAGCTGCACGCGATGGTCGCAGGCCAGCGCCAGGATGGGTGTCGCCTGGGCGCGCCGCGTGGTCGCGTGGTGAAGGTGGTTCAACGTCGCGTCGTGCCGGAGCGCCCGGTGCGGGCTGCCCTCCGCCAGGAAATGCTCGAGCTCGGCCGAGGTCGGGCTCTCCGGCGAGCACAGCAGCCGCGACACCGCGAAGGCGCCGCACGCGTTGGCGAACGTGCACGCCCGCTCGAGCGGCTCGCCCCGCAGCCAGCCGCGGAGGAAGCCCGACATGAACGCGTCCCCCGCGCCCAGCGTGTTGTACACCTCGACGGGAAAGCCCGGCCCGGTGATCCCGTCCTCCAGGACGTCGGGGATGGCACCGTCGAACACGACGCAGCCCATCGGGCCGCGCTTGCAGACGATCGTGGCCGCGGTTCGCGCGCGGATGTTGCGGATCGCCTCCAGCGTGTCCTCCGAGCCGCCTGCGACGTGCAGCTCCTCCTCGGTGCCGACGACGAGGTCGCACTCGGCCAGCAGGGGCGCGAAACGCGCCGTCACGGCGTCGGAGCGGACGTAGCGCGTCTCTCCGGCACCGTGTCCGGCGAGCCCCCAGAGGTTCGGCCGATAGTCGACGTCGAGCACCACCCGCCCGCCGGCGGCGCGCACGATCCCCATCGCCTTGCGCTGCGCCGCGGCGCTGCCCGGCCGGGCGAAATGCGTGCCGGTGACCACGACCGCGCCGGCGCGGCCGAGGAACGCCGCGTCGATGTCGCTCTCGTCGAGCGCGGCGTCGGCGCAGTCGGCGCGGTAGAACAGGAGCGGGAACTGCCGCTCGTCGCGGACGCCGACGATCGCGAGCGCGGTCACCCGCTCGGGATCGGTGCGGATGCCCTCGGTCGCCACGCCTTCGCGCTCCATCTGCTCGCGGATGAAGCGGCCGAAATGCTCGTCGCCCACGCGGGTGATGATCCCCGAGCGAAGCCCGAGCCGCGCGGTGCCGATCGCGATGTTGGCGGGGCAGCCGCCGACCGCCTTGCTGAACGAGACCATGTCCTCGAGGCGGCTGCCGATCTGCTGGCCGTAGAGGTCGACCGATGAACGCCCGATGGTGACCACGTCGAGTGTGTGCATGGGCTCGCCTCCGCGCATCTTTGTCCGCCCGGCCGGGCGCGATGTCAACACGGGCATTCCAGGATCCGTCCGGTGTGGAACGGAAACATCGCGCCGACCGGATTTGAGGCCCCGCATGGAATGGTCTATCCGTGCCCCGGCGATACGGGCGAAGCGGAACGCGATGGGGGAAGCAGAAGGCCCGGCGCGGCCGGCCGATTTCGCGGCGCTCCGCGAGGCACTGATGCAGCGGCGCGACACCTTGCCGAAGCGCCTGGCTCAGGTCGCGGACTACGCGATGGCGCAACCCGACGAGATCGCCTTCGGAACCGCTTCCTCGGTCGCCGAGCGCGCCGGCGTGCAGGCCTCGACGCTCGTGCGGTTCGGCCAGGCCTTGGGCTTCACCGGCTTCTCCGACCTCCAGGAGACCTTCCGCGAGCGCCTGCGCGACCGCGTCCCCTCCTACGCCGACCGGCTTCGCGCGCTGCGCGCGCCCGATGGCGCGGTGCCGCACGCCGCCGTGCTGCTGGAGGGCTTCACCGACGCGGCGATCCGCTCGCTCTCGACGCTCCGGGCCCGGGTCGAGCCCGGGCGCCTCGACGAGGCGGTGGCGCTCCTCGTGCGGGCCGAGACGATCTACCTGGTCGGCCAGCGCCGGTCGTTCCCGGCCACCGCGTCGATGAGCTATCTGCTCGGCAACCTCGGGATCCGGCACGTGCTGGTCGGCTCGCCCGCCGGCACCGATCCCGAGACCGTCGCGTTCGCGCGTCCGATCGACGCCGCGATCGTCGTGAGCTTCGCCCCCTACACGGCGCTGACGGTGTCGCTCGCCGACCGGCTGGTCGAGGCCGGCGTCCCGAGCATCGTCGTCACCGACAGCCCGTTCAGCCCCGTGAGCCCGGGGCAGGGCATCCGGATCGAGATCGTGGAGACCGACTTCCAGGGCTTCCGGTCGCTCGCGTCCACGATGACGCTGCTGATGTCGCTCGCCCTCGCGGTCGCCGAGACGCGGGAGGACGGGCGCGCCTTGTAAGCCGCTTCCACTCTGCTACGGTCCGTTCCGGGAGCGCGCGGATCAACGCGGCCTCTCCGGTCGGCCCTCCGGGCGGCGGCCGGGCCAACGAGAGGCGTCCGTCCGGCCCGCCCGGAACGCCGGGGAGACGTCGTCCGTGTCGCTTCTGACGCTCGATCAGGTCGGGAAATCGTTCGGCGCCATCCACGCGCTGACCGACGTCAGCTTCCAGGTGGCACCCGGCGAGATCGTCGGCCTGATGGGCGACAACGGCGCCGGCAAGTCGACGCTCGTGAAGCTGGTCGCCGGCAACTTCCCGCCGACCTCGGGCCGGATGTTCTTCAACGACCAGCTCGCGCATTTCAACCGGCCGGTGGACGCGCGGGCCGCCGGCATCGAGGTCGTCTACCAGGACCTGGCACTGGCGGACAATCTGACCGCGTCGGCCAACGTGTTCCTCGGGCGCGAGATCAGGCGCGGCTTCGGCCCGATCCGCTTCCTCGATCACCGCGCGATGGCGACCCGGTCCGCCGCCCTGTTCCGCGAGCTCAAGAGCGAGACGCGGGCGGACAGCCTGGTCCGCCAGATGTCGGGCGGCCAGCGCCAGGCGGTCGCGATCGCCCGCACCCGGCTCGCCGACGCCAAGCTGATCATCATGGACGAGCCGACCGCCGCGATCTCGGTGCGCCAGATCGCCGAGGTCCTCGCGCTGATCCACCGGCTCCGCGACGCCGGCATCGCGGTGATCCTGATCTCGCACCGCATGCCCGACGTGTTCGACGTCTCGGACCGGGTGATCGTGATGCGGCGCGGCCGCAAGGTCGCCGACAAGCGGATCGCCGACAGCTCGCCCCACGAGGTCACGGCGCTGATCACCGGCGCCCTCGAATTCGCCTGACGGGCGCGGGGCGGCAGACTTGGGGC
>CAXUBX010000107.1:0-9575 GCA_964249405.1 uncultured Acetobacteraceae bacterium | reverse complement strand
ACCTTCCTCGCCGGCGTGATGCTGGCCGAGAGCGAGTTCCGCCGCGAGCTGGAAGCCGACATCGAGCCGTTTCGCGGCCTCCTGCTCGGACTGTTCTTCATGACCGTGGGCGCGTCCGTCGATCTCGGCCTCGTGCTCCGTCACCCGTTCGCGCTGCTCGGAGCGGTGGCGGGGCTGCTGTCGGTGAAGGCCCTCGTGATGCTCGGGATCGCCCGCCTCTCGCGCATGCCGGGGCGGGACGCGCTGGCGGTCGCGCTGGCGCTCGCGCAGGGCGGCGAGTTCGCCTTCGTGCTGGTCGCCGCCGCGGTCGGCGCGTCCGTGCTCGATCGGGGGACCGGCGCGTTCCTCGTGGCGGTGGTCGCGCTCTCGATGCTGGCAAGCCCGGCCGCCTTCAAGCTCTGCCGCCTGCGCGTGACCCGATCGGCCCCGGCCGGTGCGCCGGCCACGCCGCCCTCGTTTCCGGACGGCGTGGACGCGATCGTCGCCGGCTACGGGCGGGTCGGCCAGATCGTCGGCCGACTGCTCGACAGCGCCGGCTTCCGCTCCGCCGTGCTCGACGTCAGCATGAGCACCATCGAGACGATGCGGCTCCTCGGGCGTCGGGTCGAGTATGGGGACGCGACCCGGCTCGACCTGCTCGAGGCGGCAGGGGCACGCACCGCCCGCCTGCTCGTGGTCGCGATCGACGACCGGGAGCGCGCGACGGAACTCGTGGCGCTCGCCCGTGCCGAGTTCCCGAACCTCACCGTGCTCGCGCGCGCCTGGGACCGGGTGCATGCCTACGAGCTGCTGGAAAGCGGCGCCAAGGAAGTCGAGCGGGAGACCTACGAAGCCAGCCTGGCTCTCGGGCGGGCCGCGCTCCGCGCCCTCGGCTTTCGCGCCCATCGGGCGGAGCGGGTCTCGGCCCTGTTCCGGCTCTACGACCGGAAGCTGTTCGAACGCATGCGCGCCCGGTGGGGCGAGGACCGGCCGACCCGGCTTCTCGCGACACGGGAGAGTGCCGCGATGTTCGAGGAGTTGATGGCGTCCGACCTCGCGGCCCTCGGCGGGGAGGGCGGGGAGGCCGACTGGCTGGACAGCCGCACCGACGAGGCCGCCCCGAAATGACGGCCTGCGATGCCGGGGCCGCCCATGACCGGGAACCGCCGCGGGCGGACATGAAAAAGGGGCCTCCAAGGGCCCCTGTTTCGTCTCTGGCCGGCGACCGCGTGCGGATCAGAAGCCTTCCCGCTCGAGCCGCTTGCGCTCGACCTTGCGGGCTCGACGCACCGCCTCGGCGGCCTCGCGGGCCCGCCGCTCGGATGGCTTCTCGTAGTGCCGGCGCAGCTTCATCTCGCGAAACACGCCTTCACGCTGCATCTTCTTCTTGAGCGCCTTGAGCGCCTGATCGACATTGTTGTCACGGACGAGCACCTGCACGGGTCGGCTCTCTCCTCTGTCTGCGGGTTGGCGGAACGGTCTTCGGAAGAGACCTGTCCGGGATCACCCCGGCGCATTCGAGTCTCGAAGTGGCGAGGCATATCACGACGAACGCCGCTCCCGCAAAGGGGTTCGCAGCCGCCGCCGGCCCGTGCTTGCCGGACCCCCTGCTTGCCGGCCCCCCTGCTTGCCGGCGCGCGGTCGCCCTGACATCCTCGATCCCCGATGGCCTTGCTGAAGATCGCGCGAATGGGTCACGAGGTCCTGCTCCGGCGTGCCGACGCCGTGGCCGATCCGTCCGACCCCGAGATCAGGCGACTGATCGCCGACATGATCGAGACGATGCATGACGCGCGTGCAGTCGGGCTGGCGGCGCCGCAGGTGCACGTGCCGCTTCGCCTCTTCGTCTTCAGGGTCCCGGAGGAGAGAAGCGAGGGCGACCACGACCCGCCCCGTCTCGCCTCCTGCCTCCTCAATCCGGTGGTGACCCCGCTCGACGACGAGATGGTCGTCCGTCAGGAAGGCTGCCTTTCGATCCCCGGGCTTTCCGGCGCGGTGCCGCGCCATCGCCGGGTCCGTTTCGAGGGGCGGGACGAGAACGGCACCGCCGTCGCCGGCGAGGCCGACGGCTTCCTCGCCAACGTGCTCCAGCATGAAAACGATCATCTCGACGGCATCCTCTACCCGATGCGGATGACGGACCTGTCCCGCCTCGGCTTCACGGACGAGCTGGCCCGGTCGGCCGCGTCGCGATCGGCGCCGCAGTCGGACCCGCAGCGATCGACGTCGTGAGCTTCCATTCGAGCCCGGAGCGGGACGAGGCGCTCCGCTGTCTTCTCGAGCGGTCGGCCGGCGACGCGGATCTCTGGACGGTCGCCGCGCTGCGCCGGGCGGCGGGCGAGGACGCCGACCTGCTGTTTCCCGACGGTCCGTCCGAGATCGTCGAGGCCTGGTGTGATCTCGGCGACCGGACGCTGCTCAGGGAGGCGCGGGAGATCGGCCTCGGTTCGCGGCCCCGCGTGTCCGACCGGGTCCGGGAGGCGATGTTGCTCCGGCTCCCGCGCGACGCCCCCGGCCGCGACGCGGCGCGGCGGGCGCTGGCCGTGCTCGCGCAACCCGGGCAGCGCCCGCGCGCGTTGCGGGCGGCGGCGCGCACCGCGGATGCGATCTGGATCGCCGCCGGCGACAGCTCGACCGGCCTGTCCCGACACACCAGACGCGCGACCGCCGGCGCCGTGTGGACCGCGACCCTGCTCTACGCCTTCCGGAATGGCGACGATCCCGACGCGGTCGCCGCCTTTCTCGACCGCCGCCTCGCCGGTGTCGCCCGGGTCGGACGCCTCAGGCGGCGTCTCGGCTCCGTCGTCGGGCGCGCGCGCTCCGCTTCTTGAAGGCGCGCCTCGCCGCCGCGGTCGGCCTCGCGGCCGGGCTGCTGGCGCTCGCCATGATCGTCCTCCATGTCGGCCCCGGCGCGGTCTGGCACGGGATCTGCTCGATCGGGTGGGGGTTTCTCGTCCTGCTGGCGTACCGGCTCGGCCTGATCGGGCTCATGGGCGCGAGCTGGCTGGTTCTCGGCGACGGCGGCAGCGGCGCCGGCCTTCCGACCTTCGCCTGGGCGAGATTGATCCGGGACTCCGCCGCCGAATGCCTGCCGCTCAGCCAGGTCGGCGGCTTCGTGCTCGGCGCCCGCGCGCTGGTGGTCGCGAACGTCCCCTGGGTCTGGGCCACCGCGTCCACGATCGTCGACGTGACGGTCGAGCTCGTCGCCCAGCTGTTCTATCTCGCCCTCGGTCTGGTGCTGCTCTGGCGCCTCCGCCCGGACCTGCCGCTGCTCCGCTCGGCCGGCGCGGGCCTTGCGCTGCTTGCCCTCGGCTCGACCCTGTTCCTGCTGCTCCAGGCCAGGGGCGGCCCGCTCGTCGGGCGCGTGATCGGGCGCGTGCTCGGAAGCGTCGGAGGAGCGAGAGGCGGCGCGGACGCGGTGGTGGCCGCCCTCGGCGCGATCCATCGCCGGCCGCTCCGCGTCACGGCGGGCGGCGCGATGCACGCGCTCGACTGGCTCGGCAACGGGTTTGAGGCTTTCCTGGCGCTCCGCCTCATGGGCCATCCGGTCTCGCTCCGCGACGCCCTGGTGATCGACAGCCTGCTCTACGGCCTGCGGTCGTTCGCCTTCGCGATCCCGAACGCGCTCGGTGTCCAGGAGGCGGGCTACGTGCTGCTCGGCTCGTTGTTCGGGCTCTCGCCCGGCACGTCGCTCGCGTTGTCGCTGATCCGGCGCGGTCGCGACTTCACGCTCGGGATCCCGGCGCTCGCGGCCTGGCAGGCCGTGGAGGGCCGCCGCGTCTGGCGCGGCGCCGCGCCGGATCAGGCCGCGAGCCGCGCCTCCGCGTCCGACGGCGAAAGGTTCACGAGCGCCTCGTAGTCCGCGTGGAGCGACGCGGTGATCGGCCCGGTCTCGTAGTGGAGGTCACCGATGCGCCGGACCGGCGTGATCTCGGCGGCGGTCCCGGTGACGAACACCTCGGTCGCGCGCGCCATCTCGTCGGGCAGGATGGTTCGTTCGATCACCTCGATGCGCCGCTTCCTCGCGAGCGCCATCGCCGTCCGGCGCGTGATGCCGTCGAGGAAGCAGTCGGGGGTCGGCGTGTGGAGGGCGCCGTCGAACGCGAAGAAGATGTTCGCGCCCGTGGCCTCGCTCACATGGCCGCGCCAGTCGAGCATGAGCGCGTCGTCGAAGCCCTGCTGCTCGGCCGCGTGCTTCGACAGGGTTCCGGTCATATAGAGGCCGGCCGCCTTCGACGCGGTCGGCGCGGTCTCGGGATGCGGCCGCTTCCAGGGTGCCATCCCGAGCGCGATGCCCTTCAGCCGGTCCGCCCCGAACAGGTTCGGCCAAGTCCAGGCGGCGATCATCAGGTGGATCCGGGTCGCCTGCGCGGAGACCGAGAGCTGTTCGGATCCGCGCCAGGCGAGCGGGCGGACATAGCCGCTGGTCAACCCGTTGGCCCGCAGCACCTCGGTCGAAGCCGCATCGATCTCGTCGAGCGACCAGGGGATCTCGAAACCGAGGATGCGCCCGGAATTCAGCAGACGCTCGCTGTGTTCGCGAAGCCGGAAGATGTGGCCGCCATAGGCGCGCTCGCCCTCGAACACCGCGCTCGCGTAGTGAAGACCGTGGCTGAGCACGTGGAGCTTCGCGTCGCGCCAGGGGATCAGTCGGCCATCCCACCAGATCTGGCCGTCCCGGTCGTCGAACGGTATCAGCGCCGCCATGTGTCCTCGCCAAGCTGTCGTCTTCGGGTGCCGACGAGATATGGCCCGGCTCTTGGTCAGTCAACAAAGCTGCCTTATCATCGGGGGATGGCACAGCGGGTCGCGAGCAGCGCGCCGGCGCCGTCGAACGCCTCCGAGGGGGCAGGGCACGGGCTCCTCTTCCTCCGCGAGGAGCAGCTTCGCCAGACGCTCGACCTGCTCTTCTTCGCCTATCGCGACTTCAACGGCGCCTGCGACCCGATCCTCGCCGAGCTTGGCCTCGGGCGGGCGCATCATCGGGCGCTCCATTTCATCGGTGCGCGGCCGGGGATCAACGTCACCGAGCTGCTCGCCCTGCTCCGGGTGACGAAGCAGTCGCTGGCCCGCGTGCTCGCGACCTTGCTGCGCGACGCTTACGTGCTCGGCGAGGTGGGCGCCGGTGATCGCCGGCAGCGCCACCTGTCGCTGACCGAGCGAGGGCGCGCGCTGGAACGCCTCCTGTTCGAGCGACAGCGCGAGATCATGGTGGCGGCGTTCGGCGAGGCCGGGGTTGCGGCGGTCGACGGGTTCCGCCGGGTGCTGCGCGGGTTCGCGACCATGTCCGGAGAAGGGGCGAGGCGGTGAGCGATGCCGCCGCCCCATCGTCGGGCACCGCGTCTTCCGCCCACGTGCTCGTGGTCGACGACGACGACCGGCTCCGGATGCTGCTCCGGCGCTATCTCGCCGAGCAGGGCTTTCGCGTCAGCACGGCCAGGGATGCCGCCGACGCGCGCGCCACGCTCGGGGCCGTGCAGCCCGACGCGGTGGTGCTCGACGTCACCATGCCGGGCGAGGACGGGATCGCGCTGACGCGGGCGCTCCGGGCCGGGCAGTCGACGTTTCCGATCCTGCTGCTGACGGCGCGCGGCGGCCCGGAGGACCAGATCGAAGGGTTCGAGGCGGGTGCCGACGATTATCTCGGCAAGCCGTTCGATCCGCGCGTCCTGCTGCTTCGCCTCCGGGCGCTGTTGCGGCGGATCGCCCCCCCGCTGCCGGCCGAGAACGATCGGCCGGTCCGTCTCGGCGCGCTCGAATTCGACCCGGTCCGCAGCGCGCTCACCACCACCGAGGGCGGGGTCGTGCATCTCACCGGCGGCGAGGCGTCGCTGCTGACCGTGCTTGCCCGCCGCCCCAACGAGGTGCTGTCGCGGGACGAGCTCGCCCGGGTGCTCGAGATGGACGAGACCAGCGAGCGCGCGATCGACGTCCAGGTGACGCGCCTTCGACGCAAGGTCGAACCCGACACCCGCGAGCCGCGCTTTCTCCAGACCGTGCGCGGCCGCGGCTACATCCTGAAGCCCGGTTGAACTCGTGAGGGAGTGCTCCTTGCCGCCGGATCGACCCGGCATGATCGGCGACTTGCGAGGATCATCGCTTCGCAGGCTCGATCTCTTCCGCAAGCCCTGAGCCCGTGGTGCGCGCCCCGCTCGCAGGCCGGCTCGAACGCCCGATGCGGCGCGTCCTGCCGCGGACCCTGCTCGGACGATCGCTGCTGATCATTCTGGTGCCGCTGCTGGTGACCGAAGGGATCGCGCTGCAGCTCTTCTACGGCAGCCATCTCAACATCGTCTCGCGTCGGCTCTCGGGCGCCGTGGCAGGAGAGATCGCCTACACGCTCGACCTGCTCGACGCCGCGACGAGCGCGGGGGAGCGCGATCGGATCATCGCGAGCGCCGACCGCCATTTCGAGCTCGCGATGCGCTTCGAGCCCGGCGCCCATCTCCGGTTCCGTCACACGCGCAACATTCTCGGGCCGATGGACGACGACATGGCGGCGGCGCTCCGCGAGGCGGTCGGGCGCCCGTTCACCATGGACTGGACCTCGGATCCCCGCGAGGTCCTGCTCAGGATCGAGGCGAGTGGCGGCGTGCTCGCGGTGAATGCGCCGCGCAAGCGCCTCGACACCGGGACCATCTACTACTTCATGGCGTGGCTGGTCGGGTCCTCGCTGCTGCTGTTCCTGATCGCGGCGCTGTTCATGCGCAACCAGGTCCGCTCGATCCGACGCCTGTCGCGCGCGGCGGAGGCTTTCGGCATGGGGCGGGAAGCCGGGCCGATCAAGCCGGAAGGCGCGCAGGAGGTCCGCAAGGCCGCCTTCGCCTTCAACCGGATGCAGGAGCGGATCCTGCGTTTCGTGACCCAGCGGACCGAGATGCTGGCCGGTGTCAGTCACGATCTCCGGACGCCGCTGACCAGGCTTCGCCTGTCGCTCGCGATGCTCCCCGTCGCCGCTGCCGCGTCGGACGGCGCCGCGGATGGCCCGGGAGACGGCGGGGGCGACGTCGCCGGGATGGTCGCCGACGTCGAGGAGATGGAGCGGATGATCGAGGCCTATCTCGCCTTCGCGCGCGGCGAGGGCGAGGAGAGGCGCCAGCGGATCAATCTCGCAAGCCTCGTCGAGGAGGTCGCCTCGCGGGCCCGGCGGTCGGGCGCCGAGATCGTCTGCGCGGTCGACGGACCCGTTCCGGTCGAGCTCCGGCCGGATGCGATGCGCCGCGCGCTGACCAACCTCGTGGACAACGCGCGGCGCCACGCCGGCCATGTCCGGCTTGCCCTCCAGGTCCAGACACGGCAGGTCCAGGTGCTGGTCGACGATGACGGGCCCGGGATCCCGTTGGACCGGCGGGAAAGCGTGTTCCGGCCGTTCGAGACCGGGGCGCATGGCGGAACCGGTCTCGGGCTCACCATCGCCCGCGACATCGTCCGGGCGCACGGGGGAGACATCGTGCTCGAGGCGTCCCCGCTCGGTGGTCTCCGGGCGCGGGTCCGGATCCCATTCTAGAGACATCTCGTCAAGGCGGTGTTGCATCCGAACTGAACAGCGTCCAGGACGGCATAGGGAGAACAACAATCGGGGAGGGAGGAGAGGTTTGGGCCACGCGCGTTTCGGTGTGATCGAGACCGACGTCCCCGCGCGTCTCGACCGGCTGCCGTGGAGCCGGTTCCACGTGATGGTGGTCGTCGCACTCGGGGTGACCTGGATCCTCGACGGGCTCGAAGTCACGATCGTGGGCTCGATCGGGCCGGCGCTGACCGACCATCGCACCCTCGGGATGAGCGGCGCGCAGGTCGGCATGACGGCGTCCGCCTACGTCCTCGGCACGGTGCTCGGCGCGCTGGTGTTCGGCTGGCTGACCGACACGTTCGGACGCCGGATGATCTACGGGGTGACGCTCGGCATCTACGTGCTCGGCGTGTTCGGCTCCGCGTCGTCGTGGAACGTCCCGAGCTTCACCGTCTCGCGGATCCTGACCGGGATCGCGGTCGGCGGGGAATACGCGGCGATCAACTCCGCCATCGACGAGATCACGCCGGCGCGGCTCCGCGGCCGGGTCAATCTCGCTGTCAACGGGAGCTATTGGCTGGGAGCCGCGATCGGCGCGCTCGCCTCGGTGCTGTTCACGACCGGCCACGTCATCCCGATCAACGTGGGCTGGCGCATCGCGTTCGCGACCGGAGGCGTCCTCGGTCTGCCGGTGATCTGGCTCCGGATGTTCGTGCCCGAGAGCCCACGCTGGCTGGTCACCCACGGCCATGTCGACAGCGCCCACGAGACGGTGTGCGGGATCGAGGACAAGGTCGCCTCGTATGGCCACGACATTCCGGAATGCCGCGGCAAGCTCCTGGTGCGGCCGAGATCGCGCTTCGGGATGCGTCTCGTGCTGCGGACCATGGTGTTCGACTACCCGAAGCGGAGCGTGCTCGTGATCGCGCTCATGCTGAGCCAGGCGTTCCTGTTCAACGCGATCTTCTTCACCTACGGGCTCGTGCTCACCAGGTTCTTCCACGTCGCGGAGGACGATGTCGGCTTCCACATCCTGCCGCTCGCGATCGCCAACCTCGCGGGCCCCTTCATCCTGGGGCCGCTTTTCGACACGCTCGGCCGCCGCCGCATGATCGCTGGAACCTACGCCGCATCCGGTCTGCTTCTCGCTCTGACGGCGGTGCTGTTCGCGACCGGTCGCCTGACCGCGCCGACGCAGACCATGCTCTGGATGGCGATCTTCTTCGCGGCATCCTCGGCCGCCAGCAGCGCCTATCTCACCGCGAGCGAGATCTTTCCGCTCGAGACCCGCGCGATGGCCTTCTCGGTGTTCTTCGTGATCAGCCAGGGCGGCGGCGGCGTGGTGGCACCCTGGGTGCTCGGCCAGTTGATCGGCACCGGAAGCGCGTGGTCGGTCGCCTACGGATATCTCTGGGCCGGCTTCCTGATGATCGGCGGCGCGGTGGTCGAGCTCGTGCTCGGCATCGACGCGGAGGGCAAGCCGCTCGAAAGCGTGACCCCGATCATCGCCCGCTGATCTTCGCCCCGGCTTGACCGGCGACGATGGGGTCGGGTTCACATGGCACCACACGAGCACCGCAGTCGCGTCACGACGCCGCCTCGCCGGCCGACAGCCGACGGGCCGGCGCCACGCATCGCGTCGATGCTTCCGCTCCTGGCCGCCGCCCTGCTGGTCCGACTGTTCTTCCTCTTCGTGGGTCCCTTCTTCATCCGGCCGGACGAGGTGTTCCAGGCGCTCGAGCCGGCGCATCGCCTGCTGACCGGCCACGGCGTGATCACCTGGGAGTGGCAGGAGGGGATCCGGTCCTGGCTCATGCCCGGCGTGATCGCGGCGATCATGCAGGCGAGCGCCTGGGCGGGCCTCGGCCACTCGATCCTGGTGGTGCAGTGCGTGTTCGCGACGCTGTCGCTTGCCGTCGTCGCCGTCGCGATCCGGTTCGGGCACGTCTTCGCGGGCCGGCCGGGCGCGCTGTTCTGCGGGGTGCTCACCGCGTTCTGGCCCGACACCGTGCTGGACGGTTCACACACGCTGTCGGAAGCCCAGGGCGGCAACCTGCTGGCGATCGGCACCATGCTGGCGAGCATC
>CAXUBX010000106.1:0-9801 GCA_964249405.1 uncultured Acetobacteraceae bacterium | reverse complement strand
CGGTCCCCCGCGCCCCGGCGCGGCCGGGGCAGCGCTCGAAAGCCTTCTAGATCCGGTGAACCCGAAGCAGGACGGCCCCGTGCGCGCGCTCGGCGAGGGCCACGCCGGGAAGATCGACGACCTGGTCGCGTCCGGTCTCGACGATCAGGGTGGTTCCTGCGGAGAGCCAACCTGCCGCCAGAAGAGCGTGCGTGGCGCGAGTGGCCGCGTCCGATCCGTAGGGTGGGTCGAGAAACGCGTAGTCGACCGGATCGGGTGCCGCAGGAGCCTGCAGCACGTCGCAGGCCACGAGCCTCGCCTGGCGGGCGGCGCCGCAGCGCTCGACATTCGCGCGGATCGTCCGCATCGCGGCCCGATCGTTCTCCATGAACACGGCCGTTGCCGCCCCGCGCGACAGCGCCTCGAGACCGAGTGCCCCCGTGCCGGCGAAGGCATCGAGAACGGACGCATCCGCCAGCGGCCGCGTGCGGGCCCAGGTCGCGTGCGCCAGCATGTCGAACAGGGCCTGCCGCGCCCGGTCGGCGGTCGGTCGGGTTCCGGATCCGGAGGGCCCGAGCAGGACGCGGCCACGCCAGGCGCCCGCGATGATCCGCATCAGCCGTGCCGGCGTGCCGGCGGACCCGGCTTGGCGTCGGTCGACAGCTGCTCTCGCAGGACCTTGCCAGGGACTTCCTCGATTTCGCCGGGCCTGAGCCGGCCGAGCTGGAACGGGCCGTAGGCGACGCGGATCAGCCGGGTCACCGTGAGCCCGATCGCCGTCATCACGCGTCGGACCTCCCGGTAGCGTCCTTCCTGGAGCGAGACGGTGAGCCAGGCGTTCTCGCCGCGCCGGCTGTCGAGACCGGCTTCGATCGCACCGGTCCGCCGGCCGTCGAGAACGATGCCGTCCCGCAGCCGGCGGAGCGCAGGCTCGTCCACCGCCCCCCACACCCGGGCACGATAGCGTCTGGTCCATTCGTTCGCCGGCAGTTCGAGGCGCCGCTTCAGGCCGCCGTCATTCGTCAGGAGCAGCAATCCCTCGCTGTTGAGGTCGAGCCGGCCGACCGTGACGACGCGCGGCATCCCCGGGGGCATCCGGTCGAAGATCGTCGTCCTTCCATCCGGATCCCGGTGCGTCGTCACCAGTCCGTCGGGCTTGTGGTAGCGCCAGAGCCGGACGCGGCCCGGCGCATCGATCACGCGCCGGTCGACCTCGACGATGTCGCCTGCCGCGACGAAGGTCGCCGGATGCCCGACCGCCGACCCGTTGAGCCGGACCCGCCCGTCCTCGATCATCCGCTCGGCGTCCCGTCGGCTCGCGACGCCGGCGCGCCCGAGCCATTTCGCGATCCGCTCGCCGCGTGGCTCCGGCGTGGGATCGGTCACGCGGCGGCACTGCCGACGAACGCCCGGAACAGCTGCGCATCCCCGGGATCGATCCGGAACTCCGGATGCCACTGCACACCGAGGCAGAAGCCGCGGCCGTCGTCCCGCTCGACCGCTTCCACGACCCCGTCGTGGGCCCGGGCGGACACCGCGAGCGATCCGGGATCGCGGACCGCCTGATGGTGCGAGGAGTTGACCTTCATGATCTCCCGACCGGTGATCCGCGCGAGCAGCGAGCCCGACCGGACCGCGACCTCATGGCCGGCCTCGTCCCGCCGGTTCGGCTGCTCGTGCGGCAAGGCGCCCGGAACCTCGTCCGGAATGTGCTGGATCAGCGTGCCTCCCAGGGCGACCGCGAGCAGCTGCATCCCGCCGCACACGCCGAACACCGGCATGTTCCGCTGGAGGGCGCCGCGGAGGAGGCGGAGCTCGGCGTCCGTCCGCGCCGTCTTCAGCAGGACCGACGCATGCCGTGCGCCGCCGCCGTAGAGCGTCGGATCGATGTCGAAGGCGCCCCCCGTCACGATCAGCCCGTCGATCGCGTCCAGCGTCGCTTCCGCGAGTTCCGGCAAGTGGCCGAGAGCGAGCGGCAGGCCGCCGGCGTCCGCGACCGCATCGAGATAGTTCGCCCGCAGCGCGTACCAGGGAAAGGCCGACCAGCCGCCCGCGGCTTCCGCGTCGAGGGTGACGCCGATCAACGGTCGGCCGCGTCGAGGGGGCGGAGACATCGCCTTCATCCTGTGTCCTATGGACGGCCGAAACCGGTTCGGCCAGCAGCACCATGCCGAGGAGGCGGGATACGAACGAGCCTCGAACTCCCGAAGGAGACGTGATGGAGCGCCTCCTGGCCCTCGCCAGGGATGCTGCGGGGTCCGGCGAGATCCCGGTCGCCGCCGCGATCCTCGGCCCCGACGGCGCGGTGGTCAGCGCGCACGCGAACGCGGTCGAGCGCACCGGCGACGTGTCGGCCCACGCCGAGATGCTCGCGATGCGGGACGCCGCGATCCGGCTCGGGCGACCTCGCCTCGGCGGGTGCACGCTCGTCGCGACGCTCGAGCCTTGTCCCATGTGCGCCGCCGCCTGCGTGCATTTCCGCATCGGCCGCCTGGTGTTCGGAGCCTACGATCCGAAGGGCGGCGGCGTCGAGCATGGACCACGCCTGTTCGAGCGGCCCGACTGCCTGCACCGGCCGATCACGATCGCGGGGGTCCGCGAACGCGACGCTGCAATCCTGCTGCGGGATTTCTTCCGCGACCTCCGCAGGACCAAGCCACCTTACGAAAATGACAGAGCGTTCATGACCTGGCAAACGGACTGATCGGTGCCGTCGGTTATGCCGTGGCCAGACGTCGAGAAAACACAAAGCGGATCACATGGATATGAAGTCGACACAGAAGTCAGCGGGACGTCGGCGTGGATTGGCGGTCGCGCTGCTCGGCACGACCGCGATCGCGTTCGGAGCGGGTATCGGGATCGAGACCGGGCGCATGGCCGACCTCGTGCCGGCGGCGCATGCGCAGGCGATCCAGCCGCAGGCGCTGCCGCAGAAGCTCCCCGACTTCTCGAACCTCGTGAAGCAGATCAAGCCGGCGGTGGTGTCGATCACCGCGGTGCTGAAGAACGGCGCGGCCGACGAGGATCAGGACCAGGGCGGCGGACAGGGGCAGATGCCGTTCCCCTTCCCGTTCCCGTTCGGCATGCAGCCGCAGCAGCCGGAGCACCGCACGGTGGAAGCCAAGGGGTCCGGCTTCCTGATCAAGCCGAACGGCACGATCATCACCAACAACCACGTCGTCGCCGACGCGAGCACGGTGACGGTCCAGCTCGACGACGGCACCCAGCTTCCGGCCAAGGTCATCGGGCGCGATCCGCGGACCGATCTCGCGGTCCTCAAGGTCTCGCCGCCCGGGGGCAAGTCGATGCCCTATCTCCTGCTCGGCAACAGCGAGGACGTCGAGCCCGGGCAGTGGGTCCTCGCGGTCGGCAACCCGTTCGGCCTCGGCGGCACGGTCACCGCCGGCATCGTCTCGGCACGCGGCCGCGACATCGGTGAGGACAGCTACGACAGCTTCATCCAGACCGACGCGTCGATCAATCGCGGCAATTCCGGCGGCCCGCTGCTCACCCAGGACGGCAAGGTTGTCGGCGTGAACACGGCGATCCTGTCGCCCTCGGGCGGCTCGATCGGCATCGGCTTCGCGATCCCGTCCGACACGGTCAAGGCGATCAGCCAGCAGATCATCGACACCGGACACGTCACCCGCGGCTACCTCGGCGTCGAGGCCCAGGGCGTCTCGGACGCGATGGCGAAGGCGCTGTCGCTCCCCGGCGCCGCCAGTTCCGACGAGCGCGGCGCGTTGATCGCCAGCATCCAGGACAACAGTCCCGCCAGCCGTTCGCCCCTGAAGCCCGGCGACGTGATCATCGCCGTGAACGGGCAGCACGTGGGAACACCGCGCGAACTCGCGATCCAGATCGGGCAGATCAAGCCCGGCTCCGATGCCTCGGTCCAGTATGTCCGGAACGGCAAGGCGGCCACCACGAGCATCACGATCGCCAAGCTCGGCAGCGGCAACTCGGAAAGCCCGCAGCAGGCCGGCAAGAGCTTCGGCCTGACCCTGGGGCCTCTCACCAACGACACCCGCCAGCAACTCGGGCTCGATGAGAACACCCGCGGGGCGGTGATCCAGCAGGTGACTTCGGGCAGCCCCGCCGATCAGGCCGGACTGCAGGCCGGCGACGTGATCGTCGGCGTGGGCAATCACCAGATCGCGTCTCCGGCGCAGGCCTCGAACGCCCTGCACCAGGCGATCGCCGCCAACCAGACGGTCGCGCTGCGCATCATCCGGGACGGCCAGATGCTGTTCGTCGCCGTCCAGCCGCCGTCGTCGAACGACAACGGCGGCGGCAACGACAGCGGGGGAGACAACGGCAGCGGCGGCGACAACGGCGCGGGCGGCGACAACGGCGGCGGCGACAACGGCGGCTGACGTCCCGTGGTCCGGCGCCGGGATCCTCCGGCGCCGGACCGGCCCGTCAGAGACCGACCGCCGTCATCGCCGCTTCCGGATAGCGTGTTCCGGAAAAGGCGCCGGGCGGCACCACGCGCTCGATCGCTTCGTGGTCCTGTTCGGTCAGCTCGATCGCGGCGGCACCGAGGTTCTCGGAGAGGTAGCGGCGACGCTTGGTGCCGGGGATCGGCACGAGGTCGGCGCCGCGCGAGAGAACCCAGGCCAGCGCGAGCTGGCCGGGCGTCACGCCCTTGCGCTCGGCGAGCGAGCGGATCTCGTCCACCAGCGCGAGGTTCTTCGCGAAGTTCTCGCCCTGGAACCGGGGGTTCTGCCGGCGCCAGTCGTCGGCATCGAGGTCGTCGAGCGACGTGATCTGCCCCGTGAGGAACCCGCGGCCGAGGGGCGAATAGGGCACGAAGCCGATTCCGAGCTCGCGCGTGACGGCGAGGATGTCCGTCTCGGGATCGCGGCTCCAGAGCGAGTACTCGGTCTGGAGCGCCGCGATGGGGTGCACCCGGTGGGCACGGCGGATGGTCTCCGGGCCGGCCTCCGAAAGGCCGAGATGTCGCACCTTGCCGACGCGGACGAGTTCGGCCATCGCTCCCACGGTGTCCTCGATCGGCACCTCCGGATCGACCCGGTGCTGGTAGTAGAGGTCGATCCGGTCGAGGCCGAGCCGGCGCAGGCTGGCGTCGCACGCCGAGCGGACATAGTCGGGGCGCCCGTTGACCGGCCCGCGCTCGCCCCGCTCGTTCCAGGTGTTGCCGAACTTGGTGGCCAGCACGATGCCGTCCCGCGCCGGACCCGCCTCGCGCACCACCCGGCCGACCAGTCTCTCGTTCTCGCCCTGCCCATACATGTCGGCGGTGTCGATCAGGGTCACGCCCTGCTCGAGGGCCAGGCGGAGCGTCGCGACGGATTCCTCCTCGTCCCGGCCGCCGTAGAAGGCGGACATGCCCATGCAGCCGAGACCGATCGCGCCGACCGTGGGGCCGTCCGTGCCGAGCCGTCTCCGTGGAAGTGCCATGACTTCGTCTCCTTCCGAGGCCGCCTTCGGTGCGGCGGACCTCCGCTGATCAAACGCCGGCGGTGCATCACAGGACCCCCAGCCTGTATAGAAGCGGTCGGGACGAACCGAACGGGAGCGCCTTCCGACCATGCCAGCCGGGTTCTCGAACGCCGCGAGACGCCTCGCGTCCCCCCAGATGACCGCGCAGTTCCAGTCACGGCTCGCGGAGTTCGCGGGTCTCATGCTCGGGATCGCCGGCGTCGCGCTCGGCCTGGCGCTCTGCACCTATTCGTCGTCCGACCCGTCCTTCGACACGGCGACGATCGGCCCGGTCCGCAATGTCGCCGGGCATCCCGGCGCCGACGTCGCCGACCTCCTGTTCCAGTGGTTCGGCCTGGCCGGCGCCCTGCCGTCGGCCTGTCTGCTCGCCTGGGCGTGGCGGATCGCGTCCCGCCGGGGGCTCGGCTCGGTCACGCTCCGGCTGACCGCGCTGTTCGCCGCGATGCCGGCCGGCGCCGCCGTGCTGGCCGCCCTCCCTTCGATGGCGGGCCTCGGCGCAGGGTTCCCGAGCGCCGCGGGCCCCGGCGGTGCGGTCGGCGACACCTTCGCGGGAAGCGCTCTCGCGGCCGGCCGCGGCATCGCGGGCCCGCTCGGCGGCGCGCTCGTCTGGCTCGCCGGTCTCGTCCTTGCCGTGCTGCTGACGACGCTCGCACTCGGCCTGTCGGCCGGCGAGTGGCGGCGGGTCGGCTTCGGGCTGATCGGAGCGGCGAGGCTGCCGTTCCGGCTTCGTGGCGGCTCGGCCGGCCGGCGGCAGGGCCGGAGCCTTCGCCCTGCGCCGTCCTTCCACCTCGCCGAACCCGATGGCGGCGCCGATCTCGAGATCGCGGAGGCTCCCCGGCGAACGGCCCTGGCGCCCTCCGGGTCCGATCCCTTCCTCGAGGCCGAGCGCGAAAGCGCGCGTGCCCTGCTTGCCGGTGACCGGCGATTGGCGGTCCGCGGAAAGCCGGGCGAGCCGTCGAGACGCGAGCGCGCGATCGAGCGCCGCGACCGGGTTCGGCCCGACGACGACGAACGTCCCCCGATCGCCCTGCCGCCGCCGGCGGATGGCACCGCGCCGCGTCGCGTTCCGGCCTCGAGCGAGGACAGGCCGGCGCGCGACCGCCGGCAGGAAGGCGAGGGCTTCCCGTCGGCGGAAGGCCGCCCTTCCAGGTTCCTGGCGCTTGCCGGCGTCGGCCGCCTGCTCGCGCCGAGGAAGGGCGGCGCCGACGACGAGGACCGTCCGTCCGGTCTCGAGCCGCGCGTGGCGCCCCGGAGCGAGCCCGGCCGCCCCCGGAGCTTCCAGGCCGATCCGGCACCGGCGGCGGCCGGGTGGCGGTTCCCGCCACTCTCGCTGCTGCACGCGCCGCCGGCGGCGCAGGCCTTCGGGCCGTCGCGCGAAGCCCTCGAGGCCAACGCGCGGCTGCTGGAAACCGTGCTCGCGGATTACGGCGTGCAGGGGGCGATCCGGGACATCCGCACCGGACCGGTGGTCTCGCTCTACGAGCTCGAGCCGGCGCCCGGGATCCGGAGCGCGCGCGTGATCGGGCTCGCCGACGACGTCGCCCGGTCCCTCTCGGTCACCGCGGTCCGCATCGCCACCGTGCCGGGTCGCAACGTCATCGGCATCGAGATCCCGAACGCCAGGCGAGAGACCGTCTTCCTCGCCGAGCTGCTCGGTTCGGAGGCGTTCCGCGCGCACGGCGCCCGCCTCGTGCTGGCACTCGGCAAGGACATCGGCGGCGCCCCGATCCTCGCCGATCTCGCCCGCATGCCGCACCTGCTGATCGCGGGCACCACGGGCTCCGGCAAGTCGGTCGGCGTCAACGCGATGATCGCCTCGCTCCTCTATCGGCTGTCGCCGGACGAGTGCCGGCTCATCATGATCGACCCGAAGATGCTGGAGCTCTCGGTCTACGACGGCATCCCGCACCTGATGGCGCCCGTGGTCACGGATCCGAAGAAGGCGGTCACCGCACTCAAGTGGACGGTGCGCGAGATGGAGCGGCGCTACCGGCTGATGAGCCAGCTCGGGGTCCGCAACATCGGCGGCTACAACGACAAGGCGGCCGAGGCGCGGGCTCGCGGCGAGGACCTGTCGCGTCGAGTCCAGACGGGGTTCGACGGCGAGACCGGCAAGCCGGTGTTCGAGGAGCAGCGCATCGATCTCCGGCCGATGCCGTTCCTGGTGGTGGTGATCGACGAGATGGCCGATCTCATGATGGTCGCCGGCAAGGAGATCGAGTCCGCGGTGCAGCGCCTGGCCCAGATGGCCAGGGCGGCCGGGATCCACGTGATCATGGCGACGCAGCGGCCGTCCGTCGATGTCATCACCGGCACCATCAAGGCGAATTTCCCGAGCCGGATCTCGTTCCAGGTGATCAGCAAGTTCGACAGCCGGACCATCCTCGGCGAGCAGGGTGCCGAGCAGCTGCTCGGCCAGGGCGACATGCTGACGATGCAGGGCGGCGGCCGGATCACCCGCGTGCACGGGCCGTTCGTCGACGACCGCGAGGTCGAGGAGATCGTCGCCTTCCTGAAGAGCCAGGGTCTCCCCGACTACGTGGACGAGGTGACGGACGCCGACGAGGAGGACACGACCCCTCAGGGCAGCGGCCCCGCCCAGGGCAATCTGCTCGACGAGACCTCGCTGTTCGACCAGGCCGTCGCGCTCGTGTCGCGCGAGGGCAAGGCGAGCACGAGCTTCATCCAGCGGCATCTCTCGATCGGCTACAACCGGGCGGCCAAGCTGATCGAGCAGATGGAGAAGGAAGGGATCGTCGGGCCGGCGAACCACGTCGGCAAGCGGGAGATCCTGGTGCGGCGCGCGTCCGAGATGGACGTCGACTGACGGCGCGCGGGCCGGTCCGGCGCGTCACGGGACCACCATGCTGTCGTGCACCCAGCCCTCCGGCGCGGTCGAACCCACCTCGAGCCACCCGCCGGGCGCGGTTGCGAACACGTGGAGTGCGGTGCCCGCCGGGAGGACCCGGATCGTCAGCCCGTGCGGAGCGGTGTGGATGTTGGCGTCCTGGCGGAGCGTCACGGTGCCGCCAGGTGGCGGCGTTTCCGCCGGTGTCGGTGCCGGTGCCGGCGTGGGCGTCGGTGGCCCGGCCGCCGCCGCCGGGGGCGTCTCCGGAGAGACCGGACGGCTCGGCGGCGGCGGCGCGCCGGAGGCTTCGGTCCCGCCCTGAGGGGAGGGGGTCGCGTTCGGCAGCGGCGGGATCGGCAGCGGGCTCGGGTTGAGCGCCGGGACCGGACCGCCGCCGTCGAAGCAGTAGCCGGTGATCGCCTCGTAGACGCGGTCGGCGTCGTCCGTCGTGCTGCCGACGAACCGATCGACCGGCGCCCCTTGTCCGGGCGCCATCACCGAGACGAACGGGACGAACACCGCCGGATCGTCCTTGAACGGATCGGTCTGGCCGCAGACGGCGACCCGCCCTGCCATCGCCTGCTTCCAGGCGGTGACGCCGCGGAACGTGGCGCCGGCAGGAACCGTCCCGTCCCGGGCGAGGTCGGCTTCGGCCGCCCTGGTCGCGGTGCCGGCCGAGGCTGCCGGGGGCGGAGCGGCGGCTGCCGGTCGCGCCGGCGCGGCGGGGGCAGGGTTCGGCGGGGGCGGACTGCGCTTCGGCGCGCGTCCGCAGCCCGCGACACCGGCCGATGCGGCGAACGCGAGCGCGGCCGCGAGCGGCACGAGGCCTGGACGCGGCCGCCGGGAAGGGTCTTGCATGACATCGTGTTCCTCGAGCCCGATCTGCCGCGGAACGCACGACGGTCACGAAGAGAGGCGACCGATGATCGCGTCCGTCCCGGAAACGGCTCGATGACGGCGAGTCTCGATCTCGGGCGGCTCCGCCACGTGCAGCGGACGGCGCTCGCGCTGCTCGTGGTGAGCGGCGCCCTCAACTACGTGGATCGCGCGACCCTCCCCTTCGCCAACCACCCGATCCGGCATGATCTCGGCTTCGACGCCGTCGAGATGGGCTGGCTGCTGTCCGCGTTCCTCTGGATCTACAATGCCTGATTGCCGGGCTCCCTGGAGACCGATCGCCATATGAGCATCGCCCGCACCGGCTGGATCGCGAGCGTCCCCGCGCTGTTCGGCGTCGTCGCGGGCGGCTTTCTGGTCGACGCGCTCGTGCGGGCCGGCCTCTCGCCGATCAACAGCCGACGGCTTTCCACGGCAGCCTCGCTCGTCGGCGTCGCGGTGTGCACGGCGGCGGCCGCCCTGGTCGCGAGCAACGCGGCCGCGGTCGCGCTGATCTCGGTTGCCATGTTCCTGATCTACGTCTGCACGAGCACGTCCTGGGCGATGCCGACGGTCGCGGCACCGGGGCATGTGACGGCGTCGCTCGGCGCGATGCAGAATTTCGGCGGCTA
>CAXUBX010000105.1:0-9837 GCA_964249405.1 uncultured Acetobacteraceae bacterium | reverse complement strand
TCGCCCGCGGTGATGTCGTTCGTGGTGAGGCTGCCGAACTCGTAGAGCGCCGGGTTGACCTGACCGACGCGCTGGCCGAGCGCCTCGACGAACAGCGCGGTGACGCCGTTCAGCTGCGGCGCCACGAAGCTGGTGCCGCCATACAGGTTCTCGACCGCGTTCTCCTCGATGTACTGGTAGCCGGAATACGGATCGGCGTCGGTCGAGATGTCCGGCATGTTGCGGCCGGCGAAATTGGACGGCAGCGTGAGGATGGTCACCGGGCCGGCGCCGACGTTCTCGACGAAGCTCTGGTCGGGCTTCGTGGCGGTGATGCCGGCGTGACCGGCCTGATACCAGGGAGTTGCGAAGTACGAGCTGACGCCGCCGCCGTCACCGGTCGAGAACACGCTCAGCTCGGAAACTGCAGGATCCTGCTGGTAGATGTAGTCCCAGGCCCAGGCCCGTTCCACGGCGACCGACAAGGTCGCACCATCGGTCAACGCGAGCGTGAAGGGCGTCGTGGTCCCGCCGGCGGCCGTCACCAGCGGGTCGTTCGACGGGCTGTCGACCGCATAGGGTGCATTGCAGACCGGCGTCTTGGCGCTCGGCGTGCCGGTGATCCCGCAATCCTCGACGGTGTCGTAGGCGCCGCTGTCGCCGGACGCCACGTACATCGTCTGCCCCTGAAGCGCCATCTCGAGGAAGACGTCGTGGAAGTCGTCGAGCTGCGCGGTCTCGTCGGGTTGCCCGACGCCGGCGAAGTACTCGAGCTCGGGCTCGCCCCAGCTCGTCGAGACGGTGTCGGCGATGTTGTCCGACGCGATCGCCTCGAAGCCGTCGATGAAGTTCGCGTTCGTGTTGTTCTGCGAGATGTAGACGCGGACCTTCGCACCGGGTGCCAGGCCGCCCGACTCCTCGACGTCGAGATCGGTCTCTCCCTCGCCCGCCGCATCGGAGGGCGTCAGCGTGGTGCCCCCATCGACGTTCACGACCGTGATCCGCGACTGCGACACGTTGAGGCCGATATCCTTCCAGAACGTGTAGGCATCGGACGGGTAGAAGTTCGCGAGCGTGACGATGCCGATCGTGGAACCCCGCCCGTTCACGCCGGCCGCATAGATCGGGTCGACGTCGTAGCGCTTGGCGTAATCGGCCGGCAGATAGTTGCCGGGCGTGCCGCCCACGAGCGTCGCGTTGGCCGACAGCTTCGCGGGTGCGGCGGCCGCGACGTTCGCGTGGACCCGCATCGGATGCGCGACATGGACGGTGTCGAGGCCGCCGACGTTCCGGACGACGCCGGCGAGAGCGGCCGGTACGGTGGGGGTGCGGCTCGGCATGACGCCGGTGCGGCCGTTCATCGTCGTGGTCCGGAGCTGGACACCGAGCGTGCTCGACACGGTGCTGCTCGGCGCCGTCGCCTGGATCGCGAGATGGTTCGCGAAGACGGTATCGACGGTGTAGCCAAGCTGGGTCAGGACGTTGACGACCTGGTCGACGGTCGCCTTCGTCGGCGCATAGGTCTTGCGGAATTGCGCGACGCTGAGGAACTTGTGGTACGTCGTGCTGCCGGGGGTCTGGATCTCCCGTGCGGCGGCCTCGGCGCCGGCCTCGTTCCGCAACGAGAGATAGAACGTGACGCCGGTCGCGGTCCCGACCGTTGTGCTCGCCTGCGACGTCGCCGCTCCGGACGCGGCAGCTTCCGCCGGAAGCGCCGCAGCACCCATCGCGAGGGTGGCCGCCAGGACGGGGCAGGCGGATCCGAGAAGATGGCGCTTGAGAACGGACTTCATCGAGACATCCTTGTAGCCGAACCGGATCGCCAGCTGGCCGCCCATGCGGCAGACGCGGACCCACCGCGTTCGAACATGAACGACCGCACAGGATCCGGAAAGGGGTTCTGCATCCGAATCGACCATTCCGCTCCGGTCTTTCCTGCGATCCGCCCCGGTCGGGGCCAAGCTGCCCGTTCCGTGGTCAGCCGCTCCGCGCCGGATCGGGACCGATTGCCTCGTCCGGGCGGCGAGGCCACTGTCGCTTCGATGGAACGCGGTGCCGCTCCCCTGATCTGGATCCTGGCGGGCGAGGCCAGCGGCGACGTGCTCGGCGGCCGGCTGATGGAGGCGCTCAGCGCGGCTCGGCCCGGGCTGCGGTTCGCGGGCGTGGGAGGTCCGCGCATGGAAGCGTCCGGGCTCCGAAGCCTGTTCCCGCTCCGGGATCTCGCGGTGATGGGCCTGGCAGAGATCCTGCCGAGACTGGGCGTGCTGCGCCAGCGGCTCGATGACGCCGAGCGCGACATCGGGACGAGACGACCGGACCTGGTGGTGACGATCGACAGCCCAGGCTTCGCGCTCCGCCTGTTGAGACGTGTGGCCTCGCTCGGCATCCCGCGTGTCCACTACGTCGCCCCCCAGGCCTGGGCGTGGCGGGAAAGCCGGGTCCGCCGGTTTCCCGGATTGTGGGACCGGCTGCTCTGCCTGTTTCCTTTCGAGGTCGAGTTCTACCGGCGGCACGGGCTGCAGGCCGTCTTCGTCGGCCATCCGGTCCTGCAGTCCGGCGCCGACCTCGGTGACGGCCAGCGGTTCCGCGAACGCCACGGCATCGCGGCAAGCGCCCCGGTCCTCGTGCTGATGCCGGGAAGCAGGCGGACCGAGGCGCCCCGCCTGCTTCCGGTGTTCGGGGCGATGCTCGGGCGGCTTCAGGCGCGGATGCCGGACCTCGTTCCGGTGGTGCCGGCCTCGCACGTGGTCGCGGTCCAGGTGGCAGCCGCGTCCGCCGCCTGGCCGATCCGGCCGGTCGTGCTCACCGGGCTCGACGACAAGCACGACGCCTACGCCGCCGCGTCCGCGGCCCTCACCAAGTCCGGCACCTCGACGCTGGAGCTCGCGCTCGCGGGGGTCCCGATGGCGGTCACCTACCGGGTCAACCGGATGACCGGCTGGATGGCGCGCCGCCTCATCCGGGTTCCGCATGTGGCCATGGTCAACCTGCTCGCCGGTCGCGAGGTGGTGCCCGAACTGCTGCAGCACCGATGCACGGCCGACGGCCTGGCCGAGGCGGTCGAGATCCTGATCGGGGACACGGGCCGGCGGGAGGCGCAGCGCGACGCCTTCCGCCCCGTCCTCCGGTCGCTGGCGCCCGGAAACGGCGCGCGCCCCTCGGAAGCGGCGGCGGCCGAGATCCTCCTCGTGCTGGACGCCGCCGCCTGAGCGCCGGAAGATCGACGCGCGCTTGCGATCCGGTCCGGTTTCGCGAAGAAGGATGCCCATGTCCGATCGTTTCGCCTCCGTACGCACGCCGGACCAGCTCCGGACCATCTTCGGGATCGGCGGGCAGGTGCCCAACTGGCCGCCCTGCTGGAACGTCGCACCGAACCGGAAGGCGCCCGTGGTGTGCGCCCGGACCGCGGGCCGGTCGATCGAACTGCTCACCTGGGGGTTCCGGTCGACCCTGCCGAGCGACGAGCGGCGCGAGCCCGCGCCGCACAACGCGCGCGCCGAGACCGTGACGTCGTCTCGCCTGTTCGGCGAAGCGTTCCGGGAACGCCGCTGCCTCGTGCCGGTCGATGCCTTCTACGAGTGGTGCGGGCCGACTGCCGCTCGCCGGCCGTTCGCGTTCGCGCGCATGGACGGGAGGCCGGCGGCGCTCGGCGGCTTCTGGAGCCGCGCCGATCCGGACGACGACCACGACGACCACGAGCCCGAGGCGTCCGGCACCTTCGCGATCCTCACGGTCGAGGCAAGCCCGGCCCTGCACGCCCTCCATGAACGCCTGCCGGTCGTCGTCGAGGAGCCGTCCTGGGCGGTCTGGCTCGGCGAGGAAGGCGGCGATGTCGAAACCCTGCTGAGGGCGTCCGCTCCCTTCGCGCTCAGGTCATGGCCGGTCGGATCCGCCCTGGAGGATCCGGACAATGACGGCCCTGCCCTCCTCGAGCCGATCGACTGACCGGGTCCACGACCGGGGGCGCATCAACACCCCTTCTCCTCCGCCTCCGGCAGCGGAGCTGCCGTTGTCTTCGGTCGAACGAAGACGGCGGCGTCGTCAGACGTCGAGGTTCGCCACCTTGAGCGCGTTGCCGACGATGAAGTCGCGCCGAGGCTCGACGACGTCGCCCATCAGGGTCGAGAAGATCTGCGCCGCGTCCTCGAGATCGCCGACCTTGACCTGGAGGAGAGTGCGCGTGGACGGGTCGAGCGTGGTCTCCCAGAGCTCCTCGGCGTTCATCTCGCCGAGACCCTTGAACCGGCTGATCGCGACCCCTTTGCGGCCGCGCGCGAGGATCCGCTCGAGCGCCGTCACCGGACCGCTGACGCTCGGGCCGGACTGGCCGTCGAGATCGAGGCGGGCCGGCTCGCCCCAGGTGCGGCGGAGCGAGGCCGTGTGCTCGGCGATCAGCCGGGCCTCGGCCGACCGCAGCGCCGCGGCGTCGAGCGAATAGCGCTCGCTGACGCCGCGGACGACGCGGCCGAGCCGAAGCGAACCGCCATCGCCGGACACCACCGTCCAGGCGCGCTCCGTCTCGGCCGACACGGCGTTCAGGCGACGCTGCGCATCGGCATTGTTGGCTGCCGGATCCGCCGCACCGGGTTCCAGCGCCCCCGCGATCGCGACCTGCTCCAGAAGCGCGGCGGGGATCCCGGCACCGCTCGACAGGCGTCGGAGGGTCGACGCGATCTCGCGCATCTCCTCGATCGCGGCCCGGAGCTCGTCGCCTTCCAGCGTGCGCCCGTCAGCCAGGGCGAGGCGCGCGTTCGCGAGCGCCTTGTCGAGCAGGTGGCGCTCCAGCAGGGCATCGTTCTTGAGGTAACGCACGTCGTTTCCGCGCGTCGTCCGGTAGAGCGGCGGCTGGGCGATGTAGAGATGGCCGCCCGCGATCAGCTCCGGCATCTGCCGGAAGAAGAACGTCAGCAGCAGGGTCCGGATGTGCGAGCCGTCGACGTCGGCGTCCGTCATCAGCACGATCCGGCCGTACCGGAGCTTCGCGATATCGAACCCGCCCTGCTCGGGCTCGCCCTGCCCGATCCCGGTTCCGAGGGCGGTGATCAGCGTGCCGATCTCGGCCGAGCCCAGCATGCGATCGAAGCGGGCGCGCTCGACGTTCAGGATCTTGCCCTTCAGCGGCAGGATCGCCTGGAACTTGCGGTCGCGGCCCTGCTTGGCGGTGCCGCCCGCGCTGTCCCCCTCGACGATGAAGATCTCGGCGCGGGCCGCATCCCTCTCCTGGCAGTCCGCGAGCTTGCCGGGGAGGCTCGCCACGTCGAGCACGCCCTTCCGGCGCGTCAGCTCGCGCGCGCGGCGCGCGGCTTCGCGGGCGGCTGCCGCGTCGAGGACCTTCTGGACGACGATCCGGGCCTCCTTCGGATGGGTCTCGAGCCAGTGCGCGAGCGCGTCCGCGACCGCTGCCTGCACCACGGGCTGAACCTCCGAGCTCACCAGCTTGTCCTTGGTCTGGCTGGAGAACTTCGGATCCGGAACCTTGACCGAGAGGACCGCGGTCAGGCCTTCCCGCATGTCGTCCCCGTTCAGCGCCAGGTCCTTCTTCGATCCCTGCTCGACGTAGCGGGCGATGACCCGTGTCATCGCCTGACGGAAACCCGCGAGATGGGTGCCGCCGTCCCGCTGCGGGATGTTGTTGGTGAAGCAGAGCATGGTCTCGTGATAGGAATCGTTCCACGCGAGCGCGAACTCGACCTTGATCCCCCGCTCGCCGGCCGGTCCGGTGACGTTGATCGGTGTCGCGAGCAGCGGGGTCCTGGCGCGGTCGAGATACGCGACGTAGGCGGCGAGCCCGCCCTCGTAACGGAATTCGTGCTCGCTCCTCTCCGCATGACGCTCGTCGCGGAGCACGATCCGGAGGCCGGAGTTCAGGAAGGCCAGCTCGCGAAGCCGCCGCTCCAGGACCGCGAGGTCGAACTCGGTGCGGGTGAAGGTGCGCGAGGACGGCTTGAACGTGACCTCGGTGCCGCTCCCATGGGTGCTCGGCCCGACCACCCGCAGGGGGGCAACGGCGTCGCCGTGGCTGAACCGGATCAGGTGCTCGACGCCGGCCCGCCAGATCCGCACCTCCATCCATTCGGAGAGCGCGTTGACGACGGCCGCACCCACGCCGTGCAGGCCGCCCGACACCTTGTAGGAGTTCTGGTTGAACTTGCCGCCCGCATGCAGCCGGGTCAGCACGACCTCGGCCGCGGAAATCCCCTCCTCCAGATGGATGTCGGTCGGGATCCCGCGCCCGTCGTCGCGAACGGTCACCGAGCCGTCGCCGTTCAGCACGAGCTCGCAGAAGGTCGCGAAGCCGGCCTGGGCCTCGTCGACGGCGTTGTCGATGATCTCGAATGCCATGTGGTGGAGGCCCGAGCCGTCGTCGGTGTCGCCGATATACATGCCGGGCCGCTTCCGGACCGCGTCGAGCCCTCGCAGCACCGAGATCGATGCCGCGTCGTAGGCGTCCGCCGGAGCATCCGCCGGAGCCTCCGTGGGACGCTCGGATCCGTCGGGCAGCTTGGTCGGTTCGGCGTTGTCGGACATGCCGCGAGAGCGCTCCTGATGGTCGGGGGACTGGTCCCGCTCGCGTGATCGCGAGGCGGGAGACGCACCTTATATAAGGTGTTAGCCGTACGTCGGCCAGTTCGGGTCGCGACGAAGCCTGTCGTCCTCGGTGACGAAGCAGGGTGCTGTCGAGCGGAGACAGGCGAAGGCGGCCTCGTCGGTCCCGGTCAGCACGGTCTGGCGGTCGATGGCGAGGAGCGCGTCGCACAGCGCGTCACGTCGGCGCAGGTCGAGATGGACGAACGGCTCATCGAGCAGCACCACCGGCCTCTCGTCGCGATCGGTCGCGACCAGGGCGGCGTGGGCCAGGACGATGCCGACCAGCAGCGCCTTCTGCTCTCCGGTGCTCGCCTGGGCGGCGTCGAGACCCGTCTCACGGTCGGCGATGGCAAGGTCGGCGCGGTGGGCGCCGGTCGAGGTCGATCCGCTCCTGGCGTCGGCGTCCCGCATGTCGGCCAGATCGCGCCGGATCCGGTCTTCGACCAGGCGTGCGGGCTGCTCGGCGAGACGGTCCGCGACGGGATCGAGCAGGCGAAGCGAGGCCGCGGGAAAGGCGTCCCCGCCTCCGGCCGGTGCGGCGTCGGTCAGCCTTCGGCAGAGCGCCGACCGGGCGGCCGCCGCGACCACCGCATGACGAGCGATGGCGTCCTCGGTGGCTGCGAGCCAGGCCTGCTCGGCGCGACGTTCGGCGAGGAGGCGGTTCCGTGTCTGGACCGACTGCTCGTGCGCCGCGAGCGTCCGGGCATGCGCGGGGTCGAGCGACGCGACCAGCCGGTCGAGGAAGCGACGGCGTCCGGACGGAAGCTCGCCCCAGAGCCGCTCCATCTGCGGGATCAGCCAGACCACGGGGAACAGATCGGCGATCGCGGACTGCGAACGGGCGGGCACGCCGTCGAGGCGGAAGCTCCGGCGGGACGGCGTGGCGCCAGTGGCCTCCGGATCCGGGACAACGCCCGTGCCGAGCTCGTGCGCGACCCCGCCAGCCTCGATCCGGGCGGCGACGGCCCAGGATCCGTCGCCGCCCGCGCGCGCGAGAGCATCCGGGCGCGCATTCCTGAGCCCGCGTCCGGGCGCCAGCAACGAGACAGCCTCGAGAAGGTTGGTCTTGCCGCTGCCGTTCGGGCCGGTGACGACGTTCAGTCCGGGGGACGGCTCGAACACCAGCCGTCGATAGTTGCGGAAATCCGAAAGAACCGCACGATGGAGCAGCGCCATGGTGTTCTGTCCCTGCCCCCGGCCTCATGATCCCGCAAGTCCGCCACTCCGGGATCCTGCTCTATGCCGCTTCACACACTCGACGAGTTCCGCCCGACCGTGCCTCCCGAGGGGCGCTACTGGATCGCGCCCGATGCACGCGTGATCGGTCAGGTTTCGCTCGGCAACGAGGTCGGGATCTGGTTCGGCGCGGTGCTTCGCGGCGACAACGCCCCGATCACGCTCGGGGCCCGCTGCAACGTCCAGGAGCACGCGGTGCTCCACGTCGACCCGGGACATCCCGTGGTCGTCGGAGACGATGTCACGATCGGCCATCGGGCGCTCGTGCATGGCTGCACGATCGGCGCGAACAGCCTGGTCGGCATGGCTGCGGTGATCCTGACGGGCGCGCGGATCGGCGCGAATTCGCTGGTCGGCGCCGGAGCGCTGATCACGGAGGGAAAGAGCTTCCCGGACGGCAGCCTGATCGTGGGAAGCCCCGCCCGCATCGCCCGGGCTCTGAAGCCGGAGGAGATCGAGAAGATCACCCTCTCCGCCGCGACCTATGTCGCGAACTGGCGGCGCTTCGCCGCCGGGCTCAGGACGCCCGGCGGCTCGTAGCTATTCGGCGGCCGCGACCCTGGGCGTGCGGGTCCTCGGCGACCGGGTTCCGCCCGTCCCGCGACCCGACGACGGAGATGGATGGCCGGCGGCGCCGATCAGGCGTGGCCGCGGAGGCGCCGCCGGCGGCTCGGCAGGGTCGGCGGCGACGCGTGCACGGAGAGGATAGCGGTCGCCGTTCTCGCCGGGGGGCACGAGGTCGAAGAAGGGCTGGCGGTCGAGGGCGAAGTGGGGGCTGTAGAACGGATCCTGCCGCAGCTGCGCGCCGTAGCGCTCGATCATCGCCTGGGTCTCGTGGAAGAAGCGGCGTTCCGCCGCCGGCCGGTCGTCGCTGCCCCGGCTCAGGCTCTCGTGGTGCTCGGCGGAGAACGCCGGCGTCCAGAGGATGCGCCAGCCGCGTGCGCGCAGCCGGAGACAGAGATCGACGTCGTTGAAGGCGACGGCGAGCGCCTGCTCGTCGAACCCGCCGACGTCCCGGAACGCGCTCGCCCGGACCAGCATGCCGGCCGCGGTCACGGCCGACATCTCCTGCGCGAACAGCGCGCGTCCGCCGTAGCCGCCTTCTTCGGCGGGGATGCCGACGTGAAGATGACCCGCGACGTCGCCGATCCCGAGTGCCACGCCCGCATGCTGGATCGTGCCGTTCGGATAGACGAACTTGCCGCCGACCGCACCGGCGCGCGGGTCGGCCAGCATCTCGTCGACGGCCCGACGCAGCCAGTCGGACCGCTCGACGAACACGTCGTTGTTGAGGAACAACAGGAACTCGCCGCCGCTCGCGGCGACGGCGAGGTTGTTGAGGCGCGAGTAGTTGAAAGGCTCGCGGACGACCATGTGGCGGACCCTGCCGCTGCGGGCAAAGGTGCCCGCAAGCGCGCCCCCCTCCGCGGTCGTGGACCAGTTGTCCACCAGGACGATCTCGAAAGCCTCGTAGTCGGTCGTGGCGAGCAGGCGCTCGATGCAGGTGCGGGTGGTCTCCGCCTCGTCCTTGAACGGGATGATGATGCTGACACGCGGTGTCTCGGTGAAGCGCCAGTCGACCGTGTAGAGCGTCATCCCGTCCCGCGACGAGACGACCGCCGGCAGACCGCGGCGCTCGAGGTGCTCGGAGACCGCGTCGACGCCGGCCTGGATCGCGTACTGCTTGTTGCCGATAGAGGCCGCGGTCGAGGTGTCCGAGATCCGCCAGTGGTAGAGGATCTCGGGAACGTGATGGATGCGCGACGCGGGGACGATCTCGGCCAGGCGGAGCAGCAGGTCGTGATCCTGCGCCCCGTCCTTGGCGGCGGACAGCCCGCCCGCCTGCGCGAGGGTCGGCCGGGCAACCAGCACGAGATGGCAGACATAGTTCACGCCGAGCAGAAGCCGGTAGTTCCAGTCCGTCTTGAAGGCCGGATCGGCGAAGTAGCCGGCCTGGTCGATCTTGTCCTCGTCGGAGTAGAGCAGCACGGCGCCGGTCGCCTCCGCCTCGGCCACCATGTGCTCGATCGCGAC
>CAXUBX010000104.1:6929-9948 GCA_964249405.1 uncultured Acetobacteraceae bacterium | reverse complement strand
GTCCGGAGCGGCCACGTCCGGCCGGCGGCGGCGGCGGTGGCCCGCGCGCGCCTGCCGGCACCGTCTGGCTCTACGGCAGCCACCCTGTCGCGGCCGCCCTGGCCAATCCGCAGCGTCGGCTCCGCCGGCTGCTGCTCACCGAGGAGGCGGAAGCCGCGGTCGAGCGCGAGCGGCCGAAGCCGTGGCCCGTGGCCCCAGAACGCACCGACCGTGCGCGTCTCGACGGGCTGCTCGGTCGCGAGGTCGTGCATGGCGGCGCGGCGCTGCTGGCCGATCCGCTGCCGATACCGCCGCTCGCCGCCTGCCTGGAACGTCCGGGCCCGGTGCTGGTGCTCGACCAGATCAGCGATCCGAGGAATGTCGGCGCCATCCTGCGGTCCGCCGCCGCGTTCGGCGTCGCCTTCGTCATCGCGCAGGACCGCAACGCGCCCGAGGAGACCGGCGCGCTCGCCAAGGCGGCGTCCGGCGCGCTGGAGACGGTGCCGCTGCTCCGGGCCGTCAACATTGCCCGCTCGCTGGTCGCCCTCCGTGCCGCCGGCCTCTGGATCGTCGGGCTGGACGCCGCGGGCCAGGCGCTCTCCGGACCGGCCTTCAGCGCCCGACGCGTGGCCCTCGTGCTCGGGGCGGAGGGCGCCGGTCTCCGCCGTCTCACCCGCGACAGCTGCGACGAGATCGCGGGGCTCGCGATGGCCGGGACCGGCATGGCGAGCCTGAACGTCTCGGTCGCCGCAGGCATCGCGCTCTACGAACTGACGCACCGGTCATAGGACGCCTCGCCGTCCCGCTCGCCCGCCTGGTGCTGGCCGCGAGCGGCGCTCTCGCGGCATCGCTCGCCCTGTTGCCGGCCACGGTCGTCCTCCTGTTCGCGGTGATGGATGCCGGGGCGCACGCCTTCCTCGGGCTCTCGGGCGCGCTGGTCTCGATCGCGGGCTCCTTCCTGCCGGAGACCGGTCCCGGGCAGGGCCTGCCCGACTATCAGCGGCTGCCGCTCGCCGTCACGGGCGTGATCGTCCTCAGTCTCGCGCGGGCCCTGGCACCTGCCGCGATGGTCCTGCTCGCGACGCGGCGCCCGACGCGTCCGGTCCGGCTTGCGGCCATCGCGGCCTCGGCTGGCGCGATCGCCTCCGCCGCCTCCGTCCCGCTCGCACTGGTGCCGTCCCCCGGCCTTCTCGCGAGCCTGCTGCTGCTCGCCGCATCGCGACACGGCGATTGAGGGCGGGTCCGTTCAGGATCCCTTCACGTCGCTCCGCGACAATCGGGCCTGCGATGGATCCGGCTCCGGTTCGGCCGGGCCGGTGGCGCCAGGAGACGCGGACATGACGGTCGGATGGCCGGTTTCTTCTTCGATCCGCGCCCGGATCGCGCTGGCCTTCGCCACCGTGCTCGTCGTGACGGCCGGCTCCGGCCTGTTCTCGATGGCCGAGCTCCGGTCGCTTTGCCGCAACACCGACCGGATCAGGCTCGAACAGGTCCCGGCTGTCAGGACGCTCGGTGCGCTCGCCTCGACCGTCGAGCGTCTCGGCTCGGCCGATGCGACCCTTCTCCTGGTCACCGACGACGACCAGACCAGGGCCGAGCGCGCGATCGTCCGACGCGAGAGCGACGCGATCGACCGAGCGCTCGCGATCCTGAGTGCTCCGACCGCCGCGCGCTCGGAGCGGAACGCCGCGGAGGCGATCGGCCGTGCCTGGGCGCGCTACCGCGCGGGGCAGGCGACGATGCTCCAGCTTCTCGACCAGTTCCGTCGCGACGAGGCGGTCGACCAGTTCGTCACCGGGATGACCGGACCGATCGGCGCGCTTCGCACGGCGGTCGCCGACGCGAACCGGACGGCGATGGCCCGCGAAACCGCGATCGCCGAGAAGGGCCGCCGGCTCGGCGCCGCGGCGAGGTGCTCCATCCTGTTGTCGATCGGGGCGGTGCTGACGTTCGCGACGCTGATCGGCTGGTCGCTCGTCCGGAGCGTCTCTTCGCCGCTCCGGCGTCTCGCGGGCTTCATGCACCATCTCGCCGCCGGCGACGGCGGTGCGGCGATCCCCGGCCTCGGACGGCGGGACGAGCTCGGCTCGATGGCCGAAGCCGTGCAGGTCTTCCGCGACGGGATGCACGAGGCGCTCAGGGTCGCGGCGGCGCGCGACGAGGAGCACAGGATGCGCGAAGCCCGCGCGGTGGCGCTCGGGGGCTTGGTCCGCGACTTCGAGACGAAGGCCGGCCGGATGGTCGGGGTGCTCGCCGCGGCATCGACGGAGCTGGAGGCGACCGCGCAGGGGATGTCGGCGACCGCCTCGCAGACCAACCGCGAAGCCTCCTCCGTCGCCGACGCCGCGGGAAGCGCCAGCCTGTTCGTCCAGACCGTCGCGGCCGCGGCCGAGGAGCTCAGCGCCTCGATCGGCGAGATCACCCGACAGGTCACGCGATCGGCCTCCGTGAGCGCCGGCGCGGTCGCCGATGCGCGGCGGACCGACGGCGTCGTCAAGGCGCTCGCCGAAGGGGCTCGGAAGATCGGCGAGGTGGTCGAGTTGATCGCGGACATCGCCGCGCGCACGAACCTGCTCGCCCTGAACGCCACGATCGAGGCGGCGCGTGCCGGCGAGGCCGGACGCGGCTTCGCGGTGGTCGCCTCCGAGGTGAAGAGCCTTGCCGGACAGACCGCCCGGGCGACCGAGGAGATCGGCGCCCAGATCCGGGCGGTGCAGAAGTCCACGGCCGAGGCGGTGGAGGCGATCCGCGCGATCGCGTCGGTCATCGAGGAGGTCGGTGCGATCGCCACCACGATCGCCGCCGCCGTCGAGCAGCAGGGCGCCGCGACGGCCGAGATTGCCCGCAACGTGCACGAGACGGCGGCGAGCACGGAGGTGGTCGCCGCCACGATCGGTGGCGTCACCGCGGCCGCGAACGACACCGGCGAGGCGGCCGGTGCGGTCCTTCATGCGGCGGGCGACCTGTCGCGTCAGGCGGAGGACCTGTCGCACGAGGTCGCCCGCTTCGTCGCCGAGGTCAGGGCCGCCTGATCCCGGGC
>CAXUBX010000104.1:0-6829 GCA_964249405.1 uncultured Acetobacteraceae bacterium | reverse complement strand
CCGGGCCCCCTCGAGGGCTCCTCAGATCACGTAGTCGACCGCCGGCAGCGTCTGGTCCATGGTCAGCGCCGGCATCGAGGTGTGGCGGGTGCCGAGCGGGCGGGCGGGGTTGCCGACCACGGTCGTGTAGGGGTGCACGGGCTCGAGCACGATCGAGCCGGCGCCGATCTTCGCTCCCTCGCCGACCTCGATGTTGCCGAGCACCTTCGCACCGGCCCCGATCAGCACGCCGCGACGGATCTTCGGGTGGCGATCGCCGGTCGATTTGCCGGTCCCCCCGAGGGTCACACCCTGCAGCATCGACACGTCGTCGCCGATCGTCGTGGTCTCGCCGACCACGATCCCGGTCCCGTGATCGATCAGGATGCGACGGCCGACGCGCGCCGCCGGATGGATGTCGAGCCCGAAAGCCTCGGACGCCCTCGACTGGAACCAGCCCGCGAGATGTCGTCGGCCGGCGTGCCAGAGCGCATGCGCGACGCGATGGGCCTGGAGCGACTGGAAGCCCTTGAAGAAGAGCAGCGGGGTCAGGTGGTCGGGGCACGCCGGGTCGCGCTCGAACACGGCGATCAGGTCGCTCGCCGCCGCGTCCAGCAGGGCGGGCTCGGCCGCGACTGCCTCGTCGACGAGGTTCGCCACCGTCTCGGCATCGAGGGTGTCGTCGCCGAGCTTCCGCGCGAGCAGGCAGGCGAGGGTCGCGGCGAAGCTGCCGTGCCGGAGCACGGCGATCTCGATCAGCCGGGACAGCGCCCGGTCGGCGTCCGCGACGCGGCGCGCCTCGCCGACCAGCGTGGTCCAGAGCCCGTCGAGGCGGGTCGCAACCGGTGTCGTCTCATCGAGCAGCGAGGTCGCTTCCATCGCCGGCATCCTGCATCTTCGCGCGCTATCTGGGAACGGAGGCCGGAGCGCGCCAGGGCGCCGGGACCGCACGCGTCAGGAGCGGCCGCCCGCCGCCTGCCGAACGAAGAGGCGCTTGAGCCCGGGCATCCGGTGGACCGCGGCGATGCCGATGCCGCGAGCCGCCCGCACCGCCGGCCGGTCGTTGCTGAACAATCGGTCCAGCAGATCGGTCGCGGCCAGCATGGCGAGCCCGTCGGGACGACGCGCCGCCTGGTAGCGCGCGAGAACGGCGCCGCCTCCCGGATCCTCGCCGCGGTCGAGCGCGTCGCCGACGAGCGCGGCGAGCGCGATCGCGTCGCGGAAGCCGAGGTTGAGCCCCTGTCCGGCGATCGGATGGATGCCGTGCGCGGCATCGCCGACCAGCGCCAGGCGGTCGGCAACGTAACGCTCGGCGTGCAGGGCGGAGAGCCCGTACAGCCAGCGCCGTCCGATCGGTCGCACGGCGCCGAGATGGTCCGGTGGCAGGCAGCGTCGGAGTTCGTGGGCGAAGATGGCCTCGGACGACGCATGGAGGCGGTGCGCGCGCTCCGCGCTCTCCGTCCACACCACCGCCGAGACGTGCGCCTCGCCTGCCGTCGCCGCCATCGGCAGCACGGCGAACGGGCCGCCCGGCAGGAAGTGCTCGAGCGCCTCGCTCCCGTGCGGGCGCTCATGGGCGATCGCGCTCACCAGCCCGGCCTGCGCGTAGGGAATGCGGGTCACCCGGATGCCGGCACGGGTGCGGAGCGGGCTCGCGCGCCCTTCGGCCGCCACCAGCAGGCGAGCCGCGAGCCTCCTGCCGTCCCCGAGCGACACCGTCACGCGCTCGCGCCCGACGCTCTCCACCGCGGCCTCGTCCGGCGCGTACACGTCGACGAGCGGGTTTTCGTGCAGCGCCGCGTTCAGCGCCACCCGGAGGCTTCTCGCCTCGACCATGTAGCCGAACGGGCCGTCGCCGTCGCCCGCCGCGTCGAACCGGAGGAAGAGCGGCGAGGCGGCGCGTCCAGGCCAGCCGTCGGTCACGCGGATCGTCTCGATCGGTCCGGACGGGAGCGGCAGCCGGCCCCAGACGCCGCCCTCCTCCAGCAGGTCGCGCCGCGATCCGGCGGCGATCGCGTAGGCGCGCCCGTCGAAGGCCGGATTCTCCATCGGCGGCAGCGCCGCCCGATCGACGATCGCGACCCGGACCCCGCGCGAGGCGAGCAGGCAGGCGAGCGACGCGCCGACCGGGCCGGCGCCGACGATGCACACATCGATCGGGCGCGGCGCGGAGGGTGTCATGGCTCCATCGTCTCCTGTCCGTGATGACCGCGACGGCGGCCTGTGCTGCCTACGATGGAGGCATCGGGTTCGGATCCTCCCGGTGCGCCCGGCCGGTCGTTCATGGCATGCTTATTGGAACGGCTCGCCTCTCGACCGGGTGCCTCGGCCGGCGCCGCGAGCAGGACGGTTCCGGCGTGCCGGAGCCGTATCGGTGGGATCCGCGAACTTCGGAGTGAGGCGAGATGAAGCTCGTGATGGCCATCATCAAGCCCTTCAAGCTCGATGACGTGCGTGAAGCGCTGACGCCTCTCGGCGTGCAGGGCCTCACCGTGTCGGAGGTGAAGGGGTTCGGCCGGCAGAAGGGCCAGACCGAGATCTACCGGGGCGCCGAATACCATGTGAGCTTCCTCCCCAAGGTGAAGATCGAGGTCGTGGTGGCCGACGACATGGTCGACGCCGTGGTGGAGGCGATCACCCGGTCCGCGCACACGGGGAAGATCGGCGACGGCAAGATCTTCGTGCTCGACATCATGCGCGCCGTCCGGATCCGCACCGGCGAGACCGACGCCGAGGCCCTCTGACCTGCCCGACCAGGCAGACGGATGACGAAGCTCCCGCAGCCTCCTCCGTCCGGAAGACGCTGAAGCAGGCCTTCGCTACTCCCTCACTTCCGGACCGCCTCGATCGTGCTCACGAGGTCGCGGATGCCGTAGGGCTTCGCGAGCAGGGTGAAGCTGTCGCCGGCGCCCTCTCGACTGATCACGTCCGGCCGCCCCGTCGCGAGCACCACCGGCACGTCGGGGAAGAACTCGCGCATCGCGCGCGCGACATCGAGCCCGTTCCTCGTGCCGTTGAGGTGGAGATCGGTCACCAGGACCGAGAACGGGCGATGTCGGTTGGTGATCGCCTCGATCGCATCGTCCGCCGTCCCGACGTCGAAGACCTCGTGCCCGGCCTCCTCGAGGCTTTCCCGCATGATGCTCCGGATCAGGGTCTCGTCCTCGACGAGGAGGATGCACACGATAGGAGGCCCCTTCGGAATACGCGGTCGCGTCGTCAACACGGCGGGAGGGTGCGCGTTTGCGTCACGAAACGAGGACGGCCGTCCGGACCCCTGATCCGGGTCTCCCGGGGTCTCCGCCGGCGGACGCTCTCGACCATCACCCACCAGGACGCGGTTGCCGAGCCGCTCACCAGTTCGGCCACAGGCCGGGTGTCGCGATCTCGACGGAGTGGCCGTCCGGGTCGCGGAAATAGAGGCTGATGCCGCCGCGCGGCCAGCGGACTTCGCTCTCGATCTCGACGGCGACGCCCTCGAGATGGCGGCGCCAGGACGCGAGCTCGCCGGACGGCGTTGCGAAGCAGAGATGCTGCCGGCCGGACGCGTCGTGGGCCGGGATGGTGCCGCCTCGTGTCCGGCTCGGTTCGGCCGATCCGCCGCGGCGGAACAGCAGCAGGACCGACCCCCCGGGAACGCCCAGACCGGCCATCCGGTCGTCCCGCAGGAAGCGTTCGAGGCCCAGCACGCCGCCGTAGAACCGCTCGGCGCGGTCGAGGTCGTCGACGTAGAGGCCTTGTTCGAGCATGTGGCTGAGACGCGGCATGGCGGCGGAACGCAGACCCGCTCCCGAAGCTTCTTCCGCGCCGGCCGTCGAAGTGGAACGATCGCGACAGGGTCGTCCGGGACAGGCGAGGAGAGTTCATGTTCGAACCGGACAGCCGGATGCCCGTCCCGCCCGAGCGCCAGGTGATGCGGCTCGACCGCGTGTTCTGGAGCCATTTCTCGCCCAATCTCGGCCCCGGCGGGTGGGTCGTCGGCGTGCTGATGGTCCATCTCGGCCTCGATCTTCGGAGCGCGGTCGCGGCCATCCTGCTCGGCAACCTGCTCGGCGCGCTGCCGGTCGCGGCCTGCGCGGTGATCGGTCCGGTGACCGGCCTGCCGCAGATGGAGAGCGCCCGACGGGCCTTCGGCCGCGCCGGCCTGGTGCCGCCCTCGTTGCTGAACTGGATCTACTGCGTCGGCTGGGACGCGGTGAACAACGTCCCGGCCGCGGCGGCACTGATCGCGCTCCTCTCGATGCTGGGCCTCGCGCCGCCGTTCGCGGCCGCCCTCGGCGTGCTCGCGATGGGGCAGATGGCGGCGGCGATCCGCGGCCACGACGCGGTGCAGGGCCTGCAGAAATACCTCGGCGCCTTCCTGCTCGTGGTGTTCGCGCTGATCGGGATCCGGATGGCGCTCCTCGCCCCCGGTCTCGGCCTGCCGGGGGCGGCGCCGAGGATCCCGGACTTCCTGCTCGCGACCGCGATCATCGCGAGCTTCAACCTGTCCTGGGCGTCGTACTCCTCCGACTACACGCGCTATCTGCCAGCCGCGACACCGCCCCGCGCGATCGTCTGGCGCGCCTTCGCCGCGCTCGTCCTGTCGGCGGCGCCGTTCCAGCTTCTCGGCCTCGTCACCGCCTCGGCGATCGGGGAGGCGAGCCCGCTCGCGGTGATCGGCGATCTCCGGCGCGCCGCCGGCCCGCTCGCTCCCGTCGTGCTCGCCGCGGTCGCGCTGTCGTCGATCACCGGCAACTCGGTGAACGACAACACCGCGAGCTACAGCCTGCTGTCGGCCGGCATCCCGGTCGGGCGCGTCGCCGCGGCGATCGTGACCGCCTGCCTCGGCTACGGGCTCGCGGTCGCGGGTCGCGGCCGCTACGCCGACCTCTATGCCGGCTATCTCGTGCTGACCCTCTACTGGATCGCGCCCTGGGCGGGGATCGTGCTCGCCGACTGGTGGCGGAACCCGGGGCGCGGCGTCGCACCGGCGGCGTCCTGGACCGCCGAGGCGACGCTCTTCGTGGCCGTCTCGACCGCCACCGTGGTGCTGTTCGCGGCCACCGACCTCTACACGGGCCCGGTCGCGCGGGCACTCGGTGGTGCGGACATCGGCTACTACGCGGGCTTCCTGCTCGCCGTCGCCGGCACGCTCGCGATCGGGCGCGCCCGCGGGCGTCGGTTGCGCGGCGCGGCCGCGGTGCCGTGATCCCCCGCGACGGGGTCGCCGCGGTGATCGGCGCCACCGGCGGGATCGGTCGCGAGATGGCGCTCCTGCTGGAGCGGGAAGGGTTCGCCGCGGTGGTCCGCCTGGGCCGGAGCGGCGGCGACATCAGCCTCGATCTCGAGGACGAGGCCAGCATCGGGGCGGCGGCGCGGACGCTCGCCGCGTGCGCCGGAACGCGTCCGGTCCGGCTCGTGCTCGTCGCCAGCGGCCTGCTGCACGGACCCGGCATCGAACCCGAGAAGAGCCTCGGCGCGATCGACGGCGCGGCACTCGACCGGCTGTTCCGGATCAACGCGACCGGTCCCGCGCTCTGCTTGCGACACTTCTCGCCGCTGCTGGCGCGGAGCGGTCCCGCCGTGATCGCGGCGCTGTCCGCTCGCCTGGGCTCGATCGGCGACAACCGGCTCGGCGGCTGGATCGGCTACCGGGCCTCGAAGGCGGCGCTCAACATGATCGTCCGCACCGCCGCGATCGAGCTCGCGCGATCGCGGCCCGATGCGGCGTGCGTCGCACTCCACCCCGGCACCGTCGCGACCCCGCTCAGCGCGCCGTTCCGCGCCCGGGGTCCCGGCGTGCTGGCGCCGGCCGACGCGGCGCGGCGGCTCCTCGCGGTGCTGGATGCCGTCGATCCCGAGGCGAGCGGACGCTGTCTCGCCCACGACGGATCGGTGGTGCCGCCCTGAACCCTGCCCTGGACAGCCCGGCGGTTCGGGCGTTACCGACGGGAAACGCCGGGGAGACGGGATCGATGTCGCAGACGGTGTCGCTGAGCCGGGACTGGAATGACCGGTCGAGCGTCCGCTATCCGGATCCGCACGTGGTCGCCATCGATCCGCGCTTCCGGAAATACATGGTCGCGAACGCCCATATCGAGCGGCTCTACACGGGCGCCCGCTGGAGCGAGGGGCCGGTCTGGTTCGGCGACATGCGCTCGCTGGTCTGGAGCGACATCCCGGGCGACCGCCTGCTCCGCTGGGACATGCTGACCCAGCAGACCAGCGTGTTCCGCACGCCGGCGGGCTTCCCGAACGGCAACACGCGCGACCGGGAGGGCCGCCTGATCACCTGCGAGCAGGATGCGCGCCGGGTGACCCGGACCGAGCATGACGGCTCGATCACCGTGCTGATCGACCGGTTCGAGGGCAGGCTCCTCAACTCCCCGAACGACGTCGTGGTGCGGAGCGACGGTTCGATCTGGTTCAGCGACCCCGGCTACGGGATCAGCAACTGGTGGGAGGGTCACGTCGCGGAGTTCGAGCTGCCGCGACGGGTCTATCGACTCGACGCCCAGACCGGTCGCGCGACGGTCGCGACCGAGGACTTCCATCGCCCGAACGGCCTCGCCTTCTCGCCCGACGAGCGGCTGCTCTACGTGGTCGACACCGCGGTCACCGACGACCCGGCGCTGCCGGCCACCATCCACGTCTTCGATGTCGGCGACGACGGCACCCTGTCCGGCGGCCGTCTCTTCCACGACTTCAAGGACCGCAAGCCGGGCTTCGCGGACGGGATCCGCGTGGACACGGACGGCAACCTCTATGCCGGCACCGGATGGGCGGATGACGGGTTCGCCGGTGTCCATGTGTTCGCGCCCGACGGGGTGCTGATCGGACGCATCCACCTGCCCGAGAACTGCGCCAA
>CAXUBX010000103.1:7801-9988 GCA_964249405.1 uncultured Acetobacteraceae bacterium | reverse complement strand
CCGCGACCAACGACGGCCTGATCGAGGCGTTGGGCAAGATCAGCCAGACCACTTTCGAACACTCGGGCCACGCGATCCGCGCCGTTCACGCGAAGGCGCACGGTGTCGTGCATGGCGAGCTTCAGGTGTTGGATAAGCTACCGCCCGAGCTCGCACAGGGGATGTTCGCCAAGCCGGCCGCTTATCCCATCGCAATGCGGTTCTCCACCCTCCCCGGTGACATCCTGGACGACAGCGTATCCACTCCGCGTGGCCTCGCCGTGAAGGTCATCGGCGTGCAGGGCGCGCGCCTGCCCGGCAGCGAGGCCGATACGACGCAGGATTTCATCATGGTGAACGGCCCTGCCTTCAGCGCGCCTACCGCCGCCAAATTCCTCGGTAACCTAAAGATGCTGGCTGCAACCACCGACAAAGCCGAGGGATTAAAGAAGGTTGCCTCGGCAATCGCCCGTGGCACCGAAAGCATCATTGAGGCTTTCGGCGGCAAGAGCCCTACCGTCACCACCATGGGGGGCCAGAAGCAAACCCATATCCTTGGAGAAACCTTCTACTCGCAGGTGCCAATCCTTTACGGCGATTTCGTAGCCAAGTTCTCAGTGCGGCCGATCTTCGACCTATCTCTGCTTACGGACGCTCCGGTCGACACGAGCAACCCGAACGTGCTGCGCGAGCTGGTCTCACAGTTTTTCGCAACGCATGGCGGTGAGTGGGAATTCCGGATCCAGCTTTGCACCGACCTCGAAGCCATGCCTATCGAGGACGCCACCGTTGTCTGGCCGGAGGATAAGAGCCCCTACATTCCGGTAGGCCGTCTGAGCGCCAAGCCGCAGGATTCATGGAGTGCCGAAGCCGTTGCTGCCGTCGATGAGGGCCTAGCCTTCAGCCCATGGCACGGCCTCGCGGCGCACCGTCCACTCGGCTCGGTGATGCGGGCCCGAAACACCACTTACGTCAGCTCAGTGAAGTTCCGCTCCGAGCACAATGGCTGTCCGATCCACGAGCCTAAGCCTCCCGCGCAGTCGACCTAAGCGACAGCGGACGGCCGCCAGTGCAGGTCATCGCCAGCGGGCGGCCCCGCGTGGGCATCTCATAGAAAGGCGAGCGCCCGCCATGCTGGCGCGGAGCGCCTCCTCCCTGGAGCGAAGATCTACTTCCTAAGCCTCCCCATAAGGTGGTGGACAGTGGTCCAGGGTAAACCCGTTCCCCTCACATGTAGGGTGCGCGCGCCTGAGCGATAAAGGTGTGACCCTCAACCACCGTCCACCCCCCGCCAGCTAGGAATCGCTGCAAGACCGATCCCCTTCACAAGCTGAGACCCTTTCAACGTCACGTATCGCAGCCCGGGTGTCCGCTCGAGTTGACCGCGCAGTCTCTTGTTGTCATTGGCAGGCTCACCGTTCTCGGCGCACCATTCGTTGAAACTCTTGAGGAGAGTGGAAGGCTTGGTTTTCAAGAAACCGCTCGGATCCAGCACGCAGCACTCCTCGAGCCACCGCGAGGAATGGTCCTGTGTCTGGAGATACACCTCGGTTGCCTCGGCAACGACGGGTGGGCGGATCAACCCGTTACGCTGCCAATGGAGGCATCCTTCGATCGCCCAACGCAGGATGCCGGGCCACTCGGCCCGTAGCTTCTGCTCGATGTCTCAGCTTCTTCATCGCCAAAACGTTAAGCTTCGCATCGACCGAGATCCCGTCCGTCGAACTCGGAGCCAACCAGCCGGCCCGTCCGCCAAGCCACCTTATGAGCCCGGTCCTTGGCGGTCATGACGAGCCATGGCGAATGAGGAACGTGCGCTAGGACGTTGAAATCGCGAAGGCGATGAACTGCCGCGAACCATGGCGAGTTCGACGGATAGAGACACCCCGTCCGCCCGCTTGACGTCCAAGCTGCGCCGCGCAAGCCGGCGCTGGCCGCCCCCGGCGCGATCGGTGACGGACGCGGCGGAGAGCAAGGCCACAGAAGGTTCGCTTTCCGAACGAGATTAGGCCTGAATGGAAGCCTGATCGAGCGAGTCGGACATCATGGAACTCATCGTCATCCTCATCATCGTCCTGCTGCTGTTCGGCGGCGGCGCCGGATACGGCTACGGAGGCTGGCACGGCTACGGCTATGGCGGCGGCATCGGACTGATCGTCCTCCTGCTCATCCTGTTCCTGCTCTTCGGACGAGGGCGGCGACTGTAGC
>CAXUBX010000103.1:0-7701 GCA_964249405.1 uncultured Acetobacteraceae bacterium | reverse complement strand
CCAAACAGTGCAAGGACACGTCGCTCGCCAGAAGGTCGGTGGGGCGGCAGCCGGCGCTTGCATGACGACCTCGTCGTTGCCTGACCAAATCGGCCGGCGGAAATAACCGATCAGAGATGGACAGAGACGTTGCAGTAGCAGAAGTTATTACTATCCTCACTTCTTGTTAGTCCGATTGCCGATCCCACGTTCCGGTTATTGGTCGTGGGAGCATGATGAAACCCCGCCCGCGGCTTGTCGGATCATGCGGGCGGAGAATCGGCTGATGCGGGTTTTACCACTAACGCGACGAGTGCTGGCATCCTCCGCTGCGTCTGCGCTTCTAATCACGAAGGCAGTCGCCAAGACCGTTACAGCACCGGAACCGGCGACAACCGCCAGCTCTGCCGGCTTCGGAACGTCGGTCACCACGATCTATACGGGTGCCCATAGCCATTGGCTGCAGCCGTGGCGCACCATGGTGGCCACGCGCTCGTTCGCGACGTTCCAGAACGGCATCGGTCTCAACTGCGATCCGTCCTACGCTTCGTCGCTCGCGATGTTCGCCGAATACGGGTTCAGGCACCTTCGCGTCGCCGTGTTCTGGAGCCTCGTCGACTACGATGCCCCCAGCACGATCTCCCTGGCCGACAATGCGTCGACGGTGACCTTCATCCGGGCCGCCAAGGCGGCGGGGCTCAGGCCGCTCATCCTGCTGCAGGCTTTCGACCAGGGTCCCTGTCCATACGAGACGATCACCGTCACCGCGACCAACGCCATCGGGTCGGCCGACACCACGATCACACTGTCATCGACCGCAGGTCTCGTGGTCGGGCGATCGGGTCTGACCGGATACGAGACAAGCCCGACGGCCAGCTCGATCACTTTCGTGTCTCCGACGCAGGTCATGTGCAACGCCCTGATCACCGCGATCGACGGAAACCAGGTGACGCTGTCCAAGCCCGCGAGCGCCGACATTCCGGCCGGCACCACCCTCGTGTTGAATACGCTGCTCTACAAGCCCTGGAGCGAGATCGGCACCACCGACTACGAAACGACGATGGCGGGCTGGACCAGCTATCTCGGCGCCGTCTCGACGTTCATGCAATCCGTCCTCGGTACCGCGGGCAGCAGCGATCTCGGGTTCGACATCGAGATCTGGAACGAGACCTCGTTCGGCTCCGACTTCCTCGACATCAACAACTACTATTCGACGCCGGTCGTCGCCGAGCAGTATGTGGATGGGATCCCGGCCGTGATCCCGGACATCGTGGCGCAGAGTTCCGCCTACATCCTCGCGAACCCGAGCCAGTTCAGCGGCGTCAGCGTGTCGGACGGCTTCGCGAGCGTCTCGCCGATGCAGGCGGCCTCGACCGAACCGGCGGCCGTCAACGTCCTCAGCAAGCATCCGTATCCGTCGCCGGTCTCCTATCCGGCTTCGGACCCGGGCACAGGCGGCCTCGATGCGCAGGGGAATGCCACCAGCTTCATCCCCTCGTACACCATCTACACGCACGAGTATTTCTCGACCGCGATCAACCCGTTCACCCTCGCCCGGGATATCTCGACCGTCACCAACGATTTCGGCGGCGTGGATCACGGCCAACACGCGAGGACGATCGACGGGGCCGTGGCACCCGTCTCGGTCTGGCTGACCGAGTTCGGAACCGCGTCCGAGGGCGTCACCGACCCGACCGCCATCGCGCGGCTGACCACCAAGGGTGCGCTGCGAGGCTTCTTCTTCAATCTGGGGATCGGCGTCGAGCGCCTCTACGTCTACACCGGCGTCGGCGACACCACCGACCTGGCCCTCGTCCCGTCGAGTGCCCCGACCACCCCGACCCTGCCGCTGCAGGCGATCCGGAACGCGCTCTCCTTCATGCAGGGTGGGGTCACGAAAGCCGCCGGGACGCTCAACGCGTTCACCACCGAAGTCAGCCTGTTCTCGGGTGATGCCGCCACCCTCTTCACCGGAAACGGCACCGCCGCCTGCCCGGACTTCGTGCAGCCGTCGGACTTCGTTCTCGTGCCGGTCCAGGTCACCCCGACCCGGACCGCCTTTCTGCTCTGGTTCACTGCGCTCGACATGCGACAGGACATGCCGGCGCTCGGGGTCTCGCTCCTCATCGATGGCTTCTCGTCGGCCGCGACCGCGACGGTGTCCGCCTACGACCCGCTCAACAACCAGTCGGTGACGACCGCGGTCTGGGGCCAGAACGCGACGGCGATCGCCGTCGGCACCTACGTCGCCGACACCCCGGTGATCCTGCTCGTCGACCAGGGCTGAGGGGCCCGGTCGGCTAGGTTCCGGTCCCGGTCGCCCATCCCGATCAGCCCTGGGCGACGCAGGGTCCGGCGGGGTGGTCGTACAACGCGAGCGATATGTCGAGCCCGATCGAGATCCGGGATGCCGGCGGACCCAGCGGCGCGACGGCCTCGAGGAACTGACCGAGGTCCTCGTGATCGACCTGTCCCACGCGGCCGAACACCGCCCAGACCCGCCGACCCGAATAGAGCGCGCAGGACGCGTCCGCCATGTTCTCGGTCCAGAGTTCCGGCGGGATCGCCTCGTGGGCGCGGGCGAGAAACACGTTCATCATCTCGACGCTCGCGGGATCGGAGATCAGCAGCATGTCGCCGGGACGCAGCCGTGCGCTCAGCACGTGCGCCGCCATCTCCCAGCGTGGCTTGGTTTCCGTGTGGTAGTAGGGGATCAGGTTGACGACCGCGGCCGCCCCGACCAGGACCGACGCCGGCAGTCGGGTCCGCGACGGCAGCACGCCCAGGCCGGCGCCCACCAGGATCAGGAACGGGCCGGTGCTCCAGAGCACGTAACGCGGCATGAACAGCGGTTCGACCAGCGACACCAGCGCGGTCGCTGCCGGGAGTGCGACGGTGCCGACCACGAGGGCGAGGGACGCGCGCGGGCTGCTCCTCCGGAGCGCCAGGATGCCGGCGCCCGCGAGCGCCAGGATCAGCACGCCAAGTCCGGGCACCGAGGGCGCGAACAGGCGATCGGCGATCAGGCTCGAGACCCTGAGCATGTACAGCGAAGCCAGTGCCGTGCCGACGTGATGCCACGAGAGCGGTGGAATCCAGTCGAGCCCGCTCTGGAACGTGCCGTGCGCGCGCTCGACGAGGAAGACCATGGCGACGAAACCCGGTGCTGCGAGCAATCCGATTGCCGCCTGCACCGCGATCCAGCGGCGGACGAAGGCCGCCGGCAGCCGCGCGGCGCCGAGCGCGGCCACGGCGATCGTCAGATTGGCGATCAGCAGCCACCAGAGGGCGACCCCGAGGACGAGGAGCCCGCCGAGCGTCCCGGCGATGTAGCTGCTCCAGCGTCCGATCGAGGCACCGCCGTCCGATTGCCACCCGGCAGCGGCCCGGGCCGGATCGCGCAGCAACCCGATCAGTCCGTGCAGCGCCAGCAGGACACAGCAGATCACCAGCGTGTAGGACCGCGCCTCCTGACCGTACTGGACCTCGATCGGTGAGACCGCCATCAGGGTCCCGGCGAGAAGCCCCGCGCCGAGCCCCGCCAGCTCGCCGGCGATCAGTGAGGCGAGCCCGCAGGAGAGCGCGCCGAACAGCGCGGCCGGCAACCGGAGCGCCGTCTCGTCGTGTCCGAAGCCGAGAAACCACGACGAGATCACGAAATAGGAGGGAAGGTGATGGAAGCTGAGCGAGTCTCGCACCATCGCCCAGAACGGGAGCGCGGAACGGTGCAGCGTCGTCACCTCGTCGAGCCAGAACGGCTTCGACCCGAGCCCGTGCAGCCGCGCGACGAGGCCGCCGATCGTGCACAGGACGGCGATCACGATCCGTGCGCCGCGACGCGCCGGCCTCGTCGGAGAAATCCGGCCTGAACCGGCCGGGAAGCCGGACGTTCCGGCCGACGAAACGTTTGACGAAGGAAGAGCCATGTCAGTTCGTCATCCCCGTTCCGCCGTGTGCAGGCCTGCCGTCCAGGACCGGTTCCGGCCGAACGCGCGCCTTCTGTGGTTCGCCGCCCTCGCGCCGCTGCTCTGCGTCCTCGCCGGATGCGAGGGCGCGCCGGCCGCGGAGGGTGTGTCGTCCGGCTATGGTTACGTCTGCCATGCTGGCTTCTACCAGTGCACCCTGCCATCCCAGTACCCGGTCGGCACGCGCTGCCAGTGTCCCGGGCTCGGCGCGCCGTCCTACGGTCGGGTCGGCTGACGTCCGCTTCCTGGCGTGCCAGGCGTGTGTCACGGATCCTTCATGGCTTTGTAACACTTCCATCGTGATCACGGCCTAGGGTCCGGCCCGCGACGGCGGCTCGCACGGTGGCGCCGAGAGGCGGCATCGGCGATCGGCCGTATTCTGGGTTTTCCCCGAGACGCGCGTCTGGAGGTTTCATGACGTTTCACAGGACATTGCTCGCCGCCGGGGTGGCCGGCGCCGCGATCGGCGCGTCGGCCTTCGCGCACGGCCAGACGATCAACGGGGCGGGCGCCACGTTCCCGGCGCCCGTCTACACGAAATGGGCGGCGAGCGCGAAGTCCGCCGTGGGCCTCACCGTCAACTATCAGGCGATCGGATCCGGGGCCGGCCAGAACCAGATCATGAACGGGACCGTCGATTTCGGCGCCTCCGATGCGCCGATGGCGCCCGCGAAACTCGACTCCCATCACCTGTTCCAGTTCCCGACCGTGATGGGCGGCGTGGTGCCGATCGTGAACATCCCGCATGTCGGTCCGAACCGCCTTCGGCTCACCGGCGACGTGCTGGCCCAGATCTTCGACGGTGACATCACCGCCTGGAACGATCCGAAGATCAAGGCCCTCAACCCGGGTCTGAGACTGCCGCATTTGCCGATCGCCCCCGTCCACCGGGCGGACGGGTCCGGAACCACCTTCGTGTTCACCTCCTACCTCTCCGCCGAAAGCGCGAAGTGGAAGTCCGCAGTGGGTGCGAACACCTCGGTCGCCTGGCCGGTGGGCGCCGGCGCGAAGGGAAACGACGGAGTGGCGGCCACCGTGCACAACACGCGCGGCGGCGTCGGCTATGTCGAATACGCCTACGCGGCACAGAACCATCTCTCGACGGTGTCGCTGAAGAACAAGGACGGCCAGTTCGTCGATCCCGACCTCCAGACCTTCCAGAGCGCGGCCAGCCACGCCGACTTCACAGCTGCGCCGCACTTCGCCGTCAACCTGATCGATCAGCCGGGGGCTTCGAGTTGGCCGATCGTCTCCGCGACCTTCATCATTGTGCCCGAGGCGCCGAAGAACCCGACCGCTGCGTCTGACGTGCTGAAGTTCTTCAACTATGCCTACACCCAGGGCGACGGGACCGCGACCTCGCTCGACTACGTGCCCCTGCCGGGACCGGTCCAGGAGCAGATCCGCCAGGCCTGGGCCGCCAACATCAAGGGGCCCGGGGGGAGCAAGATCTCCTTCTGAGCGGCTCCGGTCGCCTCGGGTGACGCCCGGGCCGACCCTCCGTCCCGCGTCCATCATTCCGAAGGGTCCGGCGTGCAGCAATCCGCCACACTCGTCCGGCAGGCTCCCCGTCGCCGCGGATCCGCGAGGCGGGGCGATGCCGTGTTCGCGACCCTCGTCACCGCGGCCAGCCTCTGCATCCTGATCCTTCTCGGCGCGATCATCGCGGTCCTCTTCTACGGCGCGCTGCCGGCGTTCCGACATTTCGGGCCGGAGTTTGTCACGACCGCGGCCTGGAATCCCGTCACGGACCATTACGGCGCGCTGTCCGCCATCTTCGGAACGATCACGACCTCGGTCCTCGCCCTGCTCATGGCTGTCCCCCTCGCCTTCGGCATCGCCTTCTTCCTGACCGAGATGGCACCGTCCTGGCTGCGCCGACCGATCGGGACCGCGATCGAGCTCCTCGCCGCCGTGCCATCGATCATCTTCGGAATGTGGGGCTTTTTCGTGATCGCCCCGATCATCGCGACCGATCTGCAGCCGTTCCTGTCCGATACGCTCGGCAACGTCCCGGTGATCGGCGACGTGGTGTTCGGTGCGCCCTATGGCACCGGCATCTTCACGGCCGCGCTGATCCTCGCGGTGATGGTGCTGCCGTTCATCGCCGCGACGATGCGGGACGTCTTCCTCACGGTGCCCGCCGTGCTCAAGGAAAGCGCCTACGGGCTCGGCTGCACCACCTGGGAGGTCGTCCGCCATGTCGTCCTGCCGACGACGAGGGCGGCGGTCGTCGGCGGCATCATGCTCGGCCTCGGCCGTGCCCTCGGGGAGACGATGGCCGTCACCTTCGTGATCGGCAACGCCAACCGGATCTCGTTCTCGCTGTTCTCGCCCGGCAACACCATCGCGTCCCTGGTGGCGCTCGAGTTCCCGGAGGCGCAGGACGGCTCGCTCCGTCTCGCCTCCCTGCTCGCGATCGGCTTCATCCTGATGGTGATCAGCTTCGTGACGCTCGCGATCTCTCGCCTTCTGCTGCATACCGGCACCGCGGTCGGCCGATGAGCGCCACGACCGCCCACGCCGGGTCGTCCGGCCGCCCCGAACGGCTGGCCCGCGTGCTCGCCCGTCGGCGCCATCGGACCAACCGCGTCGTCTCGGTGCTGTGCCTCTGCGCGACCGTGCTCGCGCTGGCGCTCCTCGCCTCCATCCTGTTGACCCTGATCTGGCGAGGGATCGGAGCGTTGTCGCTCCACGTGTTCACCCATCCGACGGCGCCTCCCGGAGCGCATGGGGGCCTGCTCAACGCGATCATCGGCAGCCTGATCCAGACCGGGATCGCCATCGCGAGCGCGGTCCCGATCGGGCTCGCGGTCGGCATCTTCCTCGCCGAATATAGTGCCGGAGGACGGACGCTCCCGACCACCGTCCGCTTCGTCTCCGACGTGCTGCTGTCCGCGCCTTCCATCCTCGTCGGTCTGTTCGTCTATGTCCTGCTGGTCGCGCCGTTCGGCGGCTTCTCGGGATGGGCGGGCTCGGCCGCGCTCGCCATCCTGGCGATCCCGATCATCGTCCGGACCACCGAGGACATGCTCCGGCTGGTGCCGATCTCGCTCCGCGAGGCCGCGATCGCGCTCGGGGCGCCGAAGTGGCGGGCGATCGTGTTCGTCTCGTGCCGGGCGGCATTGGACGGCATCCTGACCGGGATCCTGCTGGCGCTCGCACGCCTCGCCGGCGAGACGGCGCCGCTGCTGTTCACCTCGCTCGGCAACCTGAACTGGTCGGTCAAGCTCGATCAGCCGATGGCGAGCCTGCCCGTGACCATCTACGATTACGCGGGGTCCGCCTACGGTGACTGGGTGTCCCTCGCGTGGTGCGCCTCGCTGATCATCACGACGGGCGTGCTTGCGATCAATCTCGTCGCGCGCAGCATCCTGCGCCGTCGCCACTGACAACGCGGGACATCCTTCATGGACGAGATCAGACCCGAGGCGGCCCGCCTCATGCCGCGCGAGGGCGCGAGACCCTCGGCTCCGTCGCCGATCCCGTCGCAGCCCCGTGCCTCCGGCGCCCCGCTCGGCAAGGCCCGGCTCGAGATCCGGAACCTCGACTTCTTCTACGGGCAGCTGCAGGCGCTGCGATCGATCTCGTTCGGCATCCCCGATCGCCAGGTCACCGGGATGATCGGTCCGTCCGGATGCGGGAAGTCGACGCTGCTCCGGGTCCTGAACCGGATGTACGACATCTATCCCGGCCAGCGCGCGTCCGGCGAGGTCCTGATGGACGGCGAAAACATCCTCGGGCCGCACATCGACGG
>CAXUBX010000102.1:5322-10027 GCA_964249405.1 uncultured Acetobacteraceae bacterium | reverse complement strand
CGGCGTGTTGATCGTCGGCTTCCAGGACGTATTGAAATACTGGCCCCCCATCGCGGTGACCAGGGTCGTCACGTAGGCCATGTTCTCACCCCAGCCCGGCTTGCCGCGCAGGCAGGCGCCGTAGACCTGGCTGCTCTTGTCGGTGAGCTTGTCGGCGAACTGGCGGAACTGGGCATAGGTCGGATTGGCCGGCATGGTCAGCCCGGCCTTCTTGAACAGGTCGGTCCGGTAGTAGGTCATCGCGCTCTCGGCGTAGAACGGCAGCGCGTAGACGTCGTTCTTATAGCTGACGCCGCTGCGCACCGTCTTGACGATGTCGTCGACGTCGTAGGACGCGGGCAGATCGTTGAACGGCGCGAGCCAACCCTGCTTGGCCCAGATCGGGACCTCGTAGTTGCCGATCGTCAGCACGTCGAACTGGCCGCCATGGGTCGCGATGTCGGTGGTCACGCGCTGACGGAGAACGTTCTCTTCCAGCGTCACGTAGCGGACGTGGATGCCCGGGTTCTCCTTCTCGAAGACCGGGGTGAGCTTCTCCATCTCGATCATCTGCGTGTTGTTCACCGTCGCCACCGTCAGCGTGGTGTCAGCGGCGGCGGGGAGTATCGGGATCGCGGCGGCGACCGCAAGGCCAGCTGCCAGTCGGGTTGTGTTTCGCATTCTGTCGGATCCGTTTCCTTCTGGACGGCCAGGCGATACCAGGCCGCAACGAACCCTTCTAGCTCATCCAGTTGCCGCCATCTATATTGTAGGTCTGCGCCACGATGTAGTCGGCGTCCGGCCCGGCGAGGAACGTCGCGAGGCCGGCGATCTCGTCGGGACGCGCCATCCGGCCATACGGAACGGCGGCGCCGACGAGGCGCTTCTTCTCGCCGGGGGCCAGGTTCTCGTAGCGGGCGAACATCGCGTCGACGTGGTCCCAGTGCTCGTTGTCGACGACCCCGGGCGCGATCGCGTTGACGTTGATCCCGTGCCTGATGAGGTCGAGTCCGGTGCTCTGGGTGAGGCTGATCACCGCGGCCTTCGACGAGCAGTAGACGGCCACGAGCGGCTCGCCCCGGCGTCCGGCCTGGGACGCGAAGTTGATGATCCGGCCGCCGCGCCCCTGCGCGATCATCCGCCGCGCCGCCGCCTGCAGCGTGAAGAGCAGGCCTTCGACGTTGACGGCGTAGACCCGGCGGTAGCTCTCCCGGGTGATCTCGACCGTCGGCGCGAGGTCGAACAGGCCGGCATTGTTCACCAGGATGTCGAGCCCGCCCCAGCGCCCGGCGACCGCCTCGATCGCGGCGTCGATGCTGTCCTGCTTCGTCACGTCGAGCGCGAGACCGAAGGCGCCCTCGCCGATCGCGCGCGCGGCATCGTGGGCCCCTGCCTCGTTGAGGTCGGCGATCGCCACCCGGGCCCCCTCGCGGACGTAGCGCTCGGCGATCGCGCGCCCGATCCCCCGCGCCGCGCCGGTCACGATCGCGACCTTCCCCTCAAGCGTCATGGTGTCCTCCTCGCGGTTTCGTCGCGTGTTCCGGCGGCCCGCGCATACGAGCGGAGCACGTCCCGCACGGCCTCGATCAGGAGGTTGCGGGCGGTGGCACGGACGACGCCCGACCTCACCCGCTCGACCGCACGGGGGAGATGCTGGCTGACCAGCGTCTCGCCGATCGGGGCATCGCCGAACGAGCCGAGCAGCGCCTCCACGGCCTCCGCCGCGTCCGGGGCCGGCCAGTAGTAGCGGATCCGGTCGCCGTAGCCGTAGTGGCGGAGAACGCGCTGCTCGGCGGCGGTGCCCGGCGTGTGCGCCGCCCAGTGGGCGGGGGAGGCCACCATCAGCCGCTCCATCGCGTCCCGGAGCGACGGACGTTCCGGCGACAGGAAGCCGGCGATCGCGTCGAGCCCGTAGAGCGCCTCCCGGAGCGCAAAGGTGAGCGCCGGTCCGACCTTCAGGATCGCGAATCCGTCCCGGACCATGTTCGCGAGCGCCGTCTCCGGCTGGTAGTCCGTGGAATGGGCCTCGTAGACGAGGCCGGGGAGGTCGCCGAGCGCCTCGGCGAGCGCGCGGGCCGGTTCCGGCGCGTACACGGCGACGCTCGCCGGTCCGAACTCGACCCCGGGCTGCACCACGATGCCGACGACCCGCGCCCAGGCGTCCGGCAGGTCGCGGAAGGCTTCCGCGTGGATCCCGTGCGTCCGGCGGACCGCCTCGGGGGCGGTCGGGCGGAGATGGTCGAGCGCTTCCAGCGCGCCTCCGGGCGTCGGCACCTCGGTGCCGATCACGTAGACCGGCCGGGATGCGGCGGCCGCTTCGGCGCGGGCGGCGAGGCTGGCGGCGCGGCCGGCCGTCGTCCGGTCGTCGAGGGCGGCGGGCTCCCCCGCGCACCCCATGCTGCAGTCGAGATGGAGCTTCTCGAAACCCGCGGCCGCGTAGGCGGCGATCATGTCGGCGGCGCGCGCCATCGCCTCGCCGGCGGGCCGGTGCCGCCACGGGTTGGGACCGAGATGGTCGCCGCCCAGCAGGATCCGGGCGCGGGGCAGGCCGACCCGATCCGCGATCCCCTCGACCAGCGCCCGGAAGTCCGACGGCGTCATCCCGGTGTAGCCGCCCTCCTGGTTGACCTGGTTGCAGGTCGCCTCGATCAGCGCCGTGCTGCCGTCCTCCGCCGCCTGCAGGAGGGCCGCCTCGATCACCAGCGGGTGCGCCGAGCAGACCGAGGTGATGCCGGCCGGACTGCCCGCCTGCCGGTGCCGCGCGAGCGAGGCGAGGGCGTCCACGCTCACCGCGGGCGTCCCGATGCGATCAGCGCGTCGAGTGCCGCGAAGCCGGAGGTGCCTTCCATCGGCCCCCGTGCGCGCACGGCGAGTGCGCCGGAGGCGGCGGCGTAGCGGAGCGCGTGGTCCGGGGCATGGCCGAGCGAGCGGCAGGCGACGAAGGTCGCGCCGAAGCAGTCGCCGGCGCCGGTCGGATCGATCTCCGTGCTCGGGAAGGGCGCGGTCGAGAGCGATCCGGAGCGGTCGTGATACGTCGCCCCGCGCGCCCCGTGCTTGACCACGATCGCGCCGACCCCGAGGCCCAGGATCGCGGCGATGGCCTCGTCCGGATCGGTCGCGTCGGTCAGCAGGGTGAGTTCCTCGCCGCTCGGCAGGAACAGGTCGCAACGCTCGAGCATCGATCTGAGCGAGCGATCCACTCCGGCCGCGGCCAGCATCTCCTTGCGGATGTTGGGATCGAACGAGATGGTGCCGCCGCGCCGCTTCACCCGGTCGACCGCCTCGGTCATCGCCTCGGCCAGCGCCGGCGAGAACAGCGAGGAGCCCATGACGTGGAGATGGCTCGCCCGGTCCAGGACCAGGTTCGCGGCGGGTCCGGGACGGGTCTGCCCGGAGGCGCTCCGCCTGACGTTGAAGACGAAGTCGCGCGATCCGTCGGGCCGGTAGCGCACGAAGGCAGTCCCGGTGGGGTGATCGCGGTCGACCACGACGGCACTGACGTCGACCCCATCCCGGCGCAGCCGGTCGATCGTCATCCGGCCGAAATCGTCGTCGCCGACCGCGCCGATCAGGGCGGCCGGATGACCGAGCCGGGCGACCTGGTCGATGAAGATGGCCGGCGCGCCGGACGGATAGGGACCCGTGAGACGGAGCGGCTCGAGGAACCCGGTGCCGGGCTCGTCCGCCATGATCTCCACCAGGATCTCGCCGAGCGTCACGATCAAGGGTTGCGCATCCCGCCCACGCCTCGGCGGCGTAGAAGGTTCCGCGAGCCGCGACAAGTCGGAGCAGGTCCGGCGATGGACACCGGACCCGAAGCGGGGAACAACCCGAGCAGCGGTTCGATCCGCCTCGCTGGGGCGGCGCGCGGGAGGACGACGGAACCATGGGTGACTACATCAGGCCGGCGGAGGTCGTGTCCGCGATGGTCGAGGCCGGCGCGATCAAGGCGAGGCTGTCCTCGGTCGATCTCCTGGTCCGGGGCGCGCTGGCCGGAGCCTATCTCGGCTTCGTCACCTCGATGGCCTTTCTCGTGGCCGGACAGACCGGCCAGTTCATCACCGGAGCCCTGCTCTTTCCGGCCGGCTTCGCGCTCATCGTGATCCTCGGTCTCGAGCTCCTCACCGGCAACTTCGCGGTGATGCCGGTCGCGCTCTTCGCGGGACGGATCGGCACGGTCGATCTCCTCCGGAACTGGGCTGTCGTGTTCATCGGCAACCTGATCGGCAGCCTGATCTACGCGGTGCTGTTCTGGATCGCGGCGACCGAGGCAGGGCATACGGGCGGCGCGCTGATCGGCGACAAGCTCCGGGCGGTCGCGGTCGCCAAGACCACGGGCTACGAGGCGTTCGGCGCGGCCGGCATGCTCACCGTGTTCACCAAGGCGATCCTCTGCAACTGGATGGTCAGCCTCGGGACCGTGATGGGTCTCGCGTCGACGTCGACCGTCGGCAAGATCCTCGGCGCCTGGCTGCCGATCTTCATCTTCGTCAGCCAGGGCTTCGAGCACAGCGTGGTGAACATGTTCGCGATCCCGGTGGGCATGATGCTCGGCGCCAAGGTGACCCTCTACGACTGGCTGGTCTGGAACGAGATCCCGGTCACGATCGGCAATGCGGTGGGCGCGGCCGTGTTCACCGGGGGCGCGCTGTTCCTGACCTATCGGCGCCTGCCGGTCTCGCCGATCGACGTCGCGGCACCGATCGCTCCGCGCGGATGACCGGGG
>CAXUBX010000102.1:0-5222 GCA_964249405.1 uncultured Acetobacteraceae bacterium | reverse complement strand
GGAGCCGCGACGCGTCCTGGTGATCGGGGGCGGGTTCTCCGGGGCCGCCTTCGCGATCCACCTGCTCCGCGATCACGGCTCGCTCCCGGTCGAGATCGTGGTGATCGAGCCGCGCGATCGCCTCGGCGCGGGGCTCGCCTACGGGACGACCGACCCCGCGCACCGGGTGAACGTCGCGGCGAGCCGCCTGTCGCTGTTCGCGGAGCATCCGGCGGACGTCGACGCGTGGCTGGCCGGGGAGGGCTCAATCGCGCTCGACGGGGACGCCACGCTACCGGACGGGCGACGGTACCCGAGGCGCGCGCTCTACGGCGCCTATGTCGCGGACACCCTGCGGCGCGTGGCGGCCGACGCCCGCGCCGGTTCGGTCCGGCACGTTCGGGCGAGCGCGGTCGCCGCCCGGCGGCGGGGCGGCGGCGGGTTCGCCGTGCGTCTGTCCACGGGCGAAACGCTGGAGGGCGATGTCCTGCTGATCGCGACCGGACACCCGTCGCCGCAGACGCCCCGGTTCCTGGCCGACCTGCCGCCCGACCGCCTGGTGCGCGATCCCTGGGCGCCGGATGCGCTCTCGGAGTTCGCGCCGGACAGCGATCTCCTGGTGGTCGGGACCGGGCTCACCGCCTGCGACGTGGTGGCGTCGCTCGGACGTCGCGGCCACCGCGGGCTCGTCACCGCGGTTTCGCGCCGCGGCCTGCTGCCGCGGCCTCGGACCACGAAGGCGGTCGCGCCGTTCGGCGATTTCGCGACCGAGCCGTCCGTCACCGCGATCGCGCTGCTTCGCGCGGTGCGGCTCGCTGTGCGGGACGCCGCGCGGGACGGGCGTCCGTGGGAGGACGTGATCGAGGCCCTGCGCGCCCAGGGCACGATCGTCTGGAACGCGCTTCCGCTCGTCGAGCAGAGGCGGCTCCTCCGCCACCTCCGTCCGTTCTGGGACGTGCACCGTTTCCAGAGCGCGCCGCAGATCGATGCTGCGATCGCGTCGGCGATCGCCGCGGGCTCGCTCCGGGTGATCGCCGCCTCGATTCGCTCGGTCACCGTGGACGGCGCGGCGCTGCGGGTCGTCTTCCGGCCGCGCCGGTCCCGACCGGCGACGCCCGAGGCGATCCGCGTCGACGCGGTGATCGACTGCACCGGACCCGGCCACCGCACGCTGGTGGAGACGAGCGAGGTTCTCCGCGATCTCGCCCGCCAGGGCGTCCTTCGGGCCGACGCCACGGCCCTCGGTCTGGCGACCGATCAGGACAGCCGGGCGCTCGACGCGACGGGGCGACCCGCGGCCGACCTGTTCGTGCTCGGGCCACCCGCCCGCGCCGCCCATGGCGAGCTCATGGGGCTGCCCCAGGTCACGGCCCAGCCGCGCGCCGTCGCGCGGAGCGTCGCCGATCGCCTCGAGGCCGTCTATCCTGAGACCCGTGCCGCGATCCGGGCCAGGCTGGACTGACGATGGACGACCCCACCGACATGCGCGTCCGGTTCCGCGAAGGGATGTCGCGGCTCGGCGCCGCCGTGAACCTGATCGCGACGGACGGCGAGGCGGGCCGGCACGGCTTCACCGCCTCCGCGGTCTGCAGCGTGACCGACGACCCGCCGACGCTTCTCGTCTGCATCAACCGCGGCGTGCGCTCGCACGACGCCTTCCTCGCGAACCGCTGCCTGTCGGTCAACGTGCTCGCCGGGTCGCAAGAGAACCTGTCGGGCGTGTTCGCCGACCGGACCGTCGACATGGACGCCCGCTTCGCCGCCGCCGCGGAAACCGAGTGGCTGGTGGGCGGCACCGGGGCGCCGCTGCTCGCCTCCGCGATCGCCTCGTTCGATTGCCGGATCGGAACGGTCAGCCCGGTCGGCACGCACAGCGTCGTGTTCTGCGACGTGCTCGACGTGCGTCTCGGAGCGGGCGAGCCGGGCGGCCTGGTCTGGTTCGGCCGCACGTATCATCGTCTCGGGGCCGCCTGACGGGCGAAGTCTCCTCAGCCGTCCTTGAGGACGCCCAGCACCGATTGCAGTGTCGAGAGGCTGATCGCTTCCGAGATCGACAACGACCGGCCCCCCGGCAGCAGGATCTCGAGACCCCCGATCGAGGCGTCGGGCCTGGCGTCCTCTTCCCGGTTCGAGCCCACGAGGGCCGTGACCCGGATCCGGTTCCGTCCATCCGACTTCGCCCGGTAGAGCGCCCGGTCCGCCGCGTCAAAGAGCCGCTGGCGGTCCGCTTCGCCCCTTGTCGGCGTCGCCTGGGCGATCCCCATGCTGAGGGTGAAGCGGCCGTCGACCCCGCTCCGGTGTCGCGTCGGCAGGGCAACGATGCCGGCCCGGATCGTGGCGGCGACCACCGCCGCGCCGGCGGCGTCGGTGTCGGGGAGCAGGATCGCGAATTCCTCGCCGCCGATGCGGAACGCCTGATCGGCCGGCCGCCGGAGCGCGCTCGTCAGCACCTTCCCGGCGGCCTGGAGCAGACGGTCGCCTTCGAGGTGGCCGTAGAGGTCGTTGAACGACTTGAAATGGTCGGCGTCCGCGAGAACGAGCGAGAGCACGGCGCCCCGACGGCTGGCGTCACGCCAGGCGAGCGACAGGGCCTCGTCGAAGCTGCGCCGGTTTCCGAGCTCCGTCAGCGGGTCGGTCGAGACCAGGCCGCGCAGGCGCTCGGTGTGACGCAGGAGGCCGCGTCGTCGCCGCTCCGCGACCATCAGGCTTCCGAGGGCGGCGAGCAGGCAGGCCGCGACGAGGATCAGGGCCAAGGTGACGGGAGCGCTGCGTCCGGTCCCGGCTCGCGCGTGCGGACCGAGGAGTTCGAAGACGAGCAGCACGAGGAAGAGAGCCTGGGCGGCAAGGGCGGCGGCTCCGAACGCGCCCGGGCCCGGGCCGGTCGCGGTCGAAGGCATCGCAGCATCGAGGTTGCGCGAGACCGTCTCGTCCGTCGACAAACCGAGCGGGGCCACACCCCGCTACCACGGAGCCGGGGCGCGAAATCCGCGCGCCGGCGGCCTCGCGGCGGGATGTTGGCCAGGACGGAACAGCGGCATCGAAAGCATGGTGTAACAAAAAACAGACGCGGGTCCAGGGGCGGTGCCCCAGCGCCCCCCGGTCAGTGTTCGCGCGCGGCCGGACACGATCGACACTCGGGCTGACCCTCCGATCTGGTCGGCGGCAGCGACCGAACATCGTCGCGTCTGCTACGGGGAAACCGGTCTGCCGGATGCGGTGCGCGAGACCCCGGTCCGCACGCGCCGCGCGGGCTCGACGAGCCGCCCGGTGCCCGGCTCAGGCGAGATGGAAGACGACCTTCACGCAATTGTCCTTCTTGTCGCGGAAAGTCTCGTAGAGCGCCGGGCCCTCGGCGAGATCCTCGCTCCGGTGCGTGATCAGGAAGGCGGGATCGATCCGCCCCTGCTCGATCAACTCGACCAGCGGCTCCAGCCATCGCTTTACGTGCGTCTGGCCGGTCCGGAACGTCAGCCCCTTCTGCACCACCGCTCCCATGTTGACCGGAACCGGGCCGCCGTACACCCCCGGGATCGACACGATCCCCGACGGTCGCACGGCGATGACCGCCTGCTCGAGCGCGTAGGGCCGCTGCTGGGAGGTCAGCTTCTCCTGGACGGCGCTCAGCGCGCCGAAGAACCCGTGGTGGCCGGTCGCCTCCATGCCGACGCAATCGACCACCGCGTCCGGACCTTCGCCGTCCGTGATGTCCTTGATGCGTGCGATCACGTCCTCCGAAGAGGGATCGACCACGTGCGTCGCTCCAGCCGCCCGGGCGAGCGACTGGCGTTCGGGCACCGTCTCGACCGCGATGATCGTGCCGGCCCCCTTGATCGCGGCGGACACGATCGCGAACAGCCCGACCGGCCCGGCGCCCCAGATCGCAACCCGCTCGCCGCCCTTGAGCTCGCAATACTCGATCGCCTGCCAGCCGGTCGGCAGGATGTCGGTGAGGAACAGGGCCTGTTCCTCCGACATGCCGTCCGGCACCTTCATCGGTCCGACATCGGCCATCGGGACCCGCACGTACTCCGCCTGGCCGCCGCCGTAGCCGCCGGTGAGGTGCGAGTAGCCGAACAGGCCCGCGGTCGTGTAGCCGAACTGCGCCGCTGCCATCGCCGCGTTGCGGTTCGATCGCTGGCAGGAGGCCCAGTTGCCCATGCGGCACTGCCGGCACTCGCCGCAGTTGATGTTGAAGGGCACGATCACGCGATCGCCCTTCTTCAGCGCGTGGCCCGGCGAACCGACCTCGACCACCTCGCCCATGAACTCGTGGCCGAGCACGTCGCCGCGCTCCATCGTCGGCATCTGACCGTCCATCAGGTGGAGGTCGGAGCCGCAGATCGCGCAACTCGTCACCTTGAGGATGACGTCGCGCGGGTCCTCGATCACGGGGTCGGGGACGGTGTCGCAGCGGATGTCGTCGCGGCCGTGCCAGCAGAGTGCGCGCATCGAGGATCTCCGGAGTTCTCGAAGATCGCTAAAGGCCGGCGCGAGGGACGGGTTTCCGCGCGCACGCCAGTCTCACTGCGGTTCCTCGATGCTGGCGCCCGTGCTGGCACTCCAGGGGAGATCACGCAGGAAGCGCGCGGTCGTGTCGCCACCCGGGCCCGCCACCTCGAATTCGTAGGACCAGATCGCGTTGACGCAGCAGAACGCGTCCACGGTGATCGGGCCGCCTTGTCCCTGCAGTGTCGCCGTCCGCCCCGCCTGGATCGCGCCGAAGCGGACGAGGAAGATGTCGCCGGCGGGTCCGGCGGACAGGCCCGGGTCGGACGACTGCAGCGCCGCGATCGCGCGCGAGAGGGAGGCCGAGGATCGGGCGGCGGTGGAGATGGCGGGCGGTGCCGTCAAGAGCGTGCGCCCGCCGCCCACCCTGCGCACCCGGATCGTGACCGCCACCGGGGTTCCGCCTTCCGCGCCGGCATAGACCGCGGTGACGCCGCGTCCCTTCGGCTCGGTGCCGAGGCTCCGGCGGCTGAAGCCGTCGAGATGGCGGGGCAGGCGAAGTCCGGCGCCGTCGGAGAACGCCACGGTCTGCGTGGACAGCGGATCGCCGAGGACGATGATCGGCGGCACGGCCGGCTTGCCGCCGCCGCAGCCGGCGAGAAGTCCGCAAGCGGTCGTCGCGACCACGGCCACCGAGGCCCCGCGCCGGTCCATTCGCATCGTCAACAGATCCTCCCGTGGGCTTCACCGCTCCTTGTAGGCAACCCGGATCGACACGCCAACGGACCGGCTCCCGC
>CAXUBX010000101.1:0-10383 GCA_964249405.1 uncultured Acetobacteraceae bacterium | reverse complement strand
CGGATCGGGATGGTGTTCCAGAAGCCGACGCCGTTCCCGATGTCGATCTCCGACAACATCGCCTTCGGCGTGCGGCTGCACGAGAGGCTGAACCGAGGCGAGATGGCCGACCGGGTCGAATGGTCGCTCACCCGGTCGGCGCTCTGGACCGAGGTGAAGGACCGCCTCGGCGCGCCGGCGGCCGCCCTGTCGGGGGGGCAGCAGCAGCGGCTCTGCATCGCGCGGACCATCGCGACGCGTCCGGAGGTGATCCTGCTCGACGAGCCGACCAGCGCGCTCGATCCGATCTCGACGCTGAAGATCGAGGAGCTGATCGACGAGCTGAAGCGGGACTTCACCATCGCGATCGTCACCCACAACATGCAGCAGGCGGCACGCTGCGCCGATCAGGTCGCCTTCTTCTATATGGGAGAGCTCATCGAGATCTCGCCGGCGGCGCAGATGTTCACCGCCCCCCGCGAGAAGCGCACGCAGGACTACGTCACCGGCCGGTTCGGCTGACACGGGGGCGCCGACGGGCGCTCGGAGGACAATCGGAATGGGACAGAGTGCCGGCCACATGATCAGCGCCTACGAGCAGGAGCTGCGGACGCTGCGCGACCGGCTCACCGAGATGGGTGGCCTGGTCGAGAACGAGCTCTCGCTTGCCATGCGTGCGGTGCTCGAGCACGACGAGGACGCCGCCCTGGCCGCGATCGAGCAGGATCGGCACGTCGACGAGCTGGAACGCCGGATCGAGGCCGACGTGATCCGGCTGCTCGCCCTTCGCCAGCCGTTCGCCGACGACCTCCGCGAGATCGTCGCCTCGCTCCGGGTCACCGCGGCGCTGGAGCGGATCGGCGACTACGCGCGCAACATCGCCAAGCGCTCGATGCTGCTGAACGAGGCCTCGTTCCCCTATCGATACGGGGCGCTTTCGCAGATGGGACGGCTCGCCGAGGAAAACCTCCGCCTGGTGATCGACGCCGTCGGCGAGCGGGATGCCGCGCGCTCCGAGCAGGTCTGGCGGTCCGACGAGGCGATCGACGACCTCTACTCTGCGATCTTCCGCGAGCTCATCACCTACATGATGGAGGATCCGCGCAACATCACGCCCTGCACGCACCTCATGTTCGTGGCGAAGAACCTCGAGCGCGTCGGCGATCACGCGACCAATATCGCCGAGACGGTCTACTACGCTGCCACCGGCACCAATCTCCCCGACGCCCGTCCGCGCGGCGGACGCTCGCCCGCCGCCATCGACGGGAACGGGCTCGACCAGACCGGGTCCGATCTCGCATGAGCATGCCGCCCGTGAGCATGCCGGCATGAGGGTCGCCGCCGCGAACGACATCCAGGCCGGGCGGCCCCTTGCGCTCGTTGTCGAGGACGAGGCCGCCCTGCTGACGATGCTGCGCTACAACCTCGAGAAGCAGGGCTTCCGGGTGGAGGAGGCCGGCGACGGCCAGGAGGCGCTGACCCGGCTCGGCGAGGTCACCCCCGACATCGTGCTCCTCGACTGGATGCTGCCCTCGATCTCCGGCATCGAGCTGTGCCGGCAGATCCGGCGGCGGCCGGCGACCCGCGACCTCCCGGTGATCATGGTCACCGCGCGCACGGAGGATGCCGACGCGGTCCGCGGCCTCAACACCGGCGCCGACGACTACATCACCAAGCCGTTCAACATCGAGGCGCTCGTCGCCCGCATGCGCGCCCTGTTGCGGCGGTCGCGCTCGGTTCCGAACAAGGGCGCGCTCACCTTCCACGACATCTCGATGGACCTCACCTCGCACCGGGTCTCGCGGAATGGCCGGCCGATCCATCTCGGCCCGACCGAGTTCCGGCTGCTCGAATTCCTGATGCAGCATCCCCGCCGGGTGTTCGCCCGCGAAGAGCTGCTCGACGCCGTCTGGGGACGCGACATCCACGTCGAGCCGCGGACCGTGGACGTCCACATCCGGCGCCTTCGCAAGTCGATCAACGGGACCGGCGAGCTCGATCTCGTCCGCACCGTCCGGGCCGCCGGATACTCTCTCGATACCGAGTAGGGACGCCTCGCTCCCGCTTGAACCGGCAGGATCGGGGTCCACCTGTTCTACCCGGATCCCGGTGCGAGAGGAGTATCCATGCTCGAGCAGCCCGGCGTCACCCGCCGCCTTCTGATCGGAACCGCCGCGACCGGCCTCGCCCTCGGCCCGTTCGAGGTCGATGCGGCGGTCCCGACCGGCGAGCCGGAGATCGGGCAGCGCGAGGCGCCCGTCGATGCGCCGTTCACGCGGGAGATCACGCTGCACGTGAACGGCGCACCGGCCGTCCTCCGCGTCGACACCAGGACCACGCTGCTCGACGCGTTGCGCGATGATCTCGGACTGACCGGCACCAAGAAGGGCTGCGCGATGGGCGCCTGCGGCGCCTGCACCGTGCATCTCGACGGCAAACGGGTCGTCTCCTGCCTGGTGCTCGCCGCGCGCTGCGACGGCAGGCGCGTCACCACCGTGGAGGGGCTCGGCACGGCCGAGGCGCCGCATCCGGTCCAGCTCGCCTTCGCCCAGCACGACGCCCTGCAATGCGGCTACTGCACGCCGGGCCAGGTGATGTCGGCGGCATCCCTCATCGAGGAGGGTCACGCGAATTCGCCGGCGGAAGTCCGCGAATGGATGAGCGGCAATCTCTGCCGCTGCGGCGCCTACAACAACATCGTGGACGCGACGCTGGAGGCGGGGAACGACCGTCACGCCGGGCTCGCGCCGCAGGCGACCGGAAAGGGCTGAGGACGGATGCATCCCTTCCAGATCACGCCGGAAGGCGGCAACCCGACCGGGGCGATGCTGATCGCCGGCGGCACCGACATGGTCCAGCTCCTCAGGGCCGGCGTGCTCGCCCCCGATACGCTGCAGAGCCTGGAGCCGGACGGCTCCGAGGCGGTCACGATGACCGACGGCGTGCTTCGGCTTCCCGCGCTCGCCACCATGGCCGAGGTTGCCGGCAGCCCGCTCGTCCTGGCCCACGCCCCCGCGATCTCGGAGGCGCTGCTCGCCGCCGCGTCACCGCAGATCCGCAATCTCGGCACCGCGGGCGGCAACCTGCTGCAGCGCACGCGCTGCGTGTATTTCCGCGACACCAGCTTTGCCTGCAACAAGCGCGACCCGGGTTCGGGCTGCCCTGCCATCCCCGGCCGCAACCGCGAGCTCGCGATCCTCGGCGGCAGCGCGCACTGCATCGCGACCCACCCCTCCGACATGCCGGTGGCATTGGTGGCGTTCGGAGCCTCGGTCGAGACGCGCCGGACGGGCAGGGCAGGGGGACGCACCCTTCGTCTCGCCGATCTCTATCTGCTTCCCGGCGACACGCCGGATCGCGAGACGGTGCTGGAGCCCGGCGAGGTGATCGTCGCGATCACCGTGCCGACCGATGCCGCGACGGCGCGCTCGACCTACGTCAAGGTGCGGGATCGCCAGAGCTACGCCTATGCGCTCTGTTCCGTCGCGGCCGGGATCGCGATCGAGAACGGCGTGATCCGGGATGTCCGCCTCGCGGCCGGCGGGGTCGCCCCGAAACCCTGGCGCCTCGACCGCGTGGAGCAGGCGCTCCGCGGCCGGACGCCGACCGCGGCCAACATCGCGGACGCCGCGCGCCTCGCTTCGGCGGGCGCGGCGCCCGGTTCGGAGAACGGGTTCAAGGTGCCGCTCCTCGTCAACGTGGTTCGGCGTGCTCTCGGGACGGTCGCGGCATGAACACGATCGGCGGGGCGGTGGAGCGGGTCGACGCACCGCTCAAGGTCCGTGGTGCGGCCCGCTACGCCGCCGAGTTCGAGCAGCCCGGCATGCTGCATGTCGGCCTGCTCAAGAGCGGCGTGGCCAAGGGCCGGGTGACCGGGTTCGACGTGCCGCCCGATCTCCCCGGCGTCGTCGCGGTGATCACGCCGTTCAATGCCGGGCGTCTCCACGTCGAGCCCGCGAACTTCCAGTCGGTCAAGTATCCGCTGCTCCAGGACGACACGGTCCGCTACGCCGGCCAGACCATCGGGCTCGTGGTCGCCACCACGATCGAGAACGTGCAGGGCGCGATGATGCGGATCCGTCCCCGCGTCGCCGCCGACGGCGGCGCCGTCCGTGACATGGACGCGGCACTCGGAGCGGCGATCGTTCCGCGCCATTTCCGCGGCGGCCAGGTCCCGCCCGACAGTTCCCGGGGCGAGCCAGACAGCGCCTTCTCCCGCGCTCCGGTGCGGATCGACAGCGTCTACGCGACACCGCCCGAGTTCCACAATCCGATGGAGCCGCACGCGACCGTCGCGTCCTGGAGCGGCGGCACGCTGACCGTGTGGACCGCGACCCAGGGCGTCAGCGGCGTCCAGTCGACGCTCGCCGGCTTCTTCCAGCTCCCGCACGATCGCGTACGCGTGATCTGCCCCTATGTCGGGGGCGGATTCGGTTCCAAGGGAAACGCCTGGGCACCGATCACGCTCGCGGCGCTGGCCGCACGCCAGGTCGGTCGGCCGGTCCGCATCGAGCTGACGCGGGAGGATATGTACACGAGCAACGGCTATCGGCCCGAGACGCACCAGCGGCTCCGGCTCGCCGCCGCGCGCGACGGGACGCTGCTCTCGCTCCGTCACGACGCGGTGACGCAGACCAGCGAGGAAGCGGTCGGCGAGTTCGCCGAGCCCGCGGCGCTGTCCAGCCGCATGCTCTATTCCTGTGCCAACGTCGCGACCACGCATCGCCTCGTCGAGACGAACTACGGCCTGCCCACCTACATGCGGGCGCCCGGCGAGACACCAGGGGTCTACGCGCTCGAATGTGCGATGGACGAGCTCGCGGTCGCGCTGGCGATCGACCCGGTCGCGCTCCGTCTGAAGAACTACGCCGACACCGACGAGAACGAGGGCAAGCCGTTTTCCTCGAAGCATCTCCGCGAGTGCTACGCCCGCGGCGCCGCGCTGTTCGGCTGGGAGAAGCGGAACCCCGCACCGGGCTCGATGCGCGACGGTCACGTGCTCATCGGCTGGGGAATGGCGACCGCGACCTATCCGGCGAACCGTCTGCCGGCGAGCGCCCGCGTGCGTGCCTTTCCGGACGGCAGCGTCGTCGTCCAGTCGGGCACCCAGGACATCGGCACCGGCACCTACACGATCATGACCCAGGTCGCCGCGGCGACGCTCGGCGTCAGGCTCGACGCGGTCCGCGCGGAGCTCGGCGACACCGACTTCCCGCATGCCCCGGTGTCCGGGGGCTCGATGACGGCCGCGAGCGTCATGCCGGCCGTGCAGATGGCGGCGGCCAGTCTCCGTGCGCGCCTCGTCGGCCTCGCAATCTCGAAGGCCGGTCCCGCGTGGCACGGGACGGCACCCGATGCGGTCTCGATCAGCGACGGGATCGTCCGGGCGCCGCACGGCACCGTCGGGATCGCCGATCTCGTTCGCGCCTCCGGTCAGCCCTTTCTCGAAGGCGAGGCGGGCGCCAAGCCCGGCGGCGCGTTCGACCAGAGATCGCGGCACTCGTTCGGCGCCCAGTTCGCGGAGGTCCGCGTCGACCCGGATTTCGGCACCGTCCGGGTGTCCCGGATCGTCGGCGTGTTCGACATCGGCCGCATCCTCAACGCCCAGACCGGCCGCAGCCAGCTGCTCGGCGGGATCGTGTTCGGGATCGGCCAGGCCCTGACCGAGGCGGCGATCCCCGATCTCGCGACCGGCCTCTACGTCAACGGCAACATTTCGGACTACCTCGTGCCGGTGAACGCCGACGTGCCCGAGCTCACGGTCGAGACCATCCAGTTCCCCGACCAGGCGGTCGATCCGCTCGGCGCACGCGGGATGGGCGAGCTGCCGATCGTCGGCGTCGCCGCCGCGATCGCCAACGCCGTCCATCACGCGACGGGCAAGCGCATCCGTCACCTGCCCATCCGCGTCGAGGACATCATCGTCTGAGACCCGGCTGGCCTGTGGCGACCGCCGCGCCTACATCGCGGTGGAGGACCGGCCGGGAGAGGAACGCATGACCGCACTCGACGTGAAGCTGCTGATCGACGGCACCTGGCGCGACGCTCGTTCAGGGCGGCGGCTCGAGATCGGCAATCCCGCGACCGGCGAGGTGCTCGGCACGGTGTCGCACGCAGGGCCCGAGGATCTCGACGAGGCGCTCGATGCCGCACGACGCGGCTTCGCGGTCTGGCGCGCGACCTCGGCCTTCGATCGCTCGAAGGTTCTCCGGGCCGCCGCCGCCCTGCTCCGCGAGCGGCTGGAGAACGTCGCGCGACTGATGACGACCGAGCAGGGCAAGCCGGTCGCCGAGGCGCGCCTGGAGATCAACGCCGGCGTCGAGACGCTCGAATGGTTCGCCGAAGAGGCCCGCCGCGCCTATGGCCGGGTGATCCCGGCTCGCCGGGCCGACATCCGTCAGCTGGTGCTGAAGGAACCGGTTGGGCCGGTCGCCGCCTTCACGCCCTGGAACTTCCCGATCAACCAGGTGGTCCGCAAGCTCGGCGCGGCACTCGCCGCCGGCTGCTCGATCATCGTCAAGGGTCCTGAGGAGACGCCGGGCTCGCCGGCCGAGCTGTTCCGCGCCCTGCAGGACGCGGGTCTTCCCGCCGGCGTCGCCAACCTGGTGTACGGCGATCCGGCCGAGATCTCGTCCTTCCTGATCCCGCACCCGGTGATCCGGAAGATCTCGTTCACCGGCTCGGTGCCGGTCGGCAAGCGTCTCGCGGCGCTCGCCGGCGAGCACATGAAGCGGGTCACGATGGAGCTCGGCGGTCACGCGCCGGTGGTGATCCTCGACGATGCCGATATCGAGCAGGCGGCGTCGGTGATGGTCGCGACCAAGCGCCGCAACGCCGGCCAGGTCTGCATCTCGCCGACCCGCTTCATCGTGGATGAACGCGTCCACGACCGGTTCCTCGAGCGCTACGTCCCCGCGACCGGCGCGATCCGGGTGGGCAATGGCCTCGAGGACGGCACCGAGATGGGACCGCTGATATCCGAGCGGCGCCTCCAGGCCGTCGCCGATCTGGTCGCCGACGCGGTCGCGCGCGGGGCCCGGATCGAGACCGGCGGCAATCGGATCGGCAATCGTGGCACGTTCTTCGAGCCGACCGTGCTGTCCGGGATGACGGCCGAGATGCGGGCGATGAACGAAGAGCCTTTCGGCCCGGTGTCGCTGGTGAGCAAGGTGAGCGGTCTCGACGAGGCGATCGCCGAGGCGAACCGTCTTCCTTACGGTCTCGCCGCCTACGCCTTTGCCCGCTCCTCCTTCCACGTCGGCGAGCTCGGCGAGCGGATCGAGAGCGGGATGGTCTCGATCAACCACTCCGGCTTCTCGCTGGCCGAGACCCCGTTCGGCGGCATCAAGGACAGCGGCTACGGCTCGGAAGGCGGATCGGAAGCGATCGAGCCCTATCTGACACCGAAATTCGTGACCGAACGCCGCTCCTGAGCGCCACCTCTCGTCGGGCGGCCCGGCTGGCCGGCTGGCGTGAGTTCGGCGAAAGCTTCGTTCTCGTCGCCCTTCCGCTCGCGGTCGCCTGGCCGTCCTGGACGGGTCAGGTCGCCGGACATGGCCCGCTCGAGACCGTCGCCGGCTTCATGCGGGCGCATGGGCTGATCGGCTCCGGCTTCGTGCTGCCGGTGGCGCTCGCGGAAGACTGGGGCCGGCTCGTTCTCGCCTTCCGTCTCCTCCTGCAGATCGTTTCCGGCTTCGCGCTTCTCCGCCTGGCCCGACTGATCGGCCTCGGCAGCACCGGCCTGCTCGGCGCCGTGCTGGTCGAGAGCGATCCCGGCTTCGTCGGTGGAACGCCCGGCGCGCTGGTCGGAACCGTGCTCGTCATGCTGGCCGTCGAGCGCTGCGTGTCGCGCGCCGGCGTGCTCGCGCTCGCCGGTGCGGTCGGCACGCTCGCCTTTCTCGCCAGCGGCGCCGCCGCGTTCGCCGGCCTGTGTCTCGGGGCCGGCTGGGGCGTCGTGCGGCTCGCGACCGGGCTTACCGGACGTCGCCTTTCGTCGTCTCTCCGGCTCGCGTGCGGCTTCCTGGTCGGCGCCCTGATCGCCTCGCCGGCGCTGGCCGCGCACGTCCTGTCGACGCTGGCGGCCGGTTCTCCCGCGCTCGGTGATCTGGCGCCGCTGCTGTCCGGGGCGACGGCCGGGCTGGTGGCGGCCGCCCGGGTACGGCCCGTCCTCGACACGCTCGTGCCGCTGCTCGCGGCGCTCGCGCTCGCGATCCTGGCCCTGGTTCCCGTCCCGCCTCCGCGTCGTGCCGTCCCGCTTCGCGTCCTGCTGGCGTTCGCGGCCGTCGGCGCCGCGATGCTGCCCGGCACCGCCGCGATCCTCCGCGTGCCGCTCGCGCTTCTCGCGACCGTCGCACTCGCGGACGCACGGCGCGGCGCGGCGTCCGGGCTCGTTGCGCGCCTGACCGCGGTCGGTCTCGTGCTCGCCCTCGCGCTCGCGATCGGGCTGGAGCGCGGCGTCATGCCCGGCGTTCCGCTACTCCTCGCCTCGGCGGCGAGCGCCTCCCTCGTCGTGCTGGCGTCACGCCCGTTTGCCGCCGGCCTCGTCACCGCGTCCGCGAGCGTCGCCGGGATCGTCGGGGCCGCCTATGGGCTGACGTTCTGAGATTGAACACGGGGAAGGACCCCGACCGATCCCGGACGGGTCAGGGGCGCTGAGGTTTCCTCGCCGATGCCGCGATCATGCGCCCAGCCGGGCCTTGAGGTGGTCGCCGACGCGGAGAGCGTTGGCGATGATGGTCAGCGTCGGGTTCACGGCGCCGATGGAGGGAAAGAAGCTCGCGTCGGTGACGTAGAGGTTGTCGACCTCGTGCGCGCGGCAGTTCAGGTCCAGCACCGACGTTTTCGGGTCGACGCCGAACCGGCAGGTGCCGGCCTGATGGGCAGTCCCGTTGATCGGGATGTTCTTGCCGAGATAGAGGCTCCGCTCCAGGAGCTTGGGCCGCGCGCCGATCGGTTCCATCAGGCTTTCCAGCTTCTGCCTGAGCCTGTGTGCCGCCTCCTCCTTGCCCTCCGCGATCGAGAGAACCACCCTGTCGCCGTCGTAGAAGATACGGTTGTCGGGGTGTGGGAGATCCTCGCTCTGCAACCAGAAGTCCATCGAGTATTCCGCCATCTTGTCGAACGGCATCTCGGGCAGGAAGGAAAGGAAACCGGGGACGGCTTCGCCGCGGATCTGTTCGCCGTGCGACGTCGCGCACATCTGGATCAACCCCATCGGGAACGCCCACTCCGGCGCACCGAAGTAGAAGTCGCTGATCGCGAGCGTTTTCTGGAAGACGGTGTGGTTCGGCTCCTTCAGGATCGCCATCAGCACGCTCATGTTGTGGCGCATGTAGTTGCGACCCACCTGATGGGAGCCGTTGGCGAGGCCGGTCGGGTGCGCGTCGTTCGCCGACCGCAGCAGAAGCAGCGCCGAGCTCAGCGCGCCACAAGCCACGACGACGACGTCGGCGGTATAGACCTCGTGCTGGCCATGCCGTTTGACGTGGACACCGGTGACCTCACGGCCGGTGGCGTCCGTCTCCAGCCGTTCGACGAAGGCGTTGGTCAGCAGCGTGAAGTTCGGATGCTCGGCGAGTGTCGGGTCGACGCAGATCACCTGCGAGTCTGCCTTGGCGTTGATGGCGCATGGAAAACCATCGAACGCGTCGCACCGTATGCACGGGCTGGTCGGCGTGGGCTTGCCGTCCTTCTCATCCAGCAGGATGCCGAGTGGCAGGTGGAATGGATGCAGGCCCTCGCCCCGCAGGCTGTCGCTCAGCGCCTGGATCCGCGGTTCGTGCGACACCGCTGGATAGGCGTAGGGCTCGCTCGAGGGCGGTTCGTTCGGATCCTCGCCACGCTGGCCATGCACGTGGAACAGCTTCTCGGCCTGGCAGTAATAGGGTTCGAAGACGTCGTATCCGAGCGGCCAGGCCGGCGAGAGCCCGTCCGAATGCCGCAGCTCGCCGAAATCGCGCTCGCGAAGTCGGAACAGCGCGGAGCCGTACACCTTCGAGTTGCCGCCGACGTAATAGTGCAGGCCCGGGTGGAACGTCTCGCCACCCCTCCCGTACCAGGTGTCGGGTGCCTGGTAGGTGCCGTCGACGAAGACGGTCTTGGCGTCCCAGTTCGCCCGCGAGCGCGGTAGATAGTCGCCGCGCTCGATCATCAGGATCCGCTTGCCGGTCGGCGCGAGCCGGTGCGAGACGGATCCCCCGCCGGGCCCGCTGCCGATGACGATGACGTCGTAATGGTCGTCTGGCACGGTGATGCCGCTCCTCGATGGGGATGAAGCCGGTCGGTCGATCAGCCGCCGCCGCGGTGCAGCACCGGACCGCACAGACCGAGCGCCGTGTTGACGATGGCCAGATGGGTCAGCGCCTGCGGGAAGTTGCCGGCCAGATGCTGGCCGGGGACGTTGTA
>CAXUBX010000100.1:0-10491 GCA_964249405.1 uncultured Acetobacteraceae bacterium | reverse complement strand
CCGCGCCGGTCAGGCGTCCGTGCCTTCCTCCTCGTCGGCCCGCTCGTAGGTCCCGACCAGCACGCCGATCGCCAGCACGTGGCCGCGGATGGCGTCGAGCACGGCGGCGCGCCCGGCGTTCTCGCCGAGCGGCGGCGCGTGATCGAGCGCGTAGAGCTGGAACACGTAGCGGTGCACGCCGTGACCCGGCGGCGGGTCGGGCGGCAGCCAGGCATGCGACAGGAACGAGTTCCGTCCCGTCGCCGCGTCCTCGCCGATCGCCCCTTCGGCGAGCCTGCCGGCCGGCGTCTCGAGACCGGTCGCGATCGCGTGCACGAGCGGCCGCGGCGTCGGGCTGTCGGCATCCTCGACGATCAGCAGCAGCGCGCGCGCCGCCGCCGGCACCTCGGACCAGGCGAACGGCGGTGACACGCCGTCGCCGTCCTCGGTGAAGCGTTCGGGCAGCGGGGCCCCGTTCTCGAAGGCGGCGCTCTCGAAGGCGATCGTCGCGATCGTGCCGCCGGCCCGGGCGAGATCCGGCGTCGACAGCACGAGGTGGTCGATCCCGGCGCGTCGTCCGGCGAGCGCCCGGCCGATCGCGGCGGGCAGGTGTTCGAGCATGGCGTCGGCTCCTTCGTCCGACCCCGCAACGCCCGGGAGCGTCTCCCGCTCCCGCGCGCCGGCTCAGCCGGCCAGCGTCGCGACCCGGTCCGGGGAGGCGTGCCCGAGCGACGCGTCCATGGCGGCCTCGATCTCGCCGAGCAGGCGGGCGCGGAACGCCTCCTCGCTGAACCGGAGCGCGTTGGCGCGGCAGTTCTCCGGGGTGAAGCGATGGGCGATCCGGTCGAACCGTTCCACGGCCTCGACGATCGCGTGCTCGGTCTGGCGGGAGAACAGCAGCCCGGTCGGCGGCGCGTCGGCATCGGGATCGATGATATCCTGCGCGCCGCCCTGCCCGAACGCGATCAGCGGCGTTCCGCAGGCCTGGACCTCCACCATGGCGATGCCGAAATCCTCCTCGGCGGCCGAGACGAAGGCGCGCGCCTCGCCCATCAGCCGGACGAGTTCCGCCTGCGGCACGGTGCCCCGGAACACGATGTTCGGGGCTCCCGCCGCCGCCCGCTCGATCGCCGCGCGTTCCGGCCCGTCGCCGACCACGACCAGCCGGCGCTCCGGCATCCGCGCGAAGGCGCCGACCACGAGGTCGACCCGCTTGTAGGGCACCAGCCGGGACGCCGTGAGGAAGATGTCCGTCTTCGCGGGACCGGGCCGGAACCGCAGCGTGTCCACCGGGGGCGGCACCACGCTCGCGCGCCGCCGGTAGGTCTTCCAGATCCGGCGCGCGATGTAGCGGGAATTGGCGACGAAGCGGTCGACCCCGTTCGGCGTGCGCGCGTCCCAGATCCGCAGGAACGCGAGCGTGAGGCGGGCGAGAGCACTTCTCGCGCCGCGCGCCATCCCGGCGCGGCGCAGATACTGGTGCTGCATGTCCCAGGCGTAGCGGATCGGCGAGTGCACGTAGCTGACATGGCACTGCCCGGGACCGGTCAGCACGCCCTTGGCGACCGCGTGGCTGCTCGACAGCACGAGGTCGTAGGCGGCGAGGTCGAACTGCTCGACCGCGAGCGGCATCAGCACCAGCAGCCACCGGAACACGTGCCGGGCGAACGGCACACGCTGCAGGAACGAGGTGGTGACCCTGCGGCCGCCGAGGAAGTCCCGCTCGGCGGCCGGCAGGAAATCGACCAGCGCGAACAGGTCGGCGTCCGGGAACAGCCTGATCATCTGCTCCAGCACGCGTTCCGACCCGGCATAGTGGGTGAGCCATTCGTGCACGATCGCGACGCGCTTGCCGCGGAGGTCCTGATGGAGGGAGGGCGCGATCATCATGTCCATCGCGCAGTTAAGCCAGATCCATACGAAATCGAAACAAGAAAGCGCGCCCTACGCCCCGGCCGGGCTGGCCGCGCGCCGATCCGCGAAGGTCTGGCCGAGGCCCTCGGCGAGCGGGCGCGGCTCGACGCCGAGCCGCGCCCGCATCGGCGCCACGTCGAACGCCTTGTTCTCCCGCAGCCGGCGGATCTCGTCGCGTCCGATCTTCGGCAGCGACGGGACCCGAGCGGCGAGCGGCGCGAGGGCGAGGAGCGGCCAGCCCGGCACCGGAACGATCCGCGGCGTCCGCTGGCCGTCGGCATGCGCGACCGCCCGGACGAAGGCGGCGTAGGGCAGGGCGGCCGGCCCCGCGATCACCAGCGTCTCGGGCGGCGAGGGCGGCAGCGCGAGGGCGGCCAGGATCGCCCTCGTGACGTCGTCCTGGTGGATCGGCTGCACCAGGCTCGCGCCGCCGCCCGGCAACGGCAGCACGGGAAGCCGCCTCGTGAGTGCCGCGAGCCGGCGCACGTTGTTCTCGCCGTCCGCGCCGTAGATCATCGTCGGGTGCAGCATGATGGCGGGCCGGTCCGAGGCGAGCATCGCCGCCTCGCCGGCCAGCACGCCGTTGCCGTGCGCGTCCGGCCAGCGGGTGAACTTCCTCGTGCTGCCGAGGAACACCAGCCGGCGCACCGTCGCCGGCGCGGCGGCGAGCACGGCGCCCGCGTGCCGCGCATGGGCGGTGCTCGCGATCCGGACCGCGTCCCCCAACGCCTCGCGGAGCGCCGACGCATCCTCGAGCTCCGCGATCCGCGGCGCCCCCCCGATCCCGGACGCCGCCCAGCGCGCGCCGCTCCGCACCACCGGGACCGTGGCGATGCCGCGCGCCCCGAGTGCGCGGACCAGGGCGAGACCGGACCGCCCGGAAGCGCCGATCACGTGGACGGGGGAGGCGTTGTCGTCTGTCATCGGCGCATTCTCGACGCCGCGGCCCGGTCCCGCAAACGCGGTATCAGATTACCACGCCCGAAATCGATTGACCGGTCCAGGCGAAGTGCCCGATACACCCGCGCTCAACCGTTCCCACTGCCTTCGAGAAGAGTGCCGCCCGATGAAGACCACCCTCTCGCTCAAGCCTGCGGAGGTGACCAAGGACTGGGTGCTGATCGACGCCGATGGGCTCGTTCTCGGCCGTCTCGCGTCGCTGATCGCGCTCCGCCTGCGCGGCAAGCACAAGCCGACCTTCACCCCGCATGTCGACAGCGGCGACCATGTCGTCGTGATCAACGCGGAGAAGGTGCGGCTGACCGGCAACAAGGCCGGCGACAAGCTGTTCCACTACCACACCGGCTATCCGGGCGGGATCAAGCAGCGCACGGTCGCGCAGCGGCTCGGCGGCAAGAACCCCGGCCACGTGATCGAGAAGGCCGTCGAGCGGATGATCACGCGCGGCCCGCTGCAGCGGCGCCAGATGACGCACCTCCACGTCTACGCCGGACCGGCGCACCCGCATGCCGGGCAGTCGCCGGCGGCACTCGATGTCGCCAGCCTGAACCGGAAGAATTCCGTCAACGCCCCGCGCCGCGGCGCGGCTGCCGCCTGACGCGGAAAGGGTCGCCCATGTCCTCCTCCAACACCCAGCCTCCCGCCCGCACGGGCACGCTCGCCGATCTCGGCCAGCTCTCGATCAACACCGAAGGCGGCGCCGAAGCGGTCTCCGCCGCCGCCACGCTGGTCGAGCCGCAGCGCGATGCGCTCGGCCGATCCTACGCGACCGGGCGACGCAAGAACGCGATCGCCCGGGTCTGGATCAGGCCCGGCCGCGGCGAGTTCTCGATCAATGGCAAGAAGGCGAACCAGTATTTCGCGCGCCCCGTGCTGCGGATGCTGCTGACCCAGCCCTTCCTGGTCGCCGACCGCTACAACCAGTTCGACGTCTATTGCACGGTGAAGGGCGGCGGGCTCTCCGGCCAGGCCGGCGCGGTCCGGCACGGCATCAGCCGCGCGCTCACCTACTACGAGCCGGGTCTTCGCGGCATCCTCAAGCAGGCCAAGTTCCTGACCCGCGACAGCCGCGTGGTCGAGCGCAAGAAATACGGCCGCGCCAAGGCCCGCCGCTCGTTCCAGTTCAGCAAGCGCTGAGCCTGGTCCGCTCCGTCTTCATCGACGGCGAGGCCGGCACGACGGGCCTCGGCATCCGCCAGCGGCTGGGGTCGCTGCCGGTCTCGCTGCTCGCGATCGACCCCGGACTCCGGAAGGACGAGGACGCCCGTCGCGCGGTGATGCGGGACGCCGATCTCGTCGTGCTCTGCCTCCCCGACGACGCCGCACGCGACGCCGTCCGGATCGTCGACGTGATCGCCCGGGAGGAGGGCCGCGCCCCGAAGATCCTCGACGCCTCGACGGCGCACCGGACCGCGCCCGACTGGGCCTACGGCTTGCCCGAGCTCGGCCCGACCCAGCCGCGCGCGATCGCCGAGGCGCCGCGGGTCAGCAACCCGGGCTGCTATCCGACCGGGGCGATCGCGCTGCTCCGCCCGCTGCTCGCCGACGGCATCATCCCGGCCGATCATCCGGTCGCGATCAACGCGGTGTCCGGCTACACGGGCGGCGGCCGCGCGATGATCGAGGCGCACGAGCGGGACGGCGGACCGGCCTTCGAGCTCTACGCGCTCGACCTTGCCCACAAGCACATCCCCGAGATCGCGCTGCATGCCGGCCTCGCGCGCCGGCCGATCTTCGTCCCCTCCGTCGCGCATCTTCCGCAGGGGATGATCGTCTCGATCCCGCTGTTCCTCGACCTGCTGCCCGGCCGGCTCACCGCGTCGATGATCCGCGCCTCGCTCGCGCGCTTCCATGCGTCGAGTGCCGCGATCCGCGTGCTCGACGACGGGGCCGGCGCGCTCGACGCCGCGGCGCTCGCGAACTCCGACGCGCTCGAGCTCCGCGTCCACGGCAGCGACGATCACCCGCACGTCGTGCTCACCGCCCGGCTCGACAATCTCGGCCGCGGCGCCGCCGGCGCCGCGATCGAGAACATCCGCCTGATGCTGGCGCTCGGATCGGCGCCGGCCGCCTGAACGCGCTTGATAGGGGTGCCCCCTATCCGTAGGACGGGTCATGGCCCACACCGTTCGCGACAGGGCGAAGCTGCTGGCCCGGGTGCGACGGATCCGCGGGCAGGTCGAGGCCGTCGAGCGCGCGCTCGAGAGCGAGGCCGGGTGCGAGCAGGTCATGCATCTCCTCGCCAGCACGCGCGCCGCGATGGCCGGGCTGATGGCCGAAGTGGTCGAGGACCACGTCCGCACGCATCTCGTCGACCCGGAGACGCACCCGGGCGCGCTCGACGAGGACGCCGCCGGGCAGCTGCTCGCGGTGATCCGCACCTACCTGAAATGACGGAGCCGGCGATGTCCGACCGACCCGCGCCGGCGGGGTTCCCGTCGGTTCTTCCGGCCGCCCACGCGCATGTCTTCCTCGGCGAGGGCCACGAGCGGGCCGAGCGACGGACCTGGTGGGTCATCGCGCTCTGCCTGGTCACGATGATCGCCGAGATCGTGGCGGGGCTGCTGTTCGGCTCGATCGCGCTGATCGCCGAAGGCATCCACATGAGCACGCACGCGGGCGCGCTGACGCTGGCGGCACTCGCCTACCGCTTCGCCCGGGCGCACGCGGACGACGCGCGGTTCAGCTTCGGCACCGGCAAGCTCGGCGATCTCGCGGGCTTCACCAGCGCGATCGCGCTGGCGATGATCGCGTTGCTGATCGGCTACGAGGCGCTCCATCGCGTCGTCCATCCGGTGCCGATCCGCTTCGACGAGGCGATCCCGGTCGCCTGTCTCGGCCTCGTCGTGAACGTCGCCAGCGTCTGGCTGCTGGGCGGCGGTGCGCCGCATGATCACCATGGACCTTCGCGGGGGCACGACCACGGCCGCGGCCGCCACGATCACGACGACGAGCACCGCATCGCCACAGCCGGAGGCGTGCTGGGCCTCGCGGTGGTCGAGCGGGGACACCCGCCCGTCTTCCGACTTCGTGCCCTGGAAGGCGTGCTGCCGCCGGCGTCCGCGGCGAGGGTCGAGACGGTGCGCCCGGACGGGACGAGGGAGGTGTTCGCCCTGGAGCCGCGCGGCGACTGCCTGCAGGGCAGGGAGGCGATCCCGGAGCCGCACGCGTTCACCGTGCACCTCGTGATCGACGGCCGGGATCACCCGGTCGCGTTCGCCGAGCACGACCACGCGCCTTCCGCCGCCCACCGGGACAACAACATGCGTGCCGCCGTCATCCACGTCCTCGCCGACGCCGCGGTCTCGGTGCTGGTGATCGCGGGCCTGGTGCTCGCCCGCGTCTTCGGCTGGCCATGGATGGATCCGCTGGCGGGCATCGCCGGCGCGGGGGTGATCGCCGCCTGGTCCTACGGCCTCGCGCGCGACACCGCGGCGATCCTGCTCGACATGCGCCCCGACCCGGAGTTGCCGGAGGCGATCCGGCGCATCGTCGAAGGCGAAGGCGATCGGCTGACCGACCTGCATCTCTGGCGTCTCGGTCCAGGACACCTCGGCGCGATCCTCTCCGTCGCGACACGCCAGGAGCATGATCCACGCTTCTACCGCGAGCGCCTGGCCCGGTTCGCCTCGCTCTCGCACGTCACGGTCGAGGTCCAGCAGGGTGGCTCGCCGTAGCGGAAGGTCGACGGAGCGCTCGGACACCGGCGGCGAGGTCGGGCCTCATCGGCCGGGATCGCGCACCAGCCGATCCGCCGCCTCCGCCATGTGCCGCCTGATCGTGTCACGGGCCGCCTCGGCGTCCCCCCGGGCGATCGACGCCGCGATCGGCCGATGCCGGGCGGCCGACATGTTGTGCAACGCGCGTCCCGGGCCGGCATGCATGATCGTCACCCGGATCGCGCCTTCCAGCGACCGCCAGAGCCGCAGCAGCGTCGCGTTCCCCGCGAGCTCGCACAGGGTCACGTGGAAGCCGAGATCCGCTTCCACCTGCGCCGGCAGGTCGCCTTCGGCGTCCTCGAGGCGGCTGATCGCGTCTCCGAGCGCCGCCGTCGCGGCCGTGCGGTCCGCCCGCGTCGCCAGCGTTTCGGCCGCCGACCCCTCGAGCGCCGCCCGCACCTCGTAGAGCTCGCGGATCCCTCCCTCGTCGAGCGTCCGGACCCGGAGCATGCCGCGGCGTCCGGCCACGATCAGCCCGTCCTGCTGGAGGTGGCGGAGCGCCTCGCGGACGGTGGCCCGGCTGACCCCGAGCGTCTCCGCCAGCGGGATCTCGCTCAGATGCGCGCCGGACGCGATTCGTCCCGTCGTGATCGCCGAGCGAAGCGCGGCGAGGCAGCGCTCCCGCAGCGTGCTGCGATCGACCGCGCCGAGCGATCCCAGGTCCATCGTGCCGTCATCTCCCCGCGACGGCACTTTACCGCGCCGGCACCGATCGGCTATATGTCTAATTGTCGACAATTAGACATTGGGCGCGCGCATGGCCGAACTCCGTACCGCGATCGTCACCGGCGCCGGGTCGCGGCGCGGCATCGGGCGCCGCACCGCCGAGATCCTCGCCGCCGAGGGCTGGGCCGTCGCCGTGCTCGACATCGACGGCGACGCCGCTGCCGAGACCGCGCGCGCGGTCGGCGGCCGGGTCGGCGTCCCGGTCCGCGGCTACCGTTGCGACGTGACCTCGGAGCCCGAGATCGAGGCCGCGCATGCCGCGATCGAGGCGGACCTGCCGCCGGTCGGCGCCCTCGTGAACAATGCCGGCGTCACCTCGCCGGTCACGTTCCGCGACGTCACTGTCCCGGAATGGGAGCGCGTGATGCGGATCAACGTGCACGGCTCGTTCCTCGCTACCAGACGGGCGATCCCCGGGATGGTCGAGCGCGGCTTCGGCCGGGTGGTGATGCTGTCCTCGGTCTCCGCCGAGCGTGGCGGCGGGGTGTTCGGCGGCGTCGCCTATTCGGCGGCCAAGGCGGCGCTGCTCGGCTTCGCGCGTGCGCTGGCGCGCGAGGTCGGGCCGCACGGCATCACCGTCAACGCGGTGGCCCCCGGCCTGATCGACACCGACATCACGGCCGGCAAGCTCGATCCGGAGCGCCGCGCGAGGCTGGTCGCCGACGTGCCGATGAACCGCTCCGGCACCACCGACGACGTCGCCGACGTGATCGCCTTCCTCTGCCGGCCGTCGACCTCCTACGTGACCGGCGCGACCTGGGACATCAACGGCGGCTCGCACATCCGATAACGGCGGGAGTGGGACGGGATGGTCCGGCAGGTTGTCGCCCCGGTTCTCGGCTCGCTCGGCTGGTCTTCGCTGGTGGCGCTCGGGCCGATCCTGGTGCTGTTCGCGCTGCTCGGCGTCGCCGGCTGGCGCGCCGAGCGCGCCGCGATCGCATCCCTCGCGACCGCGATCCTGATCGCGGTCCTGGTCTACGGGGTCGGGGTGGTGCCCGCCCTCGACATGGCGGTGCTCGGGGCCGCCTTCGGTTTGGTCTCGGTCGCCTGGGTGATCCTGAACGCGATCTGGATCTACGATCTCACGGTCGAAAGCGGACATTTCGACGCGCTGCGCGGCGTGTTCGCCCGCGTCGGCGGCGCGCAACCGGTTCAGGTGCTGCTGATCGCCTACGGGTTCGGCGGCCTGCTCGAAGGACTGATCGGGGCCGGCGCGCCGGTCGCGATCTGCGGCGCGATGCTGGTCGCGGCCGGGGTCGCGCCGATGCAGGCGGCGGTGTGCGCCCTGATCGCCGACAGCGTTCCCGTCGCCTTCGGAACGCTCGCCCTGCCGATCGTGGCGTTGTCGTCGGCGACCGGCCTGCCGCTCGCCTCGCTCGGCGAGATGGTCGGACGCCAGACGCCGCTGCTCGCGGCCCTCGTGCCGTTCATCCTGCTGTTCCTCGTGGACGGCGTGCCGTCGCTCCGCGCGCACTGGCCGGTCGCGCTGCTCGCCGGCCTTGTGTTCGGGACCGCCCAGTTCGCGGTGTCGAACTTCGTCTCCGTCAGGCTCGCCGACGTCGTGGCGTCGCTGGCGGCGTCCGGGGCCATCGTGCTCGCGGCGCGTCGCACGAGGCCGGCGGGAGGCGGGCCGCGCCGCCAGACGGTGCTCGCGCTGGCCCCTTACGCGATCATCGTGGTGGTGTTCAGCGCGGCGCAGCTCCCGCGCCTGGGTGCGCTGCTGCGCCGGACCCGGATCGAATTCGACTGGCCCGGCCTCGCGGTCTCGCTCGCGAACGGGACGCGGGTGCCGACCGCCTTCCGGCTCGACGTGCTCGGCACCACGGGCACGCTGCTCCTCCTCGCCGGCCTGCTCACGGTCGCGACGCTCCGGATCGCGCCGCGCGAGGCCTGGCGGAGCTATCGCGCGACCGCGCGCAAGATCGGCGGGGCGGTGCTCACCGTGATGGCGATCTTCGCGCTCGCCTTCGTCGCCAACCTGTCCGGCCAGACGCGGACGATCGGGCTGCTGCTGGCCGGTCTCGGCCCGGTCGGCTTCGCGCTCGCGTCTCCGCTCATCGGGTGGATCGGGTCGGCGCTGACCGGGTCCGACAGCTCGTCGAACGTGCTGTTCGGCAATCTCCAGCTCGTGGCGGCCCACGGTGTCGGCATTCCGCCCCTGCTCGCCGCGGCGTCGAACTCGTCGGGCGGCGTGGTCGCCAAGGCGATCAGCGTGCAGAGCCTCGCGGTCGCGTCGGCCACCGTCTCGCTGGTCGGGCAGGAGGCCGCGATCCTCCGCCGGGTGATCGGCTGGAGCCTCGGGCTGCTGATGCTGATGTGCCTGCTCAGCCTGGTGCAGTCCTTGCCGGTCGTCGCCGCCATCGTCGTCCCCGCCGAGGGCGGCTGAGAATGGCCCGGATCATCTCGGTCTCGACCGCGCCCTATGACGGCTGGGATGCGCCCTCGACCCTCGCGAGCCTCTCGGCGTGCGGCGTCACCCATGTCGAGCCCGCCTTCATCGTCGGCTACACCGATCCCTTCGACGAGACGGCGTTCTCGCCCGCATCCGCCAGGCAGTACGCGGGCTGGCTCGCTGCCAACGGCCTGCGCTGCCATGCCGTCTCCTCTCACATCGATCTCGGCGGCGGGGACGCCGTCGAGGTGTTCCGGCGCCGGATGGACTTCGCCCAGGCCCTCGGCGCCGCGATCATCAACACCAACGCCGCGCTCCGCGCGAACGAGACGGCGTTCCGCCGCAACGTCGCGAGCCTCGTCCGCCACGCGGAGACGCTCGACATCACGATCGGCCTCGAGAACCCGGGGGACGGGCGCCCCAACCTGATCGACCTCGCGTCGGACGGGGTCGCGCTGGTCGAGCGGCTCGCCTCGCCGCGCGTCCGCCTCAACTACGATCCGGGGAACACGGTCTCCCATCGGCCGGATGTCGACCCGGTCGCCGACGCCCTGCTCGCGCTGCGGGCTGCCGGGCACCTCCATCTCAAGTCGGTGCGACGGACCGACGAGGGTTGGCGGCACGTGCCGTTCGGGGACGGCGACGTCGATCACGCGCCGTTGCTCGCCGCCCTTCGCGATGGCGCGCCGGATCTGCCGGTGAGCATCGAGATGCCGCTCCGGGTGCGACGCGGGACCGACGCCCAGCCCTGGCGACGGGTCGAGCGCCTCACGCTGCCGGCGATCGAGGCGGCCGTCCGGC
>CAXUBX010000099.1:0-10669 GCA_964249405.1 uncultured Acetobacteraceae bacterium | reverse complement strand
AGCGCCATGGTCCGGGTTCCGACCGCGCGAACGGCGCCGGTGTAGTCGCCGGCATGGATCGCACCGCCCATGGCCGCCTGGAAGCGCGCCCGCAGCAGCGCCCGGCCGTGCTCCGACACGAGCGACAGGTCCAGCAAGGGTGCGAGGACGCCGAGACCGATCGCCGCCGCGAGCAGCGCGCGATCCGACCAGCTGCGCGTCAGCAGACACATGAGCTGGAACGCGCCCTTGAACGCGAAGAACAGACCGTCGGCGCGGCCACGATCGCGAGCATCGCGTGCATGCGCCGGAGCGACATCCGCCTGCTCCGGATCACGCCGTCAGACGCTGGTGCTCCTGGACGCTTCGGCGAGAAGCCGTCGCGCGATCGTCTCCCACTCCTCGTCGAGCGGCAGGCTCGAAGGGGTCGCGCCTGCCTCGGCATACCAAGCCTGCGCGTTCGGCTCGTCGCCCTCGACCCGATGAAGGTGCGCGTGGACGAGGTTGCAGTCGGGATCGTCCTGGTGGGCGGCGGCGATCGCGTGCGAGGCGTCCCAGTCGCCCTTGCCGATCCACCAGAGAGCCTGGAGTGCATGGCCGGTCGCGCCGGGCCGGTCGCCGGCGAGGCTGGCCTTGAACGCTGCGAGATCCTCCATGTCGTCTCTCCGATCCTGGGCGCCTCGGCGTGCCAGCGACAGCAGTAGAAGGAACACCGTGTATCGTCAACACCTGGCTCGTGAGCCGACCCGGCCGGCGGCGGCAGAAGCTGGACTTGGGACGGTATTCCGTCCACTCGCCTCGAGGGCTGACGAGCGGGAGGAAGCGTGTCGGCGACGAGAGGCGAGGACCGCGCGTCCGGACGGCAGCGGCGTCACCACGGAAACCGCTTCGGCCGAAGCGAGGAGGCACGCGACGCGGTGATGCGGGCGGTGGACGATCTACTGCTGGAGAGCGGCTTCGCGGCCTTGACGATCGAGGCCGTCGCGGCGCGTGCGAGGGTCGGCCGGCAGACGATCTATCGCTGGTGGCCGTCCAAGATCGATCTCCTGTTCGATGCCTACCGGGACGAGACGGACGAGGAGATCGAGACCGCCGACCTCGGCGCGCTGCAGTCCGATCTCGTGTTCCACTGGCGGCAGGTGCTCGTCTTTTTCGCGCGGCCGAGCAATGCGGCCATGTTCCGGGCGCTGGCCGGTCAGGCGCAGCATGACGCGGTGTTCGCCCGGCGTTTCCGCGAGGTGATCATGGGCGAGCAACTTGCCCGCGACCGTGCGCCCTTCGAGCGGGCGATACGGCGCGGCGAACTCCAAGCGGACTTCGATGTCGGCCGCGCCGCCGAGACCCTCGTGATGCCCGTGCTGTATCGGCTGCTCATTCATGGCGCGACGCCGTCGCCGGACGATGCGGAGCATCTCGTCACGGATTATCTCGCCGCGGCCTGGTTTCGAGAGGCGAGCCGTCGCGGAGCGGCTTCGAACCGATGACCATCGGCCGCAAGCGGAGGAGGTGCCGATCCAAGCCGATTTCGCCGAGGCGGCCCGAAGCTCCGCGTCCCGATGGGCACCACGAACCGTGGGCCGCCCGATCACCGACGCTCGCCAGTGTCATTTCAAAGTGGCGCGCCCAGGCGAATGGATGCAACCTCGCGGACTGGGCCGGGTTCGCCGCTCCATGGCCGGACCGCCCGGTGCCGTCCCCACGCACATAGACCGAGAAGGCTGATGGCTCGATGGCCTGTTCCGTGCGGTGCAGATGAGCTCCAGAGACGTGTTCGACGAGCAAGCCGCGCCGGTTTCCATCAGGGCCAGGATCCATGCCCGGCTCGGCCCGCTGCGAAAGCCGAGCTTCGCCCTCTTCTTCGTCGGGTATGCGATCTCGGTCACCGGCAGCTCGATGGTCCCGATCGCGCTCTCCTTCGCCGTCTTCCAGCTCGGCGGGGGAGCGGGCGAGGTCAGCGCGGTCCTGGCCGTCGAGACCATTCCGATGGCGGTGCTCCTCCTGATCGGCGGTGCGGTCGCCGATCGCCTGCCCCGACGGCTGGTCATGATGGCGGCCGACGGCGTCCGGTGCCTGAGCGAGGGCCTCCTGGCGGTGCTGCTGATCTCGCATCACGCGACGGTCCCGGTGATGATGGTGCTCGCGGCCATCATCGGCGCGGGAGACGCCTTCTTCTCGCCGGGCCGCACCGGCCTCATTCCGCAGCTCACCACGGCCGCCGAGCTCCAATCGGCCAACGCGATCATCTCGACCGTGGGCGCGCTCGCCGCCATCATCGGGCCGGCCGGTGGAGGCTTGCTGGTCGGGGTCGCCGGGCCGGGATGGGCCATCGGGTTCGACGCCGCGAGCTACGCCGTCTCGGCCGCCTGCCTGGTTCTGCTCCGAGTGCCCGCCCAAGCGGTCGACCCGTCCGAGAGCTTCCTTCGGCAACTCGTCACGGGATGGACCGAGTTCTGGTCGCGGAAGTGGCTGTGGATCGTCGTCCTGGAGTTCGCCCTGCTCCATCTTCTGACGATCGGCCCGATCTTCGTGCTCGGACCGCTCAGTTTCAAGCAAGTGCCGCACGGCGCAACGATCTGGGGAGGCCTCCTCGGCGCCCTCGGAGCCGGTGCGCTGATCGGCGGGCTGATCGCCTTGCGGGTCCGGCCGCGCCGTCCGCTCCTGATGGCGATCGTGGTGCTCCTTCCTTTCGCGGTCGTGCCTGCCGCGCTGGCGGAAGGCGTCTCGTCGGCGGTCGGACTGACGGCGTTCTTCATCGGGGGCGTCAGCCTGTCGCTCTTCGGCGTCCTGTGGAGCACGACGATGCAGCGGGAGGTGCCACCGGCCGTGCTGTCGCGCGTGAGCGCCTACGACACGTTCGGATCGGTCTGCCTGCTGCCGGCCGGGTACGTGCTGGCGGCCCCGATGGCCTCCGCGCTCGGCCTTCATGGCGCGCTCTGGCTCGCGGCGGGCTTCAGCTTTCTCTCGATCCTCGTCGTCCTGGCGTCTCGCAGCGTCCGGGATCTCCGCGCCGCCTGAGCCGGTCGGCGATCGGGGCCGGTCCTCGCCCCGACAAGGCCGCACGGTCCCGTGCGCCGTCAGGCCCCCGCGCCGGATCGGATAACTCGTTTTGATACCGATAGAGTAAAGCGCCGACCTGTCCAGGACCATGAGCGAACTTGCGGTCGGCGCGATAATAACGTTGACCGTGACAGTCGCGGCGTTTCATCTGCCACCGCCCTCGATCACTGACGTGCGCCGATTTCGACCCGAGGAGACAACGATTTCATTTGCCGCCGTCCCGGTTCGGCTCCCCTGAAGGTCCATTCGACGATGGTCGATCGAAGCAAGACGCCCGCCGCCCATCTCGGCAACAATTTCGACGTGCTCCGCATCTGTCTCGCGAGCGCGGTCCTGCTGTCGCATTCCTTCGAGCTCGTGCCGGGCGAAAGGGCTCGGGAACCGGTGTTCCGGCTGACCCACACCCTGTCGTCAGGCGCCCTCGCGGTCGACTGCTTCTTCGTGATCAGCGGCTTCCTGATCGCCAAGAGCTGGGAGCGGGAGCCGAACGTCGGGGCGTTTCTCCGCAAGCGCGTCCTCCGGATCGTGCCCGGATACCTTGTCGCCTTCCTGCTGTCGGTCCTGATCGCCGGCGCGATCGGGGCCGCGGATGCGACGTCCTACCTGCGCGCGCTCGATCCCGGGGTCCTGCTCGGGCAGATGGTCCGGCTGGACTTCCCGCAGACGCCGCCGACCTTCGCCGACGGGCTCGGAGGCCTGGTGAACGGGTCCATGTGGACCATCCAATACGAGTTCCTCTGCTACCTCATGCTGCTCGGGTTCGGCGTGGTCGGCCTGTTGCGGTCGCGAACGGTGATGACGGTGCTCTGGCTGTCGAGCGCCAGCCTCTTCATCGTCGTCCTGCTCCAACAGGGAACCGGCACCGGCGATGCGACGCTCGGCGGCGGCTACACCGCGCACAGGATGAACCTGCTCCGCTTCGTTCCCTTCTTCCTGGCGGGCGCGGCGATCAACAGGCTTTCGCTCCATCGCTTCCGTTCGCGCTGGCTGGTCGGAGGGGCCGCCTGCCTGCTCGTCGCCGGGCTGTCGTTCCGGCCGACCGCCGAAATCTCGATGATGACGGTCGGGGCCTACCTCCTGATCGTGCTCGCCTACACGCCGATCCCGGGACGCCGGATCCTGAGATATCCCGACGTCTCGTACGGGCTCTATCTCTACGCCTGGCCCGTGCAGATCGTGCTGATCCATTCCGGGGTCACCGCTCCACTTGCGGTGCTTGCCCTGTCGATGCCGATTACCCTCGTGTTCGCGCTCGCGAGCTGGTTCGTCGTCGAGAAGCCGGCGATCGCGATCCGGAGCGCCGGCTGGAGCGTCGTCAAGATCTGATCGCGCGAAATCCGCTCCCGGTCGTCCTCACTGCGTCTTCAGGTTGACGGCGGAAGACTTGCCGTCCCGGCCCTGCTCGATCTCGAACGACAGCGGCTGGTTGTCGTTGAGCGTCGACATGCCGGCGCGCTCGACCGCCGAGATGTGCACGAACACGTCCCTGCCGCCGTCCGACGGTGTGATGAAGCCGTATCCCTTGGTGGCATTGAACCACTTCACCTTCCCTGTAGGCATCGCGTCCTCCGGTCCTTCTGACCGTGACAATGCGTTGCTCCGCGCGTGAGGCGCAATGGCCCTGGTTCATCGTTCTTCGAAGCGGACGTCACGTTTCGTGGATCTTCGGCAGCCGGCCGAGCCGTCACTCCAGGAACGATCGCACGGTCTCCCGGACGAAACGCTCGTCCTCGTCGTTCCGGTTCGGCGCGCCGGCGCGATGGCCCCAGATCGTCGGGATCGGCACGAGGCGGCCGGCGCGGAGATGCGGAAGCTCGGCCTCGTTGTCGGCCACCCGGAAATAGAGGTCGGTGCTCGACGGCAGGAGCAGGACGCGAGCCCGGATCGCGGCGAGGGCGCTCGCGAGGTCGCCGCCGTAGAGCTCGTTCGCGCTGATGTCGGACGCCTCCCAGGTGCGGGCCTGGGCATAGAGGTCGGCGGCCCGGCACGCGGTGAAGCCCGGCTCCCATTCGTCTTCAAGGAACGCCTCGAGCGACGCGGCCCCGTTCGAGAGATGAAGGCCGGCGCGATACCAGTCCTGGCTCATCGCCCAGCCTGCGTAGATGCGGGCGAAGGCGCGAAGCGCCGGACGTGGCTCGGCCGCGAAACGTCCCTGCCCTAGATGCTCCGGCGCGGCCTCCAGCGTCGCGAGGAGGGCGCCGAGGAAGACCCGGTTGTGCACGGCGGTGCGGGCGCTGCCGCAATTGACCACCGCACGCTCGACCGCGTCGGGAAACAGCGCCGCCCAGTGATAGGCCTGCTGCGCGCCCATCGAGAAGCCGTATACGCAGGCGACCCGCTCGATCCCGAACCGCTCGCGGACGAAGCGCGCCTGCGCCCGCACGTTGTCCGCCGTGGTGACGAGGGACGGGTAGTCCGCGACGTTCGACGGGCTCGACGACAGGCCGTTGCCGAACATGTCGGGGGTCACGATGAACCATCGTGTCGGATCGAGGATCCCGTCCGGCCCGATCAGCCATTGCTGATCCTCATGGGTCGCGGTGTAGCTGGTGGGATACACCACGACGTTGTCCCGCGAGGGCGAGAGCGTGCCCCAGGTCTTCCAGCTGATGCGTGCATCGCGGAGCGTCTCGCCGCTCTGGAGCGGAAGGTCGCCGAGCGCGTGCTCGCCCGTCTCGTTCGGGATTCCGGTCATGATGTCCGCCGATGTTCGTGCAGAACGGCAACATCGGCACGTCGCCGACGGTTCCAGGGGTTGCTTCCTCGGAAGAACGAAACGATCCTGCAAGCTTCGGCGGTGATCGCCGGTCCGTTGCCAGTTCGGCCGGAGGAACGGGGGGAAGCGTCGTTGCAGTCATTTCGAACGAAGATCGGTGCGGCCGTGTCGGCCATCCTTGCGGCAGCGACGATCACGGTGTCGGTCGCCAGCGCCCAGCCCGTCCCGCCGCCGCCCGGCTGGGCCGGCCCGCACTACTACTGGCACGGCCGCTACTGGCACCATCGCGGCTGGGCCTACCGGAACCACCACCGGTATTACCGCTACTACTGATCAGACGTTCCCGAGGGCGAGGCCGGTGCCGCGATCGTCCGTGGCACCGCCGCAGGCCCGACTGTCTCCCGGGAGCCCGTCCGGGCAGCCGATCACGTTCACCCGACCTTCGGTGGTCACCGGGCGCGGGATCGGCTTGCCGCTCTTCAGCGTGTTGGCCAGCGCTTCCGCGACCGCGGCGGCGGCGTCGTTCTGACCGGACGCCGTCACCACGGCGCGGAACGTGTCGGCTTGCTTGTCGAACGCGATCGCCGAGGGAAGCAGCGGGACCGGATGATCGGCCGGGGACGCGGCCAGCACGATCCCGGTTCCGGCCGCGACGCGTCCCGTGCCGAACAGGTTGTCCATCGTGAGCGCGCAGGCGACCGCGCCGCCATGGCGATCGAGCACGGCGAACGAAGTCGAGGCCGGGAGCGGCGGCAGCGTGCCGACGGGAACCGTGGCGTGCAGCAGCGTCGCCGCATCGGCGCCGGTCGACCGCGCGTAGGCGGCGATCGAGGCGGCAAGCGCTTCCGCCTCGGCGTCGGCGCCCGGCGTCGACCTGAGAAGGGCGAAGGCGCGCAGCGCCGCGATCCCGCCGGTGTCCGGGAGCGGCGTGAACGCGACCGTCAGCGACCCATCCCGCGTCTCGAGCGGCGCCGAGAGCGTCGGCCGGCCCGCGGCGAGGTCCTTCTCCGTGAGGCCACCCCCGGCCGCCCGGGCGCCGGCGGCGAAGGTCCGGGCCAGGCCTCCGCGCACCAGGGCGCCCGGACCGAGCGGCGCGATCTGCTCCAACGTGTTGGCGAGATCACGCTCGATCAGGGTGTCGTTCGCCGCCAGCGGCGAGCCGTCCACGGCCGTGAAGAGGGCCCGCGCCCCGGGATCCGCGGCGAGCGGCGCCTCGACGGCGGCAAGGTCGCTGGCGAGCAGGGCCGAGACCGGGAAGCCGCGACGGGCGACCGCGATCGCCGGCTCGACGAGCTCGTCGAAGCGGACCGAGCCGAGCCGGTCCTGCAGCGCGTAGAGGCCGCGCACCAGCATCGGCACGGCAGCCGGGCGGTCGGCGCCGCCGGCGAGCACGGGAGGCGCTTCCGGCAGGAACGTCGCCGCCAAGGCGACCCCGTCGTGCTCCGGCGAGAACGCGACGCAGGCGCCGCCGCCATCGAGCGAGGCGCGCGAGGGAAGCGTGACGGCGAGTGCCAGGCCGAGCGCCGCGGCGGCGTCGGCCGCGTTGCCGCCGCGGCGGAGGATCTCGCGGCCGACCAGCGCCGCCTGCGGCTCGTCCGCCGCGACGCCGCCGATGAAACCGTCGAGGTGCCTCGTCGGGCCGGAGCCGCTCTCGCCGAGCAGCAGACCCTTGACGGTGCCGACCGCGCCGCAGGCCGCAACCGCGGACACGACACACAGGGAAGCGGTGATCCGGCGGGCGATCGCGGAGCGTCGCGACATCGGATTGCGTCCCATTCCCGATGCTCCTTCGCTGGATGGCAGCGTGTCCGCCAAGGCGACGGACCCCATAGACGCATCCATCCGGGGCGGCAATAACCGCCCGGACAGGCCCGCCGCCTGCGTCCGGAGCCTTCCCGATGAGCCGCGCCCGATCCGTTCCCGTCCTGCTCGCTCCCGTCCTGTTCGTCGTCACCCTGCTCGTCGGTCACGCGGTCGGCGTCGCGCGGGCCGACGACACCGCCACCGCGTTCACGCCACAGCAGCGCGACGCCATCGTCGCGATCGTGCGGCAGGCCATGGTGCGCGATCCGAGCATTCTCGCCGACGCGATCAACGCGCTCCGGGCGGCGGACCAGCGCAGCCAGGCGACCGCCCAGGCCTCGGCGATCGTCTCGCACCGGACCGCCCTGCTCGACCCGACCGGCGACGCCGTGGCGGGCAATCGCCAGGGCACCGTCACGCTGGTCGAGTTCTACGACCCGCGCTGCCCGTATTGCCGCCGCATGGTGCCGACGATCGCGGCCACGATCGCGGACGATCCTCAGCTCCGCATCGTCTACAAGGTGATCCCGATCCTGGGTGCGCCGAGCACGCTGGCGGCCCGCGCGATCGTGGCCGCCGGGCTGCACGGCCGATACGTGGCGATGCAGGAGCGCCTGATGGCGGACGACGCGCCGCCGGACGACGCTTCGGTCGCCGCCGCCGCGACGTCGCTCGGCCTCGACCCCAGGATGCTCGCGTCCGAGATGAGGAGCGACGCCGTCACGAAGCGCCTGCAGAGCAATCTGGCGCTCGCCCATGCGCTCGGCATCGACGGCACCCCGGCCTTCGTGGTGGGCGACACGCTGATCCCCGGCGCGATGACCCGGGACGAGCTCCGCCAGGCGATCAACTCGGCAAAGGGGTAGGGATTGAGGTCGAGGCGCCCCGGATCGCTCAGGCCTCGTCGAGCGGCGAAGGCCCCAGCTCCTCCAGAAGCTGTGCCATGCGCGCATAGGCCTTGTTCCGGTAGGCGACGAGCTTCGCCGCCATGTCCGGATCGAAGCTGCCGTAGAACCCGGCCCCGTTCTTCACCCCGTGCTTGCCGGCGTCGACCAGCGCGCGCAGCAGCTCGGGCGTTCTCAGCCGGTCGCCGAAGGCGTCCTCGAAGGTCCGGAAGCAGTTGGCGTAGACGTCGAGCCCCGCCATGTCGGCGATCGCGAAGGGGCCGAAGAACGGGAGCCGGAAACCGAACGTCGAGCGCACGATCGCGTCGACGTCCCGGGCACTCGCGATGCCTTCCTCGACGATCGAGTTCGCCTCCTTCAGCAGCACGTACTGGAGGCGGTTCAGCACGAAGCCGGGCGTGTCCGCGACCTCGGCGCCGAGCCGGTTCGCCCGCCGCAGCATCTCCTTGACCGGTCCGATCACCGCGGGATCGGTCTCGGCACCGGCGACGAGCTCCACGCCCGGGATGAACGGCGCGGGATTGCTGAAATGGACGGTGAGGAAACGTCCCGGGTTGGCGACCGCGGGCGCGAGCGTGTGGACCGGAAGCGTCGACGTGTTGGTGCCGATGATCGCGTCGGCACGGGCGACCGCCGAGATCCGGCGGAGCACGTCGTGCTTGATCGCGGGGATCTCGGGGACCGCCTCCTCGATGAAGTCGACGTCACGCACGGCGTCCTCGATCGAGGGAGCGGTCGCTAGGTTGGCGCGTATGGTCGCGGTCGAGCCGGAAGGGAACAGGCCCTGGCGCTCGAACTCGGCGGCCTCGCGGAGCAGGCGTTCGAGGGCAGTGGCGGTCGCCTCGGCCGAGACGTCGGCGAGCGTCACGGTGAGACCCGCGGCGGCGAGCGACTGGGCGATCCCGCCGCCCATGTAACCCGCGCCGACCACGGCGACGGTGTTGATGCTGGTGATCATCGGCAGGCTCCGGGTCGGTCAGGGAAAGGCGGAGGCTTCGGCAAGCACGCGTCGCAGGGCGCCGACATCGTGGGCGAAGCGACCGAGGAACAGGCCGTCGACGGACTGCCCGAGGCTTGCGAGGAGACCGGGGCCGGCGCTCCCGCCATAGATCAGGCGAGCCTCCGGCCGGTCGGCCAGCACGGTCCGCAGACCGTCGGCGACGGCGCGGATGGTGTCTGGCGAGGCGGGTTCGGCGGCGCCGATCGCCCAGACCGGTTCCCAGGCGACGACCAGCGGGGCGGCGCGGGAGATGGAACGGGTGGCCGCGTCGAGCTGCCGGGCGCATTCGCCGACGGCATCCTCCGGGGAGCCGGGCCTCGCCTCGCCGATGCACAGCACCGGGACGAGCGAGGCGCGGACGGCGGCGGCCATCTTGGCGGCCACGATGGCGTCGGTCTCGCCGAAGATCCGCCGCCGCTCGGCGTGTCCGACCTCGACGAAGCGGCAGCCGGCCTCGGCCAGCATCGGGGCCGAGACCTCGCCGGTGTAGGCGCCCTCGTCCTCCCAGAAGACGTCCTGCGCACCGAGGAGCACGCGGCTTCCGGCGAGGATCCGACCGGCGTCGGCGAGCGAGAGGAGCGTCGGGATCACGAAGAGCTCGACACCGGAAGGCAGGCCGCCGTCGTCGAGCATCGTCCGGAGCGCGTCGAGCCAGGCCCGGGTCCGCGCAGGACCCATGTACATCTTGAGGCTGACGCCGACGGTGCGCCGCCTAGCCCCGGTCACGGAGCATCCCGGCGATCGTCGCGGCGGCGAGCGCGAACGACACGGCGCCGGCGTCGCGGTGCCCCTTGCTGCGGGCGGCGTGGTTGCGGGCACGGCCGAGCCGCGGCACCAGCGACGCGGTCTGATCCGCGCCGGCCTCGGCGGCCCGCGCCGCCTCCGACCAGGCGTCCGGGAGGGAGGCACCCGCGTCGATCCGGCCCGCGAGACGCTCGGCGAACGGGGCGAAGGCGTCCACCAGCGTCTTGTCCCCGGGCTTCGCGCCGCCCAGCCGCATGACGTTCGCCAGCGCCTCGCCCACGGCCTCCGCCACGCTCGCGGCGTCCGGAGCCGCGCCGTCGTCGAGGCGCCGGCTCGCGCTCCGGAGACCGAGCCCCCAGATCGCGCCGGACGTCCCACCGGCCCGATCCGCCCAGGCATCGGCCGCGAAAGCCAGCGCCGCCTGCGCACCGGCGCCCGCGTCGGCCGCCTCCCGCGCGGCGCCGG
>CAXUBX010000098.1:0-10967 GCA_964249405.1 uncultured Acetobacteraceae bacterium | reverse complement strand
CCGTCCGATACCAGGTCGCGAGCGACAGCATCAGCAGCACGAACAGGATGGACGCACCGCCGGCGTAGCCGATCCCGAGCGAGCGGTCGGCGAAGTCCGCCATGGTAGTTCCGAGCGTCGTGGTCGCGACGATCACCAGCCAGTAGAGCCAGCGGTTGAATCGGCTTGCTGTGATCTGCGCGCCGACCAGGACGGTGAACACCAGGAGGAAGATCGCGCTCCCGAGCAGGTAGCCCAGGCGCATCGTCATCGTGACCGTGTCGCCACCGGTCTCGCCAAGCGTCGTCGCGGCCTGGCGGCTGTTCCTGATGATCTACGGCGTCGGCACCGTCGTGACCGTGTTCCTGTCGAACGACGCGACCGCGGTCGTGCTGACGCCCGCGGTGTTCGCCGCGGCGCGCGCGGCCGGGGCGGAGCCGCTGCCCTACCTGTTCGCCTGCGCCTTCATCGCCAACGCGGCGAGTTTCTTGCTGCCGATCAGCAACCCGGCCAATCTGGTGCTCTACGCGAGTCACATGCCGCCGCTGCTGAGCTGGCTCGGCCACTTCCTGATACCGTCCGCGCTCTCGATCGGCGCCACGCTCACCGTCCTGCTGCTGATGGAACGGGGCCGTTTGCGCGAGACGATCAGGGCCGACGTCGCGCAGCCGGCCCTGCCGGCAGGAGGGGTCCTGGCTGCGATCGGCATCGGTGCGACCGTCATTGTCCTCATGGGGACATCCGCCGCCGGCTTTCAGCTCGGCATGCCGACCGCCCTCGCCGGCATCGCCACATCGGCCATCGTGGTCACCCGCAAACGGGAAGCCCCCTGGGCGGTGCTGCGGGGCGTGTCCTGGCCGGTGCTGCCGCTGGTGGCCGGGCTGTTCGTGCTGGTCGCGGGCCTGAGGCAGACCGGCGTGCTGGCACAGCTCTCGAACCTGCTGCATCGCGCGGCCGCACACTCCGACATGGGCGCCGCGGCCGGCGGGAGCGCCTTGCTCGCGCTCGCCTGCAACCTGATGAACAATCTTCCGGCCGGCTTGATCGCCAGCTCGACGATCGCCGCCGCACACCCGTCGGCGCAGGTCACTGACGCTCTCCTCATCGGGGTCGACCTCGGCCCCAACCTGTCCGTCACCGGATCGCTCGCCACCATCCTGTGGCTTACGGCGCTTCGGCGCGAGGGTTTGGAGGTCGGCTTCGGCGCCTTCCTGGTCCGCGGAGCGGCGCTCATGCCGGTGGCGCTGCTTCTGGCGCTCGCCGGACTGCTGTTCGTATAGGCGTGCCACCCTTGGCAAGGGCGGTCATCACGGAATGAGCGTGAATCGAACTCTCCGTTCCGTTGCTACCGGAACCCCATCGTCCCCCGTTACTGCGGAGTTGGGGATCGTGACCTCCTTGTCGGTGACGCGTTTCAGAGACTGCCATGCAACGCGCCTTCCGACCCGTGCACGCATGTTCCGATAGCGTGATCGGGCCTGTCACGCGCTCGGTGCAACCATCAAGACGCACCCGATTGTTGTACGCAGCTGCGTACTTAGGTAGCTACGCAGGCAGCTATGTGGTTGCTTACAAGCTATCACCCTGCTACACGGGCACGTGAGAACGATTTTGGTCTTCAGCGGGAAAGGCGGCGCGGGCAAGACGACGGTCGCCCGCGAGATGGCCGTGGCAGGGGTGCTGGACGGTCGACGCGTTGCTGCCGTCGACCTTGACCCTCAGGCCGGGCTTACCGGCTGGTACGGCCGGCGCGACGCCGAAGAACCCGCCTTGGTCCAGGTCGTGCCCGGTTTCGACCTGGCGCCGCTCGAGGCGGCGGGTATTGAGGAAGTCGTATTCGACCTGCCGCCCGGAGTGCCTACCTACGTAGGTAGCTTGATACGTAAGGCTGACGTGGTGCTGGTCCCGTGTCGCCCTTCGCCGGATGACCTGTCGGCCGCGTCCGGCATCGTCGAGGCTCTGACCGGTCATACCCGGTGGGCGTTCGTGCTGACGCAGACGCTACCCCGGTCCCGACTGACTGACGGAGCCCTCCGACAGCTGGCCGGGCTCGGCCGCGTCGCTCCTGTCAGTCTCGGCTTCCGGCAGGACTATCCGGCCGCGGCGATCAGCGGCATGGCGGCGGTTGAATATCCGGGCACGAAGAGTGCCGATGAGGTAAAGCAGCTACGTAGCTACGTAGACACGGTATTGGGGTAGGCGATGAAGCGTCCCGGAGGCGACCTTGGCGCGATGGCGATCAGCAAGGCGAGGGCGGCCGATACCGTGCCGTTCTCGAAGCCAACGCCAGAGTTGGCGCGGGAAACGCCTCCGAGCGCGCGGCCGTCAAAGAGCCTGACGGTCAAGCTGGACGGCGACACGTACGAAGAGCTCCGGGATTACTGCCATCGGCAGGAGAAGGTCACCGGGCGACGCCTAACCCATCAGGACGTGATGCTGCGTGCGGCTAAAGAGTTTCTGGCTACGGCAGGGCAGGGGGGTCGGTAAATGTCACAAGATCCTTACGAGGCTATGTGAAGCGGTTGGCCGCCGGCCGCAGCGTGGATCGTGTCATCCTGCCTTATTCCTCTGGCTCGGTCGTGAACAGGAGCGGGTATCCCTTCTTGCGTCCCATGTCGGTCGCGTCGGTCGCCTTGGCTTCGGCCACCTCCTTCGTGAACACGGCAACGACGCAGACCCCGCGCTGATGCGCCGTCATCATCACCCGGCTGGCTTGCCCCTCGTTCATCCGAAACTCCGCTTTCAGCACCAGGACCACGAACTCGCGTGGCGTGAAGTCGTCGTTGACCAACAGCACCTTATGGAGCCGTGGCCGTTCGACCTCGATCTCGAGTTGCACGGGCGGGGCGGTGATCGTCTCAGGCATCGGCAAGGTCCACGAAGGGCAGAGGCACGCACCTCCTAGCGACCAGCGCTAAGCTCGACGTCATCGTACTGGGAAGTCAAAGCTGCGCCAGCGAGGCCTTCAGGAGGGCGACCCCGGAGATAAATGCTGAGCCGGGGGAGGCAGACCGCCAACACCATGTGGCCCACCGTCGTTTGCGACCCGGAGCAGGAGCATCGCCAGGGCGATGCCGCCGACCATGACGGAATACCGAAATACCGGGTCATGCCGCCAAGCGAGTGGCAGCGCTCCCTTGAGCCGGACCAGCCAGGCCCGTCCGTCCGCGACGACGCTCAAGCGGCCTCGCCCCGGGCCAAGGCCCGCTCGATATCGACCGCCTCGACGGTCGCCAGCATCTCCGGCGTGCGGGCCGGGCGTCGCATGACGCGGCTGGCCTGCGTCTCGCGGGTGCGCTCCCAGAGCGTGCGCATGGCGCGTCCGTTGCCGAACTGGAAGGGCGCCTGTCGCTTCATCCGGAGGCAGGCAAGCTCGAGCGCGTCGACCGTGCCGGCGCCCATCCGGAAGCCCGCTGCCGCGACCTCCTTTCGGTAGATCTCCGCGAGCTCGGAGGCGGTGAAGTCGGCGAAGGTGATGGTGCGGGTGAAGCGGGAGCGGAGCCCTGGATTGCTGTCGAGGAAGCGCCGCATCTCGCCCGTGTAGCCGGCGACCACCACGCAGAGCCGGTCGCGACGGTCCTCCATCAGCTTCAGCAGGGTATCGATCGCCTCGCGGCCGAAATCGTGGCCGACGCCGTGGGTGGGCGACGCCAAGCTGTAGGCCTCGTCGATGAACAGCACGCCGTCGGTCGCCTGCTGCACGACCTCGCGCACCTGGATGGCGGTATGGCCGACATAGCCGCCGACCAGGGTGGCCCGGTCCGCCTCCACCAGGTGGCCGCGCTTGAGATAGCCGAACCCGTGCAGGATCTCGCCCATCAACCGGGCGACGGTCGTCTTGCCGGTGCCCGGATTGCCCAGGAACACGCAATGGAGCGACGGCGGCGCGGCACGCTGGCCGTGCTTCGCCCGCTCCTGGTCGGCGCACAGCAGATCGATAAGGCGGCGCACCTCGTTCTTGACCCCGTCGAGCCCGATCATAGCGTCGAGCTCGGCCATCGCCTGCTCGAGCGGTCGCGGTGCCCGAGTTGACGTGACCGACCTCGACTGAGCCTGGGCACGCTCCCGCACAGGTTGCGGCGCTGCGCGCGTCCAAGGGAACGAGAATGAGAGCGGCGTGGAGGAGGGCAGGGGAGCCCCGTTCGCAATCCGGTGCACCCGCCAGACCGCAATGCCGATCGCGACGGGCGCGATCACCCACGCGAAGGCCTGGAACAACGAGAGCGCCGCGCTGAGCGCGATCAGGCCGCAGATGACGAGGAACAGCCAGCCGAGCGGCGACGCCTTCACTCGGCGGCGTCCCGGTGGAAGCGATTGGTGCTGACGATCGCCTTCCATTCCGGCCGCCGGAAGTAGACGGCGCGGCCGCAGCGGAGCGGCCTGGCGCCGCGGACGATCACGAAGGCCTCGTCGACGCGGGTGTCCTGCAGCAGCTCGTCCGGCTTGATCAGGCGGCGCTGGATCTCGGAGCGGTTCTCCGAGCGGCCTGATGAGTTGGAGGCGAGGCTGAGGCCCGGGCGCGCCTGGCTGCCGGTGGTGTCGCCGAGCGCGGTCGCGACGACGCCGTGCTCGCCGCAGAGCTGCGACAGCTCGCGGGCGGTGTCGGGGTCCTGGACGGCCGCATAGAGCCGCCAGGACGTGCTGTCGTACCAGGCCTGCTTGCCCTCGCGGCCCCATTGCTCGGCGAGCTGGCCGAGCGACTGGTAGAGCAGCAGCAGGGTGATGCCGTATTTGCGGCCGGCATCGCGCGCCTGCTCGAGGATGCCCATCGGCCCGAGCCGCGCGACCTCGTCGAGCAGGAACAGGATGCGGCTCTGCACGGCGCCGTCCGCCTCGTAGGCGGCGTTCAGCAGGCTGCCGACGATGACACGGCCCAGCGCGGGCGTGGCCTGCAGGGTCTTCAACGGCACCTGCACGAACACCGTCAGCTTGCCGCGGGTCAGGTCCCGGGTCCGGAAGGACGAACCGGAGACCAGGTCGGCATAGGCGGCGACGGCGAGCCAGCGGGTTTCCTTGCCGGCATTGGCGTAGACGCCGGAGAAGGTCTCGGCGACCAGGTCCTTGAGGGTGCCGGCGAGGTCGCGCGCCATCGGGCTCGCCGATCCGGTGTGAATCGTGTCGAGCAGTCCGCGGATCTCGCTTTCGGGCGTCGACAGGCGCTGGCGCAGGGTGCGGAGCGTCTTGTCCTCCGGGGCGAGGCGCGGGTCCCAGAGGATGTCGGCGAGCAGGCAGGCGATGAGGCTCTTGCCGCTCTCGCGGAAGAACTCGGCGCCGGAGGTGACGCGGCCGCGCGGCGTTTCGCCGCAGATCCAGCCGACCACGGCCTCGACGTTGGTCTCGGCGAGCGGGGAGGCGATGTCGATCCAGTCCAACGCGTTGAAGGCGCAGGCGCCCGCGTCGGCCGGATCGAGCACGGCGACCTGTTGGCCGAGCGTCTCCTCCCGATAGCCGCCGAGCATCGGCCCCAGCTCGCGCGACGGATCGAGCACCACGGCGGCGCCCGTCCAGGTGAGCAGGGTGGGGACGCCGACGGACGTGGTCTTGAAGCCGCCCGAGCCGGCGAACACCAGGGCGTGGGTGGACCCGGAGCGGCAGGGATCGACCAGCAGCGGCGCCTTGCCGCCCTGGCCCCAGGTGCTCCGGTCGGTCGGATCGAAGGCGCGCTTGGCCACGCGATCCTCGTCGACCCGGTAGGCTTCGCCGACGACGAGGCCGCCATGCGCCGGATCCGGCCCGGGGAACAGGCGGCGCGCGTCCCGCATCGATAGCCAGTCGGCATGGCCAAAATTGTCCGAGCGGGCGCGAACGCGGGGCAGGGTGCGTCCGCGTCCTGTGCCCTGCCCGAAGAACGGCATGGCGCGCAGCAGCTGCACGCTGATGCCGAAGCCGACCAGGGCGGTGACGATCACTCCGAGATAGGCGCCATCGTCCGCGCCGAGATCGCCGAACACGGTCGTGGGAAGGCCGTCCCGGGCGATGGACGTCGAGATGCGCGTCCACTCCGGCCAAAGCGTCAGCACTGCCGCGATCAAGAGGCCGACGATCCCCGCGATGCCCATGAGGCGGGTGGTCAGTCGGGCACGCCAAGCGATGGCGCCGCCGATCGCGAACAGCACCGGGCCGAGGAGGGCCACCGACGGCCAGGCGCGATAGGCGAGAAGGTAGGTATCGGTTGATCGGTCGGGGAAGGTCTCGAGATAGGAGCGCCAGAGCGCCTCGCCCTCGTGCCAGGCGAACCAGAACAGCCAGAGCGGCCAGAGCTTGAGAACGAGGCGGAAGGCGGTGCGGCCGAGCTCGTGATCGAAGCGGGACACCCGGCCCTCTACTCTGCGGCCTCGGCGATAGTTTGGGCTCCGATGCGACGGGCGATACCGCCTTGGGCCGCGGCGAGCTGCTCGGCATTCTCGGGACGGGCAAGGCCTTCCCAGTGCTGCAGCACTTTGCTGAACCGGAAGCCGGCCGCGCGGAGCGCGATGCCGGCATCACGGGGCAGGGCAGTCGGAAAGGTCAGCACGAAGGCCTCGCGTCCGGCCTCATGCGCCTTGGCCTCGCGATCGAAGGTGCGGCCGCCGAGCGCGGTCCACTTCGCGAGCTGCGCCGCGTCGACTTGGTCGCGGAGCGAGAGCAGGGCGCCGTAGAGGGCATTAGGCTCGAGGTCGAGCAGGCCGGCCTTATCGACCAGACCACCAGCCTCAATCAGCCGCCGCGTGCGCTGCTTGCGCTCGGCGGTCTTGAGCTTGGCCTCGGCCTCGGCGAGGCGGGCCTTCTGCTGCTCGTGCGAACGCAGGCGCTCGGCTAGGGAGCGGGCCATCGGTGATCCCCCGTTCGAATGTCTCCCGGGGCATGTCACACGGGCGTGATGGTGGAAAGAGACCGAACGGAACCTTTCCGCTTCCGTGATTACTCTTCGCCCTCGACGCTCGTCTCGTCCGCGCTGAGATGCTTTTCAATGTTCTCGAGAGCAGTCTCGGCTTCCGCGTCCATCGGTTCCGGTTCCTGAACAGCGACCCCGGGGGGCACCGAGCCACCCGGATCCCGCTCGCCGCTCACCCTTCTGCCGCGCGTGGATCTTGCCGGCTTCGGCTCGGGCGTGACTGCCTTACTCCGGGCTGCCCTCGTCCGAGCCGGAGCCTCCTTGGGGACCGCGGCTCTTTCGAGCTTCGCAACCTGCGCCTCGAGCGCCTCGATCCGGGCTGTCGCTTTCTTGGCCTCGCGTCCGGCTTCCCGGTTCTTCGTCCGGAGCGTCGCGTTGGCGCGGTCGAGCTTCGCTACCTGGGCGCGCAGCTCTTCCTTCGTGACCAAGGGCGGACGTGAGACGGCTAGGGTGCGCTTGGGCGCGGCTTTCTCCTGCCGGCGCGGCGCGGCGGTCCTTCTGGTCGGCGCTGCACTGGCTTTCGCCGTCGCCTTGACCTTGTTCTTCGATCCAGGCGGGCGGCCGCGGGGGCGCTTGGTCGCGGGAGCCTTCGTTGCGCGTGTCGGCTTGGCCGGGCGTGCCATTGATCTCGTTCCTCGACGGTCAGGGCGTCGTTTCAGCCGGCGAGGGCGTCCTTGAGCTGCTTCGCAGGCGCGAAGCCGATCTTGCGGGATGCGGCGATCTCGATGATCTCGCCTGTGGATGGATTGCGTCCCTGGCGAGCCGGGGCGTCCTTGACCTTAAACTTCCCGAAGCCCGGGAGATTGACCTCCTCGCCCTTCTTCGCGGCCTCTGCGATCGCAGCGAGCACGGCATCGACCGCGGTCTTGGCGGCCGGCTTCTCCAGACCCGCCTTGGCTGCCACGTGGTCGATGAGGTCCGCTGTCTTCATGAGGCTCTTCCGATTCGGTGTTCGAAAGGAAGAGCACACGTCTTCCGGCCTGTCACCCGACGGGCCAGATCGCCGCTCAGTCGAACCGTGCCTGGATCGGCGACACGAGAGGTGATCGCGGCAGGGTGGTGAGGAACGATCGGCGGTGGGCGCGGACCTGAGCCGCGATCGCGATCCAGCGCCGCCGGTGCAGCCCGTTCCGCCAGACCTCACGCGCAGGCCCACAACGCGCCGCCACGACGACTTTGGGGAACAGCATGACCTGCGTTCTGTGGCAACCCATAGCCACGCTCGTCTTCATGCGCCAGTGCCGGTTCCCTTTGTAGTCCAGGCCGCAGTGATAGCGCGCGTAGCGGTTCATGGAGTCTCCCGAGGTTTGTAGCCGGGCGAGGACGTGGCCCTGGTCGCGGCCCGGTCGACGACGGCGCCGCCGGTTCTGCACAGCGAGCCCCTGCGAGCGGAGATCGTGCAGACGCAATATGCATTCCTCCGGAACGCGGCTTGCGAAGGGCCCGGAGCCGATTCAGAGTGCGGCGGTGGCCATCCAGTTCGCCCGCGCCCGCTACATCTCGCGCAGCACGGGCGGCAGCGCTGTGCGCTCGGCGGCCTACAACGCCCGCGAGGCGATCGAGGTGGAGCGGACGGGCGAGCTGTTCTACTTCCGGCACCGTGACGCGCCTGAGCACCACGAGGTGCTGCTGCCGGAAGGAGCGTCCGAGCAGTTGCGGGATTGCGCGGTCCTTTGGAACCGTGCGGAAGCGGCAGAGCGACGCAAGGATGCCCAGGTCGCCCGCGAGATCGTGCTCGCGTTGCCGGCGAACGCGGAGCTGTCGGCGGAGGACCGGATCGCGCTCGCCCGCGAGTTCGCCCAGACGCATTTCGTATCGAAGGGCCTGGCGGTGCAGCTCGACGTGCACGCGCCGCACGAAGCCGGCGACGAGAGCGAGCGCGCGAACTGGCACGCGCATCTGCTGATCACGACGCGCCGCGTGGAAGGCGAGGGGTTCGCCGCGAAGAAGGCACGGGATCTGAACCCGATAGTCCGGCAGGCCGGCACCCGCGCCTACGTCACGGACGCGGAAGCCTGGGGCGAGCTGTGGCGCGCGCACCAAGAGCGCTACTTCCGGGAGCATGGGTTCGATATCGGCGTGGACCCAACGGCGCCGCACGCGGGCGAGCACATCGGGCCCGTGCGGATGCGGAAGGCAGGCTCCACGGCCGGAGAACGTGCCGAAACGCTGCGCACGGCGAACGAGGACGCGGCGCGCGACCCGGAGCGGGTGCTAGCGGCGCTGACGCGGAACAACGCAACCTTCACCGAGCGCGATCTCGACCGGTTCCTCCGCAAGCACCTCGCGCCGGAAGAGATCGCCGGCACGAAGGGGGCGGTTCTCAAGAACCCGGACGTGCTGGCGCTGCACGAGCGCGAGACGGGCGAGGAGGCGGGCCGGTTCACGACAAGGCAGGTGCGGGTGCAGGAGGAGGCGGCACTCGCGGACGCGCAGGCGGTTGCCGCGGCTCGGCATCATTGCAGCGTCTCAGCGCGATCCGTAAATGCGGCAACGGCATCCCGCAGCCTGCGGCCGGATCAGCGCGCGGCGTTCGACCACGCGGTCGCGGCGGATGGCGGCCTGACGATCATCGAAGGCAGGGCGGGGACGGGGAAGAGCTACACGCTGGCGGCGGTGCGCGAGGCGCACGAGCGGGACGGCCACCGGGTGGTCGGTCTCGCCCCCACCAACGCGGTGGCGCAGGACCTCAAGGCGGATGGGTTCTCGGAGGCGGGCACCGTCCATGCCGAGCTGTTCAGGCTGAAGAACGGGCGCACGCGCTGGGACCGCGGGACGGTGGTCATCGTCGACGAGGCGGCGATGCTGGACAGCCGGGTGACGGGCGAGCTGCTCGCGGAAGCGCGGGCGAGCGGCGCCAAGGTGATCCTCGCCGGCGACGACCGGCAGTTGGCGAGCATCGAGCGCGGCGGGCTGTTCACCGAGCTGCGGCAGAGGCATGGGTCGGCTGAGATCAGTGAGGTCACCCGGCAACGGGTGGACTGGCAGCGGCAGGCGGCGCGCGACCTGGCGGAGGGCCGGTTTGGGGAGGCCGTGGCGGCCTACGACCAGGCCGGGGCGATCATCTGGACGGCGGAGCAGGGCGAGGCGCGGGCGGCGCTGGTGGCGGCGTGGATGCGGGACACAGCGGCGGAGCCGGACGCGACGCGGTTCGTGTTCGCCTACACCAACCGTGACGTGGACGCGCTCAACGCCGAGCTGCGGCAGGTGCGGCGCGATCGCGGCGAGCTGGGCAGCCCGGACTTCGCGCTCGAGACCAAGCACGGGGTAGCGGCCTTCGCGGTCGGCGACCGGGTGCAGTTCACGGATACCGACAAGCGGGCGCGGATCTACAACGGCAATGTCGGCACCATCACCGGGCTCGATGCCCAGACGGGCGAGATGCGGGCGGTGCTGGACGGGGCCGGCGGCGAGGGACGCGAGGTCAGCTGGTCGGCAGCCGAGTTCCAGGGCTTCCGGCACGGCTATGCGGGGACGATCTACAAGGGGCAGGGCAAGACCCTGGACCACACCTACCTCTACCACACGGAGCACTGGCGGGCGGCGGCGAGCTACGTGGCGCTGACCCGCCAGCGGGAAAGCGCGCAGGTGTTCGTGGCGCGCGAGACGGCGCGCGATGTCCACCAGCTGGCGCGACAGATGGCGCGTGGCGAAGTGAAGGCGGCGTCGGTCGCTTGGGCGATAGCGGACGAGCTGCCGGCGGCGCTGCGGCCGCGATCGGAGACGACGCAAGAGACCAGGCCGGAGCGCCCGGGACAGAGGCGGGAACGGACAGCCGCTCATACGGAACAGCCGAAGCCGTCATCGCGACCGGGACCGCGGCAAGAGTCCGAAGAGTGGTTGCTGGCGCCGTTCGTCCGGCCGGATGGGCGGGACAGCCTAGGGCGCGGCTTGGACGCCGCCAGCGCGGCCGCGAAGGTCGCGCGGGATCAGGCCGCTCAACGCGAGCGGAAGTCGCTGGAGAGCTATCTGCGCGGCGCCTACCGCGATCCCAAGCTGGCCAGGGAGCGGCTGGACGCGCTGATCGAGCGGGAGGGTTGGACCAGCACCGCGTCGCGGGTGCTGCACAATCCGGAGCAGCTCGGGGAGCTGCGGGGCAAGGTCGGACTGCTCG